>CAYSRA010000010.1:0-40908 GCA_964433205.1 uncultured Thiohalobacter sp. | reverse complement strand
TCAGTCGCGGGCGAGGGCGTATGGGGTAGATGCGCGGTGGGTGGAGATGGGACATCGGAAGCTCGTGCAGTGCCAGGTCGCGATAGGTGATGTCGCCAGATGCCAGCGGCAGGGCGACCATGAGGGTGTGCAGCAGGGTGGTCTTGCCGACGCCGTTGCGCCCCATCAGGCAGGTACATTGGCCTTCGGGGACGTCGAGTTCGATATCCCACAGCGTGTGGCTTTGTCCGTAAAACTGGTTGAGTCCCCGTATTGTCAGCATGTCACGCTCCCAGATACACTTCGATGACACGCGGATCATCCTGGACCTCGGCCATGCTGCCCTCGGCCAGTACGCTGCCCTGATGCAATACCGTCACCTTGCGGGCGATGGAGCGCACAAAATCCATGTCGTGTTCCACCACAACCACCGAATGTGTGCCGGCCAGTGAGGTCAGCAGTTCCGCCGTGCGTTCCATTTCCTGGTGGGTCATGCCGGCCACCGGCTCATCCACCAGCAGCAGGGCCGGTTTCTGCATCAGCAGCATGCCGATTTCGAGCCATTGTTTTTGCCCATGGGAGAGTTTTCCTGCCGGGTCAGACGCCAGCTCCTGCAGGCCGATAATGTTCAGCACTTCATCGATCAGGTCGCGCTGTTCGCCGCTCAGACGCGCCACCAGCAGCGGCCAGACCCGCTTGTCCTGTGACATGGCCAGCTCGAGATTCTGGTAGACATTCAGGTTCTCGAACACCGTGGGCTTTTGGAACTTCCGGCCGATACCGGCTTCGGCAATTTCCGGTTCGTCCATCTGCAGCAGATTGAGTCGCTGGCCAAACCAGGCCTGGCCGGTGTCCGGGCGGGTCCTGCCGGTGATGATGTCCATCATGGTGGATTTGCCGGCGCCGTTGGGGCCGATAATGCAGCGCAACTCGCCGGTCTCAATATACAGGTTGAGATTGTCGATGGCCTTGAAACCGTCAAAACTCTTGTTCAGATCTTCAAGGTACAGAATGATGTTGTGACTGACGTCGAGTTCCGGCGGCTGGGGCTGAACCAGGAAGTCGAACACCCGGTCGCGGCGGACCAACTCGCGTAGCGCCTGTACCGGTTTCATGCCTTTGCCTCGCGTAAATTCCGTAGCCCGACGATTCCCCTGGGCAAATAGAGTGTGACCAGGATAAACAGGCCGCCCAGTGCATACAGCCACACTTCCGGCAGCGCACCGGTGAACCAGGTCTTGGCGTAATTGACCAGCAGGGCGCCAATGATGGCGCCGTACAGCGTGCCCCGCCCGCCGATAGCGACCCAGATAATCAGTTCGATAGAGTTCAGGGGCGAAAACTCGCCGGGATTGATAATGCCGACCTGTGGCACGTACAGGGCGCCGGCGATGCCGGCCAGTACGGCCGAGAAAACGAATACCCACAGTTTGATATTCTCAACCCGGTAGCCGATAAACCGGGTACGGCTTTCGGCATCCCGGATCGCCACACTGGTGAGGCCCAGACGTGAACTGACGATATAACGGGTGATCACATAGGCGATTGCCAGTGCCGTGGTCGAGGCCAGAAACAGGGCGATACGGGTGCTGTCCGCACGCAGGTCGAAGCCGAGAATGTCCTTGAAGTCCGTCAGCCCGTTATTTCCGCCAAATCCCATCTCGTTGCGGAAGAACGCCAGCATCAGCGCATAGGTCATGGCCTGGGTGATGATGGACAGGTAAACGCCGGTCACGCGGGAGCGGAAAGCCAGGTAGCCGAACACGCCGGCCAGTATGCCCGGCACCAGCACGATCATCAGCGCCGCGAACCAGAACTGGTCGAAACCGTGCCAGAACCAGGGCAGTTCATGCCAGTTCAGGAAAACCATGAAATCCGGCAACAGCGGGTCACCGTACACGCCACGCTCGCCGATCTGGCGCATGAGATACATGCCCATGGCATAACCACCGAGCGCAAAAAAAGCGCCGTGCCCAAGGCTGAGGATGCCCAGGTAGCCCCACACCAGGTCGGCCGCCAGCGCCAGCAGGGCATAGGTCAGGTATTTGCCCAGCAGGGTGACGGTGTAGGTGGACAGGTGAAAGGCGCTGTTTTCCGGCACCAGCAGGTTTAATATGGGTACGGCAATACTGACCAGCAGCAGGGTGGCCAGCAGCCAGGCGCCGGCTTTGTCGTGTTTATACATATTCATCAGAAACACTCGCTAGTCCTCCGCTGCCCGGCCGCGTTGAGGGAACAGGCCCCTGGGACGCTTCTGTATGAACAGGATGATGAAAACCAGCACAAGGATCTTGGCGAGCACCGCGCCTGCCCAGGGTTCCAGTACCTTGTTGATGACGCCCAGGCTCATGCCGGCAACCAGCGTGCCCCACAGGTTGCCGACACCGCCAAACACCACCACCATGAAGGAATCGATAATGTAGGCCTGGCCGAGATTGGGGCCGACATTGGTCAGCAGGCTCAATGCCACACCGGCCATGCCGGCGATACCGGAGCCGAGTCCAAAGGTCAGTGCGTCCACCCATTTGGAGCGCACCCCCATGGCGCGGGCCATCAGGCGGTTTTGCGATACGGCCCGCACTTGCAGACCCAGCAGGGTCTTTTTCATGACCAGGATGAGCGCCACGAACACGGCCAGGCAAAAGATAATGATGTAAAAGCGGTTCCAGGTCAGTGCCAGGATTTCGTTGACCTGCCAGGCGCCGGACATCCACGCCGGCGTCTCGACGCTGCGGTTCAGTGGTGAAAAAATGGAGCGTACCGTCTGCTGCAACACCAGGCTGACACCGAAGGTGGCCAGCAGGGTCTCCAGGGGGCGGCCGTACAGATGACGAATGATACTGTACTCGATTGCAATACCGACCAGTCCCGAGACGATAAAAGCGGCGGGAATAGCCACAATGACTGATGCCCCGATGTTCTCCGGCATGAGCAGCTGGACGACGTAGGTGGTGTAGGCACCAATCATCATGAGCTCACCGTGTGCCATGTTGATGACCCCCATGACACCAAAGGTGATGGCGAGGCCGATGGCGGACAGTGCCAGCACCGAGCCCAGGCTCAATCCAAAAAATATCGTTTCGGCGTGGGCATAGCGATCGCGGCGATCGGTGATCCGGGCTATCGCGGCGGCCGCGCGTTTTTTCAGCGCCGCAGTAGGGGGATGGTAACTGGTCAGGGCGTTCAGGGCGGAAGGATTGAGGCTCTCTGCCAGTTGCTCGATGGCCGCGAGTTGGGCGGCTTCATCGCCACTCCGCAGCTGGATAACGGCCACGAGTATCTGCATGGCCGTCCTGACTTCCGGGTCGGTTTCCCGTTCGACAACCGCCCTGACCAGGCCGGCGGCCCTGGCATCGGGATTTTTTAACAGTTCCTGTACCGCCGCCAGTCTCACGTTCCGGTCTTCGTGCTGGAGTTGCAGCACTGCCAGCGACTGGCGGAGGCGGGTTCTGAGCCGGTTGTTGATTTTTACCTTGCTGAACCCCCGCTTGCTTTCCCGGGTAACGGGTTGTCCTGCAAACAGGGGCGTGAATGTGTAGTTGCCATTGTCTTCGTGCAGTAAATACAGTGCCTTGCTGCGTTTGGAAAAATACAGCTTTCCGCCCAGCATGGCCTTCATGGCGGGGTAGGCCTCGGGCGGATTCTTTTGCGCGATGACCTCGATGCCGAGTTCCTTGCTGCGATAGCTCTTTTCGGTCAGCGCTTTCCACGCTTCATCCAGTGAGACTTCATCCGGCGTCCCATCGGCCACGACGTGCTGTGTCAGCCCCATGGCAAGGGAAAAAAACAGCAGCAGTGGTGTGAGCCTTTTGACCACGGCTGTTGTTATGAATTCGGGCATGTCTGATCTCACCTCGAAATAAGGTCGTTATGAAATATTTACATTTAATAAAGGAGGGCATAGAGCATAAACGATCTGTCCGACTTCCCGCTTATGCTCCATGCGCCCCATGGTTCCGAAAGTTAGCGTATTACAATGTGGTGCTTTCGGCATTCATGTTGTGTGCAAAATGTCTGTCAGTAGTTCTGACCACTGCATTTTTTGGTCTTGACGTTGTAGTTACCGCATGACAATGGTGCACGCCAGTCAGAGATCAGATCACGGGAGCCGGGCAGGTAATCGGACCAGGCGTCCCCGGGAACCAGTCCGGAGGTCTCCCACACGATATCAAACTGGCCATCGCTCTGGATTTCACCAATCAGCACAGGCTTGGTGATGTGGTGATTGGGCATCATTGCCGAATAGCCGCCGGAAAGGTTGGGTACAGCGACACCGATCAGGGCTTTCTGCACGACTGCAGGATCCGTGGTGCCGGCCTTCTCGACCGCCTTGACCCACATATTAAAGCCGATGTAGTGCGCTTCCATGGGATCGTTGGTGACACGCTTCTTGCTCTTGATGAAGGTCTGCCAGTCATGAATGAAACGTTCATTTTCGTCGGATTCCACGCTCATGAAGTAATTCCATGCGGCCAGGTGGCCCACCAGCGGTTTGGTGTCGAGTCCGGACAGTTCTTCTTCGCCGACAGAGAAGGCAACGACCGGGATGTCCTCGGCGGACACGCCCTGGTTACCCAGTTCCTTGTAGAAGGGAACATTGGCGTCGCCGTTGATGGTTGATACGACAGCGGTCTTCTTGCCGGTGCTGCCAAATTTCTTGATATCGGAAACGATAGATTGCCAGTCCGAGTGACCGAAAGGCGTGTAGTTGATCATGATGTCGCTTTCCTTGACACCCTTTGCGATCAGGTAGGCTTTCAGGATCTTGTTGGTGGTCCGCGGGTACACGTAATCCGTACCTGCCAGAACCCAGCGTTTAACACCCAGATCGTTCATCAGGTAGTCAACGGCCGGGATGGCCTGTTGATTCGGCGCGGCGCCGGTATAGAACACGTTCTTCGAAGACTCCTCGCCTTCGTACTGTACGGGATAGAACAGGATGCTGTTGAGTTCCTCGAATACCGGCAGCACCGATTTGCGCGAAACGGAAGTCCAGCAGCCAAATGTGACAACGGCCCCGTCCTTGGTGATGAGTTCGCGGGCCTTTTCCGCGAACAGCGGCCAGTTGGAAGCCGGGTCTACGACGACGGCTTCGAGTTTCTTGCCGAGCAGTCCGCCTTTCTTGTTCTGCTGGTCTATCAGCATCAGCATGGTGTCTTTCAGGGTTGTTTCTGAAATCGCCATGGTGCCGGACAGTGAGTGTAAAACACCGACCTTGATGGTGTCTGCGGCCCAGGCCATACCCGCGCTGGCCAGGGAAGAGGCGGTGATTGCCGCAGCAATGACCAGTTTTTTCAGTCGTTTCGTATTCATGGTTCGATCTCCTTGATGGTGGGACGCCTAGATCTGGAACTGCACACCGAAGGTAATGGTGTCGGTGTCAGTGCCCCTGGCCCCGCTGGCGTTTGCGTCGCCACTGGTCGCATTGAGGTTTAACTTGAGGTTGTGTCCCGATATCACGTAGTTGACACCCAGCTCGGCAAGATCGCTGCTTTTGCCGGAAGACGGGTCGTTGCTGGTGTAGCGCACGTAGGGCTGGTAGCGGCCCGGACCACCGGTGTCCGGCAGCAGGTAGGCGAAGCTGGCGAAATAGGCGTCGCCGTCAAACATCGCGAACACCGGGGCTGCCGCCCTGGTGTCAACGTCAAAGGATTTGTACTCACCTTCAACGGTGACCACGCCGCCATTGCCCAGCGGTTTCTCAAACAGTCCATCGACGGCGTAACCGGAGAACGAGCCGGTTTGAGCGATGGTGCCATAGCCGTCGTCCTGGTACTGGGCGGACACCGCCAGCGTCAGAATGTCTCCGCCTTTACCAAAATAGGTGCTGCTGGTGTAGTAGCCCGGGTTGGCTTCCTTGCTGAGGAAGTTGTAGGCCAGTCGGGTGGCGTACAAAGGGGCGTCGCTCTGGTTCTCGTCAGCGCTGTAACCGTCGAAGACACCCACTGCGTACTGGAACTGGCCCAGCGAACCCCAGATGGTGATGCCTTCGTCGCGGCCAAAGGTGCCGGCGACACCGTCAGCACCGTTGCTGGTATCATTATCTGACGGGTAGAGGGGCACGGTGTACTGGCCCCAGGTCAGGCCATAGAACGGCCCGTTCATTTCGATGCGGTCAGCGGGCGTCAGCATGCGGCCGATCCATACATTGAACATTTCGTTTGGCTCGTACTGTACAATTGCATCCAGTACACCGTATTCGCCCCACATCTTGTCGGTGCCGAAATAGAACCTGAAATCGTCAGTAACCTGACCGGATACGTACAGGCGCATGTTTTCCAGGTTAAAGTCGCTGCCCCTGCCGCCGTCCGGTGCGCTATCATCAATCGATGCGATCGAGGTACGGATTCCGGCGCCAAAGCTGACCCAGCGGGTATCGTCAATCGCAATCTTTCCGGCGGCAAGAACCGGAGCGCCGATCACGGTCAATAGGCTGCCGAGAAATAGCGATTTTCCAACTACGTTTTTCTTTTGCATTTAGGGATTCCTGTTGTTGCGGCCAGTGGCCGGTTTGAGGTCAAAACAAACGTCCGGGAAAGCGCGTCAACATGAGAGACAGGCAGACACGGCTGCGCGGCTTTCATGGTGAAGGAGTCTATAGGCCGGTCGCCCGGGGTAGAATCCGGTATCTGGCGCAGGCGTATACGTCAAATGACGCATGGCGGAAAAGCTGTATTTGGGTTATTGCAGTTGCTGTCCCGCGTGCCGTTTTTTGCCGCGGTTGGGTGGAAGGTGTTTTTTTTTCCGGTGAGCCCGTCTTGTCGAGGCTCCATGAATTTGATAATGAAACAGTCGCGTCCCATAGCGGCGTTACAGGTGTTGCAGACTTTTGATGAGCATGAACAAAGACGCACCGCGGATCAGGCGCGAGTACAATCAGTGGGTGGCGAATGAGACGCTGGAAGACTATTCCCTGCGTTATACTGCAAAACGGGCGCGGCGCTGGTCGTCTGCGTGGATTGCCAACACTGCGCTGGGCATTGTTTCCTTCCTGGCGCTGGAGGCCATCGGCGGCACCATTACCCTGAATTATGGTTTCACCAACGCCATGTGGGCGATTCTGGTGGTCGGCGCCATTATCTTTTTGTCGGGGTTGCCGCTGGCCTATTACGCCGCACGCGACGGTGTCGATATCGACCTCCTCACCCGCGGCGCCGGTTTCGGGTATATCGGTTCCACGATTTCTTCGCTGGTATACGCCTCGTTCACTTTTATTTTCTTCGCCCTGGAAGCAGCCATCATGTCGATGGCCATCCATATGGTGGTGGACATCCCTTTGTCGGTGGCATACGTCATCAGCACCATCGTCGTCATCCCGCTGGCGACCCACGGCATCAGTCGTATTTCCCGTTTCCAGGCGTGGACACAACCCTTGTGGCTGGTTATGCAGATACTCCCGCTGGTTTTCATCGCTTTGCACGAGTCAGATGCGTTTACACAGTGGCTCGAATTTGGTGGTTCGACGGTTCAGGCCGGGCAGGGCTTTGAATTGTTGCTTTTTGGGGCGGCAGCCGCAGTGATTTTCCCGCTTATCGCACAGAATGGCGAGCAAGCCGATTTTTTGCGGTTTTTACCGGTAGCCAACACGCGGAATAAAGGCCAGTGGTGGCTGGCGGTGGTGGGCGCCGGGCCGGGGTGGGTGGTGTTCGGTGTTATCAAGCTCTTTATAGGTTCATTTCTCGCCGTTCTTGCGCTGAATCACGGTTTGTCACCATCGCTGGCGGGTGACCCGGCGCACATGTATGCCGTGGCCTTTAAATACATCACCGCTAATCCGGATATGGCGCTCTGGCTGGCAGGCGTTTTCGTCGTCATCTCACAGCTGAAAATCAATGTCACCAACGCCTATGCCGGTTCTATTGCGTGGGGCAACTTCTTTTCACGGCTGACCCACAGCCACCCGGGTCGGGTCGTGTGGCTGGTGTTTAATGTCGCTATTGCGCTGATGCTCATGGAACTGGGGCTCTACCAGGCCTTCGAGAGTATCCTGATAATCTACGCCAGCCTGGTGGTGGCCTGGGTTGGCAGTGTGGTGGCGGACCTGGTGATCAATAAACCACTGGGGTTGAGTCCGCGACATATCGAGTTCAGGCGCAGTCATTTATATGACATCAATCCCGTCGGGGTGGTATCGATGTTTGTTGCATCCTGCGCGGGTATCGCGGCAAACCTGGGGATTTTCGGGGCCGTTGCAGAATCACTGGCAGCCTTCATTTCCCTGCTGATCCCGTTTGTTACAGTGCCCCTGATCGCCTGGTTGACCAAAGGACGGTTTTATCTTTGCCGGGGAAAGGAGGAGGTAGAAGCGGGTGAACTGCAACAGCAGTGCCGGATTTGTGAAAACCGGTTTGATGTCGAGGACATGAGCCAGTGCCCGAGCTACGATGGCGCGATCTGTTCGCTGTGCTGTGCGCTGGATTCGCGTTGCGGGAACCAGTGCCGGCCACAGGCGCATCTTTCTGCACAGGCGGAAGTCCTGTTCAACCGGATACTGCCGGACTTCATCAATCGACGCCTGCATTCCGTTACCGGCCATTACCTGGGCGTGTTCACGGTCACGACCGGCATTATCGCCGGTTTGCTCGCGGTGGTGTTTTATGCACAGCAGAACAAAACCGTAGCGGACCTGCAAATGATCAGCGCCGCCTTGTGGCAGGTCTTTTTCCTGCTGATGCTGGTGACCGGGGTGTTGATATGGCTGTACGTGCTGGCCCAGAAGAGCGCCCGGTTTGCGCTGAACGAAATACAGCTTCAGGCGGAGTTGATGTCTCAAGAGGTGATGGCGCACGAGGTGACCGCCGTGGAGCTTGCACAGGCCAGGGACACGGCGAACGCTGCCAACAAGGCCAAGTCCCGGTATTTGTCGGGGGTCAGTCATGAACTCAGAACACCGTTGAATACCATCTTTGGCTATGCCCGGTTGATGGAGACGGATTCACGCATGGATGCGAGGGCCCGGAAAATTTCCGGTGTCATCAGGCGCAGCAGCGAGCATTTGTCGGACGTGATCGAAGGTCTTCTGGAGATTTCCAAGATCGAGGCGCGCAAGCTCGACCTGCATCGCGATACGGTCGATGTGCGCACATTGATACAACAACTCGACGACATGTTCCGGCCCATGGCCGAAGAGAAGGGCATAAGGTTTACTGTGCACTGCCAGAAGGAATTGCCGCGGTTTGTTTCGATCGACGAGAAGCGACTGCGGCAGATACTGCTCAACCTGTTATCCAACGCGATAAAATTCACCCCGCAAGGAGAGGTTGAACTGGTAGTCACCTACCGGAACCAGGTGTCCCGTATGATTGTGAGGGACACCGGCATCGGCATTGCCGATGAAGACCAGTCAAGAATATTTGAACCGTTCGAGCGGGTGCGCAATGACCAGACGAAACTGATCACCGGAACCGGCCTTGGGCTGTCCATCAGCCGTCTTCTGGTTGAAATGATGGGGGGCAATCTCGAACTGAAAAGCACACCCGGACAAGGCACCGAGTTTTGTTTAAGCCTGTTTCTGCCCGGTGTGGCAGGAGGCGTCGTTACTACCCGGAGCCATTCGACCATACGCGGTTATAAGGGGCCTCCGAGGCATATCATGGTTGTGGACGATGAAGAGAGTCACCGGGATCTGATCCGGGATTTCCTGGAGCCGCTTGGTTTTGTTGTGCATCGGGCATCGTCGGCCATGGAGGCCCTGGACAGACTTGAAGAGCAGTCGGTGGATTTATTCCTGCTCGATATCAATATGCCGGAAATGAACGGCTGGCAGCTACTGACCGAACTTCGTAAACGCGGGTTTGATGAGCCTATTATTATTCTCTCGGCAGATCCGTACGAGAACGCCCGGCTGTACCAGGGGGAGACGGATTTCGAAGCGTATATCAACAAGCCGGTTCGCATCGAAAAGCTCCTGGAGCACCTGCAGCGTTGTCTCGATCTGGAGTGGTGCAATGCCGGGCCGGTCGAGGACCTGCCAGCCGAAAGCGGTCGCGCCGAGGTTGATGAAGTTTTTCAATCTCACCCGGAGACCATGGAAGCGCTGGAACGTTTTGCCCGGGTAGGCTACCTGAAGGGGGTGATCGAATGTACGGAACAGCTTGAATTGCAGAGCCCCGACTCCGCGTGGGTGGGAAAACTCCATGAACTGGCTGAGAAGTGCGATCTGGGCGGTATTGTCCAGGCAGTTGATGAGTTCAGGGCAGGGGGCGGTTCTGAATAATGCTTAAATTCAAGGACAAAACTACGGTTCTGGTGGTTGACGACTCGCCGGATTCGCTGGGCATGATCAATCTGGCGCTGGATGAGGCCGGCATTGCAGTGTTGATCGCACTCAACGGTCAACAGGCGATGAATGTGCTGGAGCAGATCACGCCTGATGTCATCCTGATGGATGCGATCATGCCGGTAATGGATGGTTTTGAATGCGCCAGCAGGATCCGCAAGAAGCTGCCGCTGACGCCGATTATTTTTATGACCGGCCTCAGCGAGGTCGAGCATATTGTCAAGGCCTTCAATTCCGGCGGGAACGATTATATTGTCAAACCGATTCGTCCCGACGAACTGCTGGTGCGTATTCATCAGCATATCCACAGCACCCGCATGCTGATAGAGGCCCAGAAGGTGCTGGATTCAATGCGCCAGTATGTGTTTTGCGTTGACAGCAGGGGCAATGTGCTGTGGGCGACGCCGGAGGCCCAGGCATTACTGAATCAATGCCAGCAGAATGCCGGCAATGAAACGGTTGAACTGGGCGAGTGCCTCCGGCGCTGGCTGCCGTGCGGGCAGTCAGGGCATGACCTGGCGCTGTCCCTGCGCGACAATGAGCCGGTGTTGACGGTCTGCTACTTCAAGCAGACCGGGGAAGACGAGTATTTGCTGAAAATCCAGTCTCCGAACGTCGAGATCGATCCGGTGATACTGGAGGAAAGACTGTCCATAACCGCTCGCGAGGCCGAAGTCCTGTTGTGGCTTGCCCACGGGAAAACCAACCGCGAAATTGCTGAAATTCTTGATATGAGTCCGCGAACCGTTAACAAGCACCTGGAGCAAATGTACCCGAAAATCGGCGCCGGTAACCGTACCGCGGCTGCCTCGCTTGCCATACAGATTATCCTTGGCGGCCGCATCGGTCAGCCTCCGGTACTGTGACGATGCCCTCGTTTGCTTCCCTGACGCTCCATGCCGCGCTGCTGGCGAACCTCGAATCGATGGGTTATGAGACCATGACACCGATTCAGGCGCAGAGTCTGCCCGTTATCCTGCAGGGTAAAGACCTTATTGCGCAGGCTGAAACGGGCAGTGGCAAGACAGCCGCTTTCGGGATCGGCCTGCTTGCACGACTGGATGTACGTGACTATCACGTGCAGGCGCTGGTCCTGTGCCCGACCCGGGAACTGGCAGATCAGGTGAGCAAAGAGATTCGCCGCCTCGCGAGTTATATCCCCAACGTCAAACTGCTTACCCTGTGCGGCGGCATGCCCTATGGGCCGCAGTCGGGCTCACTGGAGCACGGTGCGCATATTATTGTGGGAACGCCGGGCAGGGTGCTCAAACACCTGCGCAAGGGCTCACTCAAAACGGGCAGGTTAAAAACACTGGTGCTGGATGAGGCGGACAGGATGCTGGATATGGGTTTTTATGACGACATGGCGGAAATCGTGTCGGCAACACCCGAGCGCAGGCAAACCCTGTTGTTTTCCGCGACCTACCCCGAGGCGATTGAGCCTATCAGTGCGTCGATGCAGACAGACCCGGTCCGGGTGAGCGTCGAGGCCACGCATACGCAACGCAGGATCACCCAGGTGTTTTACGAGGTGCCGGGTACGGGCAGGCGAGTAACTGCGCTGGTCGCGTTGCTGGAGCACCATAAACCTGCATCCTGTGTGATTTTCTGTAACACCCGTCAACAGTGCCAGGAGGTCGCGGACACGTTGCGGGCAAGGGAGTTCAGTGCACTTTCCCTGCATGGTGACCTGGAGCAGCGCGAACGGGACCAGGTGCTGGTGCGGTTTTCCAACGGAAGCTGCCCGGTGCTGGTGGCGACCGACGTTGCGGCGCGTGGTCTCGATATCCAGGATCTGGAAGTGGTGATCAACTTTGAACTGAGCCATGATCCGGAGGTGCACGTTCACCGTATCGGCCGCACTGGTCGTGCAGGAAAAGCGGGCCTGGCTCTGAGCCTGTATGTCGCCGCCGAGTCGTACCGGGTGAACGCGATCGAGGATTACCGGAAAAGCCCGATCAGTTTTGCTGCGCTCGACAGCCTGCGGCCTGGCCGCGGGGGACGTTCCGCGCCATCGATGGTGACTTTGTGTATCGATGGCGGGCGCAAGAGCAAGATGCGGCCCGGTGATATACTGGGCGCTCTGACCAGTGCGTCGGGTATTGCCGGCAATCAGGTCGGCAAGATCGATATCTTCGACCGCCATGCCTACGTAGCTGTTGATTGTTCTGTCGCGGACCTGGCGTTGCGCCAGCTGGGCAAAGGGAAGATAAAGGGGCGGTACTTCAAGGCAAGGAAACTCGTGTAATTACTGACGTGCAGAGGTGGTCATGAAGAAGCTCAAGAACGAAGCGGAACTGGTCAAGGGTGCGATAGCGGCAGGCGTGAAATATGCCGAGGAGCGGGGCGCGGCAGTTTTTGAGCCCACCGATTCCGCAAATGAAAAGATTCTGTATATCTATCGCCTGCTGATCCACGACAAGATTATTCAGCCACTTCCGGAAGACCAGGTAAACCAGAAAAGCATGAAGCACAGGATTGCTATCTGGTATGCAAAACAGTTGCCGAAAGGCCATCCGCTTTTATGAACCCATGGGTTCTGCTCGATCGTGCACGGGTACCCGGAAACGGCGGGGAACTGTGTCTGTACCAGCGCGGTGATGAGTTCTCGATAAAGATTACAGGCGCCGGCGAGCTGATGAGCAGCCGCGTTCACGGTTCCGAAGATATTCTGGCACAGCAGACCTGTGCCAGGCTCGCCGGTTGTGAGAGGCCGCGATTGCTCATCGGCGGACTGGGGATGGGGTTTACGCTGGCGGCTGCGTTGCGCCACGTCGGCGAACAGGCACAGGTGGAGGTGGCGGAACTGGTGCCGGCGGTGGTGGAATGGAATCGCGGTGAACTCGGGACTGTCGCCGGCCATCCACTTCGGGACCCACGGGTCGAGGTGCGCGAAATGGACGTCGCGCGAATTCTCAAGGACGAAAAGGCGGCCTGGGATGCAATCCTGCTGGATGTCGACAACGGCCCCGAGGGTCTCAGCCGCAAGGAGAACGACTGGCTTTACAGCACGGCCGGGCTAAAAGCGGCGCACATGGCACTGTGTCCCGGCGGCGTGCTGGCGGTATGGTCCTCGGGGCCTGACCGGGCCTTTCTGAAACGATTGCGCAGTACCGGCTTCGAGGTGGAAGAGACACGCGTCCGGGCGCGTGGCTCGAAGGGCGCGCGCTACGTTATCTGGTTTGCCAGGCGCGCATGACCTGACAGCTATAATGCTTTGACCGGAGCCGGTTTTCGCGCCTTGCGTATTTTTGGTCGGATACAGCTCAGTTGCGAGGCGGCCACCGCGTCTTTTACTGCATCGATAACCTTTGGTCGCGGGAAGGTCGCCCGCCATGCCAGTGCTACCACGCGGCTCGGCGAGGGCCGGGTAAACCGCCGTATGGCCAGCAGCCGCTGTGAGTAGCGGTCGGCACCGGCTGCGGTACAGGGAAGAACGGTAAGGCCCATCCCGGAAGCAACCATATGGCGAATGGTTTCCAGTGAGCTGCCCTCGGCGGTGTACACCGGGTTGCCTTCGCCGATCGCCTTCGGTGCGCACGCCGGGCAGGCCTCGATAACCTGGTCGCGAAAGCAGTGACCGGCGCCCAGCATCAGAATGGTTTCGTCTTCCAGGTTTTTGGGGCTCAGGGTCTTGCGCGCCGTCAGGGGGTGCGAGGCAGGCAACAGGATTACGAACGGTTCCTCGTATAGCGGCAGGGTAAGAATGTTGGGTTCGTCGAACGGCAGCGAGATGATAATGACATCCAGCTCGCCCTGTTTGAGCTTTTCCGCCAGTACCGCCGTGTAATTCTCTTCCACGATCAACGGCATCTTCGGGGCCAGCTCGTTGAGGTTGGGAATCAGGTCGGGGAACAGGTAGGGACCGATGGTGTAGATCGCGCCGATACGCAGCGGGCCGGCGAGCTGGTCGCTTTCCGTGCTGGCGACCTGGCGCACCGATTCGACGGCTTCCAGTGCCTGCTGTGCCCGTTCTACCACGCGCTCGCCGACCGGCGTGATCCGGACTTCATTACTGGCGCGCTCGAACAGAGTAACGCCGAGTTCTTCTTCCAGTTTCTTGATCGCAACACTCAGGGTTGGCTGGCTGACGAAGCAGGCCGAAGCCGCCCGCCCGAAATGGCGCTCGCGCGCCAGCGCAACCACGTAACGCAATTCTGACAGGTTCATACAGGTCCCCTCGATAGGTATCAGCTATTACAGCACTTGATAAATGCAATTGGCAAGATGGCCTGACCGGGTCTAGGCTTTCTGTCCAGTCACAGGAGGGCTATTCACGATGAAAAAACTTGCCATTGCTCTGGTATTCGCCGGTATGGCGGGCCAGCTGGCCGCTGCCCCGCTGGGGCTGCCACCGGTGCCGATTCCCGAAAACAATCCCCAGACACCTGCCAAGATCGCACTGGGCGAGCGGTTGTTTCATGACGCCCGCTTCAGCGCCGACGGCAAGGTGAGCTGTGCGACCTGTCATGCGCAGGACAAGGCCTTCACCGATAACCTGCCCGTCTCGAAAGGCTTCAACGGCCTGACCGGCACCCGCAATGCACCGACAGTGATCAATGCGGCCTACATGAAGACGCTGTTCTGGGACGGGCGCGAGCCGGATCTGGAAGGACAGGCGAAGCAACCGTTCGTCAATCCGGTGGAAGGCGGTTTGCCCGACCACAAGCCGTTGCTGGCGGTGATCCGCAAGGACCGTAATTACGTCAAGGCGTTCAGGGGTGTGTTTGGTGTTGATGCAAATGCCATCAACATGGACCACGTGGCAATGGCGATTGCCAGTTTTGAACGCACTGTGGTGTCCGGGGACTCGCCTTTCGACCGCTACTACTACGGGCGCGACAACAAGGCGATGAGCCCCGCGCAGATCCGTGGCCTGGCCGTGTTCACCGGCAAGGGACGCTGTGTATCCTGCCATACCATCGAACAGACCCAGGCGCTGTTCACCGACAATCGCTTCCATAATATCGGTGTCGGTTTCAGAAAAATCCGCGGCAGGGAGGCGCAGACCGCGCAGCAGTTTCTGCAGGCCCGCCGCAAGGGCGCGAATGTCGATGTCACGGTGCTGACAAAGGCCAACATGTCGGAACTCGGCCGCTTCGCAGTGACGGAAAATATCACCGAAGTGGGCGCTTTCAAGACGCCGACACTGCGCAACATTGAAAAGACTTTCCCCTATATGCACGACGGCAGCCTTGCGACACTGGAGGATGTGGTCGATTTCTACAACAACGGTGGCCGGGTGAAGGAAACCGACCCGGTGTCGGGCTTTCTCAGTGGCGGCATTCGTCCGCTGGGTCTGGACAAGCGCGAAAAGAGAGACCTGGTCGAGTTCATGAAAGCGCTGACCAGTCCCGATCTCGATCGATTCACGAAACGCTGAGGAGAGTGACATGCGTGACAAAAGTCGTCGTAAGTTTTTGAAACAGGGCGGTGCACTGCTGGCCGCCGGCACGCTCCCCGTCAGCATGGTGGAGCTGGCGTTCGGCAAGGGCAGCGAAGACCGGTTTACCTTTGCCTATATCTCGGATTCACACATCACCCAGATCAAGGGCAACCGCTTCGTGCGCAACTGGGATCGCGGCCTGATCCGTGCGGTGGCGGAAGCCAACCTGCTTGATCCGCGCCCGGATTTCGTGTTTTACGGGGGCGACATTGCACAGCTGGGCAAGCCTGAGGAGATCGACCACGGGCTGGAGATCCTCGGTGGCTTGCGCGGCAAGATTCACTATGTGATGGGCGAGCACGACTACTACGCCGATCTCGGCGACTACTGGCGCAAGCAACTGGGGCCGGACCACTACAGCTTTGATCACAAGGGTGTTCACTTCGTGGTACTGAACAGTATCCTTACCCACGAGAGCTGGATGCACCGGAAATGGGCTTCCGGGATGGATCGCATGAAGGAAATGGCCCGCCTCGACAACCCGAACGGTCAGCCGTTCATGGTCGGCAGTGCGCAGCGCGAGTGGCTGAAGAACGACCTGGCAAAGATCAGCAGGGATACACCGGTCGTGGTGTTTTCGCACTCGCCGTTGCAGAAGATCTACAAGGGCTGGAATTTCTGGACTGACGATGCCGAACAGGTGCAGGCCCTGCTCGCGCCGTTCGACAAGGTGACGGTGCTGTACGGCCACGTTCACCAGATCCAGACCAACCAGATCGGCAACATCAGTTTCCACTCGGCGATGGCGACGGCGTGGCCCTGGCCGTATCCCTCGACCTACCGGCAGAAGGCCAGTTACCTGCCGAAGCTGACCGTCAACATGAACCGCGCGGACCCGTTCTTCGAGCGCGATGCGACCGGCTGGCAGTTCATCGACGTTCACAGTGGTCATGCGGATGTGAATTACATCCTGCCCGACAACACCAACCGGCGTGTGGTGTTTGACGAGAAGGTCGGTCACCCGGTGGACACGAAGTACCAGGACCCGGCGCGTCGTATCCCACCCCAGAAGCACTATTGAGCAGAGGAGCAGCCTGATGAGCAGCAGAAAAGTATGTCGAGGTCTGGTGGCGGTTGCGTCGATGACCGTGATTCTGACGATGTCGCCGGCGCGGGCCGACGAGTTTACCGACGAGGATCTGGCGCGCTGGCAGCAGGAATACATGGCCGTGGTGAAGGAGGGTGACAAGCTGTTTCACGGCGGGTTGTCGAGCAAGAACACCGTGTCTTGTGACCAGTGTCACCCCAACGCGGCCAACACGCACCCGGAGACCTACCCGAAGTTCCAGCAGCAACTGGGACGTGTGGCCGAGCTGTGGGAGATGATCAACTGGTGCATCGAGAACCCGCTGGAGAGTGCGTCGCTGGCAGCCGATGACCCGCGCATGATCGCCCTGCAGGCGTACATCAAAGAGGAACGTCGGGGGGCGGTGCTGACGCCAGGTAAACACTGAACGCTTCGGATTTGCGGTGGAGCTTGTCAGGGGTCTCGACTATGATGCGCGGGGTGATTCACCTCCATCCCCCGGCGCATCTTTGCTCATGAATCTTTTCGACAAGCTCCACATGCGGTTGCGTTTCCGCCGTTACCGGCAGCGCAAGGAAGCGGCGGAGATCCGTTTCATGCAGTCGCTGCCGCTGGCGGGGCGCACCGTAGTCGATATTGGTGCCAACAAGGGCGTGTACTGTTACTGGATGTCGAAAGCGGTCGGGCCGCAGGGTATGGTCGTTGCCTTCGAGCCGCAACCCGAACTCGGACAGCACCTCGCGGATGTCATTGACAGTTTCGGGCTGGCCAATGTGGAACTGGTACCGCTCGCGCTGTCCGACACCTCGGGTGAGCCGTTGTTGTACCGCCGTGAGGCGGGTGCCGGCGATGCCTCGTTTGCGCCGATGGAAGGTGGCGAAGGCGTCCGTGTCACTTGTACCACGCTGGATGCATATGCCGCGTCGTCCGGTCTGGGCGACGTTGCCTACATCAAATGCGATGTCGAGGGGCACGAGCTGGCGGTGATGCAGGGTGCGGTGCAGCTGTTGCGCCGTTGCAGTCCGGTGTTGCAGGTGGAGTGCCATCACCGCGATGCGGAGCAGGGCGACCTGTTCGCCTTCCTGTCCGGGCTGGGCTACGAAGGCTTTTTCCTGCACGAAGGAAGGCGCGTTCCCTGGCGGCGTTTCGACCGTTACCCGGGGCGCAAGGCGACTACCGATCACCGCAATTATCTGTTTATCCCGCAGCACGCCGCATCCGCGAAAACAAACCCCGCCGGGTAGTGTATAATGCCCTGCTTTATTCCTGTTGTGGGGTGAATCCCCATGTTGTTCAGGGTGTTAGAGCTTGTCTCGAGCCCCGGATCCGTTGACGCAGATGTTATTGCCATGCCTTACCAGACCGACGATCTGAGAATTATGGATGTGCGCGAAGTGGTTCCCTATGCGGAACTGCAGGCCGAGTTTCCGGTAACGGAGGCAGCGGCGCGCACCACCTGGGAAACCCGCCAGGCGATCCATCGCATTCTCCACGGCGAAGACGACCGCATGCTGGTCATCGTCGGTCCCTGTTCCATCCACGACCCGGCCGCGGCGCTCGAGTACGGTGACCGGCTCAAGGCGGTGCGCGAACGGCTCAGCGATGACCTGCTGGTTGTGATGCGCGTGTATTTCGAGAAGCCGCGCACCACCGTGGGCTGGAAGGGGTTGATCAACGACCCGGATCTCGACGGCAGTTTCAACATCAACAAGGGGTTGAGGCTGGCGCGCAAGCTGTTGCTGGAACTCAACGACAACGGCATCCCGGCGGCCACCGAGTACCTCGACCTCATGTCGCCGCAGTATGTGTCCGACCTGATCAGCTGGGGCGCCATCGGTGCGCGCACCACCGAAAGCCAGGTACACCGCGAGCTGGCGTCCGGATTGTCCTGCGCGGTGGGATTCAAGAACGGCACCGACGGCAGCATGACAATCGCCATCGACGCGATCCGTTCCGCGTCGCAGCCGCACAACTTCCTGTCGCTGACCAAGCAGGGACATTCGGCGATCTTTTCCACGGCCGGCAATGAAGACTGCCACATTATTCTGCGCGGCGGCAGCAAGCCAAACTATGATGCGGGAGGTGTTGCGATGGCCTCGGCACAACTGGAAAGGGCCGGACTGCCGGCGCGGCTGATGATCGACTTCAGCCACGGCAACAGTGAGAAGCAGTTCCGGCGTCAGCTGATCGTGGGTGACGACGTCGCGGGGCAGGTCGCTGACGGTGACGAGCGTATCATCGGCGCCATGATTGAAAGCCATCTGAAGGAAGGTCGGCAGGATTGCGTGACCGGCACCGAACTGGAATACGGCAAGAGCATCACCGATGCCTGCATCAGCTGGGATGATACCGTCCCGCTGCTGGAGAAGCTGGCCGACGCGGTGCGCCGCCGGCGTGAGCACACGGTCAAGGCGTCGGCCTGATCCCGTTTCCCGGCGGGCTGTCAGCCTGCCAGTTTGCGCTCCCAGTCGAGCGACGTTTTCACAATGAAATCAAGATCGTCGTAGCGTGGTGTCCAGCCCAGTACGGTGCGCGCGCGGTCGGCCTTTGCAATCAGCGCCGGCGGGTCACCGGCACGGCGTGATTCCTCGATGACCCTGATCGGCGCGCCGTTGGCGCGGTTGACGGCATCGATCACTTCACGAACGCTGTAGCCGTGGCCGTAGCCACAGTTCAGCGTGACTGACTCACCACCACCGGCCAGGTAGTCCACCGCCTTGATGTGTGCGTCGGCGAGATCGTCGACGTGGATGTAGTCGCGCACGCCGGTGCCGTCCGGGGTGGGGTAGTCGGTGCCGAACACGTACAGCTGTTCGCGCTTGCCGACGGCGACTTCGGCGGCCACCTTGATCAGCAGCGTGGCCTTTTCGGTAGACTGGCCGATACGGCCCTCCGGGTCGGAACCTGCTACGTTGAAATAGCGCAGGATGACGTGGCGCATGTCGGTGGCCTTGCCGAGATCGCGCAGCATCATTTCACTCATCAGCTTGGAGGTGCCGTAGGGGTTGATCGGCGCCAGCGGGCTGTCCTCGGTACACAGCGAGTCTTCCGGGATGCCGTATACGGCGGCGGTGGAGGAGAAGATGAAATGTTTCACACCGGCTTCGGAACAGCACTCCAGCAGGTTGCGGGTGCAGCAGGTGTTGTTGCCGTAGTATTTGAGCGGCTTTTCGACTGACTCGGGGACGATGGTATGGGCGGCGAAGTGCAGCACGGTATCGACGTTGTGGTTGGCCAGCACCTGGCTGACCAGCGCCCGGTCGCCGGTGTCGCCAACGACCAGTTCGGCGCCGATGACGGCGTCCTCGAAGCCGGTCGACAGGTTGTCCAGCACCACCACCGGCCGGCCGGCCCCGGTAAGCATGCGAACCACGTGGCTGCCGATGTAGCCGGCGCCCCCGGTGACGAGAATTTTGCTTTCAGACACTGTGTCGGTACCTTCTGGTCAGGAAATATTGTGGCGCATCATAACGATTTTTTGTTCCGTAATCATGACGGGTTGCTGCGTCGCTTGATCATGGCGCGCAGGGCGCGATCGGAGTACAGGTCTTCCAGCGACAGCGAACGTCCGCTTTCTATCACAATGCGCGCGTGGAAACGCTTCAGTTCACGGGGCTCGCGCACGCCGCAGGAATGTGCGATGACGCCAATTTCGTACACCATGTTCTTGACGTAGTTGGCAACCCTCTGGGCCTTGCCGGCCGGCACCAGCCCTTTTTGAAGACGGGGGTTGTGGGTGGTAATGCCCGTGGGGCAGGTGTTCTTGTTACATTGCAGCGCCTGGATACAGCCCAGCGCGAACATGAAGCCGCGTGCGGACACCACGAAATCCGCGCCGACGCACAGCGCCCAGGCCACCTGGGCCGGTGTAATCAGCTTGCCGGAGGCAATGACCTTGATTCGATCCTTCAGGCCGTGTTCGATGAGCTTGTCGGTGACCAGCGGCAGGCTTTCCTGGATCGGCAGGCCCATGTAGTCCATCAGACTCGTCGGTGCCGCACCGGTGCCGCCGTCGGCGCTGTCGATGGTGATGAAGTCCGGTGCCGCGTGCTGGCCGCGTTTGTTGATTTCCTGGAACAGTTCGTCGAGCCAGCCATAGGCACCGATGACGGCTTTGAAGCCGATCGGTTTGCCGGTCACCGTGCGGATGCGCTCGATCATGTTCAACAGATCGGCGACCGAGTTGATGTCCAGGTGACGATTGGGGCTGATGGAATCCTCGCCGGCCGGAATACCGCGAATCCTGGCGATTTCCTCGGTTACCTTGGCGCCGGGTAAAATACCGCCCTTGCCGGGTTTTGCGCCCTGACTGAGTTTGATTTCGAACATTTTGACCTGCTCGTGGGCGGCCGCTTCGCGCAACTTGTCGTCACTGAGATTGCCGTGTTCATCGCGAACGCCGTATTTTGCGGTACCGATCTGGAACACGATGTCAGCGCCGCCTTCAAGATGATACGCGGACAGACCGCCCTCGCCGGTATTCATCCAGCAGCCACTTCTGGCGGCGCCGGCCGACAGCGCCTGCACCGCCGGGCGGGACAGCGCGCCGTAACTCATGCCCGAGATGTTGAACAGCGCGTCGGTAATATAGGGCTTCCTGCAGTCAGGGCCGATGGTGACTTCGCGGGTTTTGGCGGCGTCGGTACCGAGGGTAGGGAAGGGACAATTGACGAACAGGACGGTTCCGGGCGGTGACAGGGCGCGGGTGGAACCGAAGGCGGTGGTGTTGTCGAGGTCTTTCGCCGCGCGGTACACCCAGGACCGGTCAGCGCGGTTGAACGGCATTTCCTCCCGGTCCATGGCGAAGAAATACTGACGGAAGAATTTGCCCAGATCCTCGAAGAAATAGCGGAAATGCGCGATGACCGGGTAGTTGCGGCGTATTGCCTGCTTGGTCTGGGTGACATCCAGGATGTACACAATGATGATGGTGAGCACCACCAGCCCGAGCAGTATCACAAAAAACGTCGCCATGAACTCCAGCGAACGGAGCATAAATCCGGTATCAGGCACGCTCATTGCCGATCATCTCCCTGTTGTTTCACTGTCCCGGTTATGTCAGTTGCCATCTTAACGGCAAATCGCCACGACAGTGTAGCCTAAGCGCTTCGGTAAAAAGGATTTTTTCATTACAATGGGCGCATGAACACGACCCCCCGCTGCGTCTCCGTCGCGCCCATGCTCGACTGGACGGATCGACATTGCCGTTATTTCCTGCGCCTGGTGGCGCCCTCGGCGCGCCTGTTTACCGAGATGATAACCACCGGGGCGTTGCAACACGGCAACCGCGCGCGGTTTCTGGCGTTCGACGCGTCGGAGCACCCGCTGGCGGTACAGTTGGGTGGTAGTGACCCGCAGGCGCTGGCGCAGTGTGCGGTGTGGTCGGAGCAGGCCGGTTTCGACGAGGTGAACCTGAACGTCGGTTGTCCCAGTGATCGCGTGCAGTCCGGCCGTTTCGGCGCCTGTCTGATGCTGGAACCGGAGACGGTCGCCGCGTCGGTTGCCGCCATGCGTGAGGCGGTGAATATTCCGGTTACGGTAAAATGCCGGCTCGGCGTGGATGAGCACGACAGCTACGCTGTCCTTCATGATTTTACCGGCAGGCTGGTCGAGGTCGGTGTGTCGCGGCTGTACGTCCATGCGCGCAAGGCCTGGCTGAAGGGACTCAGCCCCAAACAGAATCGCGAAGTCCCGCCACTGGACTACGAACGTGTCTACCAACTCAAGAAATCCTTCCCCGGGCTGGAGATCCATATCAACGGTGGAGTGACCGACGTGGAGGCAGCGGTCGCGCAGCTGCGCGAAGTCGACGGCGTGATGATCGGCCGCGAGGCCTACCATAACCCCTGGATGCTGGCGCGGCTGGAGGCACGACTGGCGGGCACGACAGAATTGCCGACGCGACGCGACGTCGTCATACGCCTGTTGCCGTACATCGAACAACAGCTGGCGACGGGCGTGCGCCTGCACGCCATCACCCGGCACGTTCTCGGGCTGTTCCAGGGCTGCCCGGGCGCGCGCGCCTGGCGCCGTACCCTGAGCGAGCAGGCACCGCGGTCCGGGGCAGGTATCGAGGTGGTGGAGAAGGCGCTGGCCTGCGTGCCTTCCGAAAGCGATTGCGCCGGCTCAGCTGCCTAGAGCTGCGACTGGATCCAGTTGATCAGTGAACGCGCGTCCATGGCTCCCGCCTGACGCGCGACTTCGCGGCCATTTTTGAACACCGCAAGTGTCGGGATGCTGCGTATGCCAAAGCGCGCCGCGGTCTGCTGGGCCTGTTCGGTGTTGAGTTTGGCAAGCCGTACGCGCGGTTCGAGTTGCGCGGCGGCGGATTCGAAATGCGGTGCCATCATTTTGCACGGCCCGCACCAGGGTGCCCAGAAGTCCACCACCACCGGCAGCCCGTTCTTCTCGATATGGCGGGCAAAATTCCTGTCCGTCAATTCGACAGGATGCCCCGTGAACAGCGGCTTTTTGCATTTGCCGCAGGTCGGTTTTTGGTCGAGTTTGTCCTCCGGGACGCGGTTGATGGCGTCACAGTGAGGACAGACGATATGAATCGCTTGTGTCATGGCTGGCAGGCCCCTGTCTGGATACGGTTGCTATCCAGATGGGGATGATTGCGCAGGTTTCAAGATCGGCGGCGGTTTTACGCGTCCCTGTCGAGGCTTTTGGAAACGATTTCGTACACGTCCTTGGACAGGGTGTCGCAGGACAGAATGCGCTCAAGCTGTTGTGTCATCTTCTGCTGTCGCGCCGGATCGAAGCGCTTCCAGCGACTCAATGCGCTGACCAGCCGTGCCGCAATCTGCGGGTTCATGCCGTCCAGTTCGAGTACGCGCTCGGCAAGGAAGTGGTAGCCGCGGCCATCGGCGGCGTGGAAACGCACCGGGTTGCCCTGGCAGAAGCGGCCGATTAGCGCTCGTACCTTGTTGGGGTTGGAGAGGGTGAAGTCCGGGTGCTGCAGCAGCGCGGTGACACGTTCCAGTGTGTCGGGCAGCCGCGAGCCGGCCTGGATGGCGAACCATTTGTCGACCACCTGCGGGTCGTGTTTCCATTGGGCATAAAACCGGTCGAGGGCCTGCTGGCGCTCGTGAATGTCGTGCTGGGCCAGTGTGGCGAGGGCGGCCAGCGTGTCGGTCATGGAACCGGCCTGCTCGAACTGACGCATGCACAGCGCGCGCGCTTCGGCGCTTCCGGTTTCCATCATCCACGACAGGCACAGGTTTTTCAGTGAGCGTTGAGCCATGGACGCGGCGTCGAAGCGATAGGGGGCGTCGCTCTGCAGGGCATGATAATGGCGGGCAAGGTCATCGTAGAGTGCGTCTGCCAGGGTTCTGCGCAGGTGCATGCGGGCACTGTGGATGGCATCGATATCGACCGAGTCACACTGGTCCGCGAGGTAGGACTCCGACGGCAGGGAAAGTGCCTGGGCGATCAGTGCCGGGTCCAGCCGTTCATCGTTGAGTGTCGCGCGGAACGCCTCGATTACCCTGTTGTCGACGGTCAGTGAGCGCTGCTGTTGCACGGCGTCGATCAGTTCCAGCATCACGTTGAGCGCCAGCGTCTGTCCCGCGTCCCAGCGGTTGAACGGATCGGTGTCGTTGGCGAACAGGAACGCCAGCGTGTCCTGGTCGCGTTCCATGGCAATCCGTACCGGTGCCGAGAAGCCGCGCAGCAGGGAAACAACGGGCTTTTCGGTGATACCGGTAAAGGTGAACTGTTGCACCGGTTCGCGCAGTTCGAGCAGGGTCTCGTAGCAGGGTTCGCCGCTGGCGGGGTTGCTGTCCTGTTGCAGTGACAGGGGCCTGCCATCGGCGCCAAGCAGTGCTGTCAGCACCGGGATATGGAAAGGTTCTTTTTCCGGCTGGCCCGGGGTGGCGGGGCAGTGTTGCTTCAGCGTCAGCCGGTAGGTCTGCTGCGGCGCGTCGTAGTCTTCCTCCACCTCGACGACCGGCGTCCCGGCCTGGCTGTACCAGCGTTTGAATTGCGTCAGGTCGACGCCGCTACTGTCTTCCATGGCGGTGACAAAGTCGTCGGTGGTGACGGCCTGGCCGTCGTGGCGTTCGAAATAGAGGTCACAGGCGGCGCGGAAGCGCTGTGCGCCGAGCAGCGTGCGGATCATCCGTACCACCTCGGCGCCCTTGTTGTAGACCGTCACCGTATAAAAGTTGCTGATCTCGATGTAACTGTCCGGCCGCACCGGGTGCGCCATGGGCCCCGCGTCCTGCGCAAACTGGTGGGCACGCAGCACGTTGACATCATCGATGCGCTTGACCGGGCGCGAATTCAGGTCGGCGCTGAACTCCTGGTCGCGGAATACAGTGAAACCTTCCTTGAGGCTGAGCTGGAACCAGTCGCGGCAGGTAACGCGGTTTCCCGACCAGTTGTGGAAATACTCGTGGCCGATGATGCCCTGGATGTTGTAGTAGTCCGCATCGGTGGCGGTCTCCGGACTGGCCAGCACGCAGGACGCGTTGAAAATATTCAGGCCCTTGTTTTCCATTGCGCCCATGTTGAAGTCGTTGACCGCGACGATCATGAAGATGCTCAGGTCGTACTCGCGGCCGTAGCTGTCCTCGTCCCAGCGCATGGCCTGTTTGATGGAGGTCATGGCGTGTTCGCACTTGTGGCGGTTCTCGTGCTCGACATAGAGGCGGATTGCTACTTCGCGCCCGGAACGGGTAGTGAACGTCCCCCCGATGCAGGCCAGATCGCCGGCCACCAGTGCAAACAGGTAGCTGGGTTTGGGGAATGGATCTTCCCAGGTCACCCAGTGCCTGCCATCGTCGAGTTCGCCCTGTTGCACCGGGTTGCCGTTGGACAGCAGCACCGGGTAGTGTGCCTTGTCGGCGATCAGCGTGGTGGTGAAGCGCGCCATCACATCCGGACGGTCCGGGAACCAGGTGATGCGGCGGAAGCCTTCGGCCTCGCACTGGGTGCAGAACATGCCGCTGGACACGTAGAGTCCCTCCAGTGCGGTATTGCTGTCCGGATGGATGAGGGTTTCGACGTCAATCACAGCCTGATCCGGTACGCCGGAGAGAACCAGTGTTTCGCCCTGTTGTTGCCAGCTGTCCGCAGCGCGGGTCTCGCCATCGACGCTCAGAGTGACCAGTTCCAGGTCCTTGCCGAACAAGGTCAGTGCGGCGCTGCTGTCGTCGCTGGCGGGGTTGCGGCGTACCACCATGCGGCAGTGGACGCGGGTGGTTTCCGGTTCGAGTTCAAAGCGCAGGTCGACAGTATCGACGAGCCAGGCGGGCGGCCGATAATCCGCCAGGCGAATCGCGTCGGGCGTGGCAGGGGTGGCATCTTTGGCGGGTTCAACCATGGTGTTTTTTCCAGTCGTGCAGTCAGCAGAATCCACCATTGTAGAGGCAGCGCCGGGTCGGGGCTACAGACTGTACCCGATCAAATCCTGTCAGTTGCTACGGTGAATTGCGGGTGCCGCGAATGTACGCGCGAACGCCGTGAACAGACGTGCCGATCTGGTTCGGGGTGCGCTGTTCCCCCGGCTTGTCGTCCACCGGGGAAGTAACTAATATGCACGTAACGCTAACTTAACAATCCGGGAAAGACCGTCTACAGGGAGAGTAGCCACTCGCGTGTTCGCTCCACCATGCGGTCAATGATAACGGGGTCGTTTATTGAGTTAGAAATCAAGCACATACCTTGCATATTTGATACGAACTGGAGGGCGAGATCCTGTGCGTCGGGTCGTCCCATGGCAGTGAACTGCTGTTCCGCCCAGTCGAGCGTGACTTCGATAAGCGGAGGCGATAATTCATTCAGCGGAGCATCGGCATGCCGCAGTTCATAGGACAGGGTGCCGAGTGTGCAGCCGTTTTCCGCGAGCTCCGTGCGGTGGCAGGTCGGAAATTCAAGGAACTTCAGCAGGCGGTTCCGCGGTTCGGTCTCTGCTGCGCAGGTGTCGAGCCACTGTCGGGTGTCGTCGATGCGTGACCGGACCACAGTTTCGCCGATCTCCTGCTTGGTTTTGAAGTAGTAGTAGACGTTTCCCAATGGCACGCCGGCGTCGCGGGCGATATCGGAAAGCGTCGTTTGTTTGAAGCCCTGGCGAAGGATCAGTTGGTCGGCGGCGGCGATCAGACGTTCGCGCTTGTCACTGGTTCGGGACATGGTATTAATGCTACTCGAATAAATGGAATTCATTCCTGATTGTGCGGCAGGTGGTACTCTGCTGGCAAGGGCAATGGAATGTGCCGGGTTGTTTGTGCATCGTAGCGATGTTTTCGGTCAATGCTTTATCTGGCGTTTTGATTGTATATACTTTCGTTTACCTCGTCGCGATGAACGGGGGCGGAATACAACAATCACGGGTCGGGGCGAGGGAGAAGGCGATGTCCACTACGGATTTTGACTATATAGATGCCGTATCGCGGGCATCATCCGTTGATGCGCTGCATGAAGTCTGTGCAGATATCTGTGAAGCTTACGAGTTTGACCGGTTTATTTATGGTGCGCGAATTCCGACTTCGTTTGTAAAGCCCTACTTCATTTTCATCAGTGGTTACCCGAAGGAATGGCGGGATCACTACAGCCGCAACAACTACATGGTCGTCGACCCGACGGTTGAGTACTGCGCGCGCAGCATCACGCCGTTGCGCTGGGACGGCAACAGCCTGCTCAGTACCGATAACCCGGAGGTTCGACGCTTCATGAGCGAAGCCCACGACTTTGGCATAAACAGCGGCGTCAGCTTTCCCGTGCATACGGCGCAGGGGGATTTCGCCATGTTGAGCTTCGCCAGCGAACGCGTGCAGGCCGACTCCGGTCCGCGTTTGCAACGGGTGTTGCCGATCGGGCAGTTGTTTACTGCTTATCTTCACGAAGCCGTGCGTCGGATTTTTGCTTCCGACGTGATCACCCTCAGCCAGGTCGACCTGACCGGCCGCGAAAAGGAATGCCTGCTCTGGGCAACCGAGGGAAAGACGGCGTGGGAAACGTCGCAGATTCTCAGTATTTCCGAGCGTACCGTGACCTTTCACCTGCAGAATGTACAGCAGAAACTGGGTGTCAATAACCGTCAGCAAGCCGTTGCCCGGGCGGTGGCGCTGGGTATCATTGAACCGCAGTTTAGTTGAGCCTGGCGCGCGACTGCCCCGAAACGCTACCTGTTATATCTGACAGTTACCCTGCTGTTCCAGAACCGATTAACTGTCCCCCGTATTCCAACGGGAGGACAGGTCATGTGCAAAATTGTACTGGGAGGGGGCGATTCCCCTCGTTTTGGCCAGAGTGTATTACTGGATATGTTCGCGTTCCGCCACGAGGTGTTTTACCGCCGGCTCGGCTGGGAGGTGCAAACCCGCTATCAGCTGGAATACGACGAGTTTGACGACATGGATCCCGTCTACATGGTAGCCGAGGATGACGATGGTGAAATCGAAGGCTGCTGGCGCCTGTTGCCAACGACCGGTGCCTACATGCTTCGTGACACGTTCCCACAATTATTGCGCGGCGAGCCGGTGCCCGATGACGATCATGTCTGGGAACTCAGTCGTTTTGCAGTGGCCGTTCACGAAGATGCCGGCGCGCAGCAGGCGCAGCTGAACGACGTCACCCTGGAGATGATCCGCAAGGTATACGATTTTGCGGTTTCCCACGACATCCACGAGTACGTCACGGTCACCAGCGTTGCGCTGGAACGTCTGCTCAAACGCACCGGTCTGCCGATCCGCCGGTTTGGCGATGGCAAGGCGCAGCGGGTGGGCAAGGTGCTGACCGTGGCCTGTCATGTGGATATCAATGAGCAGTTCCGGCGCGTGGTCTATCCGGATGCGCATCATGCCAATCAGGCGGCATGAACGTTCAGTGATCAACAACAAGACACATATTCTCGTGATCGGGGACGCCGGGGAAGCCAGTGAGCTTTTCGGTGGCCGCGGGATGGCGGGAATCCGTTTTTCCCGTTGCGCGGGGGGTAATGACATGGCGACCATGCTTCGCCAACCAGGACGGCGATATGACTGGATACTGGTCAATGCAGCGTCGTTTGACGGGGATGAAACGGATTTGGTCCAGTCCCTGCGCGCAACGGGTTTTTTACATACCGGGAAGGACCGGGCGGGGCACCGTAAGTGCGGGGTGGAGTGGTTGGCAGATGGAAGGTTGCAGATGCATTGCTGTATGCAAAACGCCGAGCGAAAGCCGTGCACCAGATCACAGTATCTCCCGACAGAGGCTGATAGCGTTGTGTTCGAATACCAGGCACCGGTCAAGCGTGCGAAGTGAATCGGGTGGGGGTGTATGAATATACGCGAAGCATCTTTCTGGAAGGATATTGAACCGATATTTCTGCCTGAAGAAGGCGAAGCGGGGAGTCCGCTGTTTCAGAATGCGGGCACGAAATACTGTGATTATCACGCGCTGATGGACCGGTGCGAACACGGCCTGCGACGCGCCGCGCGTTCGGAGCGGGGCGTTATGCTGCTTATGATCCGCTTCAGGCGGCTGGGGGAACGGGTTGGGGAAACCGATGACAGGGTGCTGGACCTTGCCTGCCAGCGTATCTCCAGTTGTTTGCGTTCCTGCGATTCTACCTGCCGGCTTGGCGATGGCAGGATTGCCATACTCATGGAAGATGTGACGGAGCCTGGCCTCGCGGAGATCGTGGCTGAGAAACTGCACGCCGCTATTGCGCCGTCGCTGCGTATCGGTGGCGCCCGCGTAGAACTGGCGTTGTGCATGGGAGTGGCCTTTCACCCCCTGGACAGCGGCAATGCGTTACGCCTGTGGCACCTGGCCTCGATGCGAGTCGATCAGGCGTTTGATAATGGCTCGGACGCCACTGCATTTCCCCGGATTGTCGCCGGGCATACCACCATGGAGCACTACAATGTGATCAGGGAGTTACATCACGCTTACAGAAACGGAAAATTCGCCGTCGTTTACCAGCCCGTATTCGATATGGATGGTCGCACGCTGGTTGGTCTGGAGGCATTGCTGCGCTGGGAGCACGAGCAACGCGGTGCATTGAGGCCGTCAGCATTCCTGGAGTTGCTGGAAGACAGCGGACTCATCGTGCCGGTCGGTGAAAAGGTGTTGCACGACGCTTGTCAGTTTGTCAGCCGGATGCAGAAATCCGGGCATACCGGTGTGCGGGTCTGTGTCAATATATCCGGAAGACAGCTCGAGGACAGCGGGTTCATTCTTGCTGTGCTTGACGCGATCTACGATGCGGATATCTCGCCGGCCTCGTTGCAACTCGAATTGTCCGAACAGCTTCTGACCCTGCACGCGCGCACGCTCACGCGGCTGTTACCGGAACTTCAAAATGCGGGCGTTAGTCTTGCTGTCGATCATTTCGGGGTGGCGGAATCCTCACTCGCCGACCTGGTGCGTTTTCCGGTGTCGCTGATCAAGATGGACAGGTCGCTGGTTGAAGGGATTGCAGACGACCCGGTGTCGCAGGCGATTGTATCCGGTGCGATGGCGTTCGCACGGGGGGCCGGTATTTCCGTCGCAGCCGTTGGCGTCGAGCGGGATGCCCAGTTCGGGACGCTGGTTAATCTGGGCTGCAAGGAAGCGCAGGGCTCCTGGCTGGCCCCGCCCGGACCCGCGGCCGGTTTTCTGGACGTTTTATCCGACTGAGGCGTTCAGGCTGCCAGCGTCCTGTCGCGGGCACGTTTTTCCCACAGGGAACGAGCCAGTGACAGTGCCTCGTCGGGCGTATCCGCCTTGCCCATCAGCTGAAGCGCGACGGCCGCCGTACCGATGACGGCGGCTTCGCCATACTCGTCTTCGATGTCACCACGCCATAGCCGTGCCAGGCGCTGCACATCCATGTCCTCGTCTTTTACGTGGCGCTGCCTGAACAGCGCCGGCCACTCCTCTTCGGTTAGCTGCCCCTCGTGGACACGCTGAACCAGGCAGGGGCTGTCAGGATTGCGTTCAATTTCCCCGCCTTCACCCTTGATTACGGCGACGTGGGCTTCGCCCAGCAGTTGTGCGGCTTCCTGGTGAACCGGACGGTAGCCGGGGTGGAAGATACCTTGCATGACGTTCGGCGCGTTGAAGGGGTTGATACTGCGGGCGACGGTATGAACGGGCGAGCGCAGCCCCATCAGCGGGCGCAGTTCGATGATTTCGTGCATTTTCGGACACAGGAATTCGATATCCAGGTAGGCGAAATTGTCACGCTTCATGCGCTCGCAGGCTTCGGTGATCGATGTGCAGGGCGCGATGCCGAGCGCGGCCAGCACGTCGCGCGTGTAGATGCGGCCATTGGTATGGCCGCTGGCACCATGCATAAACACGGTGGTGCCGTTTTCCGCCAGCAACAGCGTCGACAGGATGAACCAGGGCAGGTGACGGCGTTTGCCGGCGTAGGATGACCAGTCGAGATCCACCTGCGGCGCATCTTCCGGGATATCGATGCAGTCACGTGTTGCGCGCACAAAACCGGCGACTTCTTCCGGAGATTCCTCCTTGAGACGCATTAGCATCAGGAAGGCGCCCATCTGAACGGGCTCGACCTCGTTCCTGAGAACCATGCGCATCGCCCCGCAGGCCTCTTCCTCGGTGAGCGGGCGGGAGCCGTTTTTGCCCTTGCCAATAATGCGGATGTATTCGGCGAACGGGTGTTCTTCGTAGGAGGTCATCTGAACCATAGGTGTCGGTCTCGCAGCGTTAGATCACGTAGAAAATACAAGGAAAAACAAGTCAATATAGACTCAAGGATACCGTTGAAGGAGGGCGCGGGAAAGCCTGGATGCCACGCCAGGTGCAGGGGTTTTTCCTCGACGCCCGGGGCGGTCGGAGGATGCGCTATCCGCGTACCGACAGAATCAGAAAAACAACAAAGCCGACAACGGCAAGGATTGGAAGGATTGCGGCCCGCCAGTCATCCGCAGAGCCTTTCGGGCCGTGCTTGAGCATATGGTTTGCCGCCGGCCACAGCTTCACGATCATAATGACCAGGAAGATCGCAACCAGGATTTTGGACCACATCGGCATATTTCAAACTCCGGACAAGCAACAGGCCATGTCCGGAGACATGGCCTGCGTTGGACGCATCAAAAGAACGTTATGCGATCAGTCATCGCCCGAGAAGGCGGACAACAGGTGCAGCAGCGCAATAAACAGGTTGTAGAGATTCAGGTACAGCCCTACCGTTGCGCGGATATAGTTGGTTTCGCCGCCGTTGACGATGCGACTGGTGTCAAACAGGATCAGACCACTCATCAGCATGACAATGGCGCCGGAGATGGTCAGTTGTAACAGCGGCATGGCCAGGAAAATATTGGCGACTGCAGCGATCAGCACGACAATCAGGCCGGCAAACAGGAACCCGCCCATGAAGCTGAAATCCCGTTTGCTGGTCAGCGCATAGCCCGACAGGCCCAGGAAGACGATACCGGTTCCGCCCAGCGCGGTGCCGACGATGCGACCGCCACCGGGAATGGCGAGGTAGTAGCTGAGCATCGGTCCGAGTCCGAAGCCGAGCAGGCCGGTGATGGCGAACACTACGAAAATACCGGCCGTAGAGTTCTGGGTTCGCGGCAATACCAGCCAGATCAGCGCCAGGGCGCCGAGCGACGAGAACATCGACATACCGGGAGAGACCGCCATGGTCATCGACAGACCTGCCGTCAGGGCGCTGAACAGCAGCGTCATGGACAGCAGAATATAGGTATTTTTCAGTACCTTGTTGGTCGAAATCGCGGAAGTCTGCGACCGGATTACCGTGTTACCGAATGGGTTCATGTTCGAAATTTCCTTCTGTTAACACAAAATTTAACGAAATCTTGATGTTCATTATACCTGAGTTGGCGGGTTTGACGAGCAGGATGGGGGATAAGTTCCCGATTTTCAACGCAGGCTTCCCGAAACCGGGGACAATCGTATATCCTTGCGCCTCCGCTTACCGGAGAGGTGGCTGAGTGGTCGAAAGCGACGGTCTTGAAAACCGTTGAACCGCGAGGTTCCGTGGGTTCGAATCCCACCCTCTCCGCCAAAATCCCTGTAGAACCCCCTCGGACTGAAGGTTTAGCCGGAAATAGCCGATAGTCCATGAAGTTTATTCACACATATATCCGGCTTAATGGTTAATCAGAAAAACGCACGACCGAGGTTTCTGGCCTGGCTGTTGTCACAGCCGGTCAATCGCCTGCTGGTGTCGTGTTTTGTGCTGGTTGCATTGATACCGGCAGTCTTTATTGCTGTCACCCTGTACCACAGCGCCTGGAAAGACGCCTGGCGCGAAATCAACGAGAAGCACCAGCTGCTGGCCATGAATATGGCCGAACCGATTTCAATCTATGTCAACGACCATCGGGCTGCCTTGCGGTTGCTGGCCGATGCCATGATGGAACTGGACGGGATCCCCGATGCTGAAACACGCAAGCGCCACCTGGTGCGGCTGGCGCGCGACAGGCTGACCGGTTTTCGTGCCCTGAGTCTTGTCGACCGGAACGGGGATATCCTGCTGAGTTCCCAGTCGGACGAATGGGTACCTCTGCACCGCGACGCGTACCTGAATGACGCCTGTTTTATCAGTACCCGGGATACCGGAGAAAGCCGGCTTTCCGGCATACAGGCCAGCCCCCTGGACGGCAAACCAACACTGGTTCTGAGTCAGCCGGTTAAAGACAGGAATGGCGCGATTGAGGCGGTGTTGATGAGTGAATTGCGCATCAGCCTGATCGAGAAACTAAGGCGCAACATACACTTCGGCGAACGCGGCCACTCGGCCATTGTCGACCAGAACGGTCGCGTTATCGCTCACCCCAATCCGGACTGGATGAAGAGTATGCGTGATCTGTCGCACCTTCCGGTGGTCCAGGCCATGATGGGCGGGAAGACCGGCGTCACGGAGTTCTATTCACCGTTTGTCAAACAGAACATGGTTGCCGGTTACACGTCGGTGCCGGATATCGGCTGGGGCATCATGGTGCCGCAACCCAAATCAGAAGTTGAGCGCCAGGTGCAGGCGTTGCTGTATCCGCAACTCGGCTGGGGTCTGCTGGGTGTTGTGCTGGCCATCGGTGTGGGCATTGGGCTGACGCGCTGGATTACCCGGCCGTTAAACAAGCTGGCCCAGTACGCCAATGCACTGGCGGGCAATGATTTTGAGGGTCGTGTGCCGGGTGCGCCGCCGGATGCGCCGCAGGAAATACGTCAGTTGAACCAGGTGCTTAGCGAGGTCATCAACGGTCTTCAGGAGTCGCGCGAGGAATTCGATAACCTCAATCGCTCACTGCACCAGCGGGTCGAAGATGCCACCCGGGAATTATCGGACGCGAACATCGAACTGGCGCAACTGGCCAGTTGTGACCACTTGACCGATCTCGCCAACCGGCGCCATTTCGAAAATCGCCTGACCGAGAGTCTGGGCCAGCCGCCCGATGATGGTAAGCAGCTTTGCCTGTTGCTGATCGATGTCGACCATTTCAAGTCGATCAATGACCAGCACGGCCATGCCGCCGGTGACGCAGTGCTGGCACAAATTGCGAAAATTCTACGTGGATCGACGCGACAGGATGACCTGGTTGCGCGCTATGGCGGCGATGAATTCATGATCAAGATGCATGCTACCCGGGAGATCAGCAAGCGGCGTGCCGAGCAGATTCTCACCACGATCGAGTCCAACCCCTTTGTCTGGAAGGGTCAGGAGATCAAGGTAACGCTCAGCATGGGGCTGTACTGTTATTCCGGCTCCGAACTCAGTCACGACGAACTGCTGCTCAAGGTCGACAAGGCCATGTATTGCGCAAAGAAAAGCGGCCGCAATCGCGTTGTCGAACTGGACGAAGCCTGACTGCCGGACGCTGCCGGAAGCAGGTCCCCCTGGCCGGGGAGCGGGTACCTTGAGGCGAGAGGGCATAGCGCCCGTGCGAACCCCGTCGTTTCCGGTTCCCGCGCTGGACGGTGTCAACAGACGACGGCATAATCAGCGGGGCGCGTACAGCCGCTGGCTGCATGCGCCGGCAGTTCAGGGAATGGACTGTATTTTCCATATAACAATGAAATCTTAACCACAAGGAACGAGGTCTATGGAATCAGAAATCCGTATATTGCTGGTCGATCATCAGTCGCTGGTGCGTTGCGGCATACAGCGCCTGCTCGAGGATAATCCACAGTTCAACGTCGTCGGTGAAGCTTCAACGGGCGAGGAAGCTGTCGAGCTGGCCCGTAACATCAAGCCCGACGTCGTGCTGATGGACGTGCAGATTCCCGGCATCGGCGGTATGGAGGCGACCCGGCGGATTTGTCGCGGCTGCCCGGATACCGGGGTGGTTGTCGTTACCGTCGAAGTCAGCGATCCGTTTCCTGCCCAGCTGCTGGACGCCGGGGCGTCCGGCTATCTGACCAAACATTGTGACATCGATGAAATTACTGATGCCATTCGGGCCGTTGCGCGCGGGGAACGATATATCAGCGCGGATATTGCCCGTGAAATGGCCCTGTCCATGTTGCCCGGCAAGGAACAGTCCCCGTTCGACCGGTTGTCACAACGCGAGATGCAGGTGATGCTGATGGTGACACAGGGGCAGAGTGTGCACGATATCTCGGACCGCCTGTGCCTGAGCCCCAAGACGGTCAGCACCTACCGGTACCGCCTCTACGACAAGCTGGGCGTCGAAAATGATGTGGAATTGACGCATATGGCAATACGTCACGGCATCGTTGCCTGCGGTTTGCCAACCTGACATTTGTCGGGGCTCTGTGAATTTGTAAGAAATTGTCGGATTTTCGTTAAGAAGGGCCGGGGCCTGTCGCTAAACACCAACAGGTGGACAGACAGGCTGCGGTGCGATGGCGATATTACGCCCTTTTGCGAGGGCAGAAGATAACCCGGTAGATGTGCTGCTGGTCGACTCGCGTCGACTGGTGCGACAGAGCATCCAGCGCCTGCTGTCGGACTCCAGCTACCTGGTCGTTACCGGCGAGGCAGCCAGCTGCGATGAGGCGATCCGACTGGCACGCAAGCGCCAGCCGCATGTTATCGTCCTGAATTTGCCGGGAGCCAATGTGGATGTCCTGGACGGCGCGCGTAAACTGGGACGTCAGTTCCCGGAAATCCGCGTGCTGGTGCTCGCTGATGAGGCGGATATTATCATCCAGGAGCGCCTTTTACAGGCCGGGGTCGCTGGCTGCATCAGCAGCAGCTGTACACTGGAGGAGCTGGTTGGCGCCATCGACACCGTGCTGGCCGGCGAGCGCTATCTGAGCGACGTGCTGGCAAAGAAACTGGCAGAACGCCGTCTCCCGGATCAGTCAGGCTCGCCATTCGACCAACTGACTCACCGTGAAATGCAAATCCTGCTGCTGGTCGTCGAGGGCAGGAATACCCGCACCATCGCGCGCGAACTGTGTCTGACACAAAAGACGGTCAACGGTTACCGCCACCGGCTGCTGGAAAAGCTGGATGTGGGAACCGAAGTGGCGTTAACTCACCTGGCGATCCGCGAAGGGCTGATCCGTATCCCGCAAATCCGCTAGAATTCTCAAAAACCTGAAACAGTTCCGTGATCTGCCGTTTTTCGGTGGTAGTATCCTGTCATGGAAGAAGTCAATCGATCTTCAGGATGGGGAAAGTCATGAACGAGCCGACACGTATCCGCGCGCCGGAGTTGCCCGACAATCTGGAATGGTTCAATACGGAAGAACCGCTGACCCTTGCCAGCCAGCGTGGCAAGGTTGTGTTGCTCGATTTCTGGACCTACTGCTGCATCAACTGTATGCACGTGCTACCCGACCTTCGCTATCTTGAAAACAAATACCCGGACACCTTGACGGTCATCGGCATTCACTCGCCAAAATTCGAGAACGAACGCGTGGGTGAGCAGTTGCAGAAGGCCATCAACCGGCACCATATTCGCCATCCGGTTGCCAACGATACCCGGTTTCAGCTGTGGCGTGCCTATGGCATCAAGGCCTGGCCGTCGCTGATTTTTATCGATCCGGAAGGTTATGTCGTCGGCATTCTGCGTGGTGAGGGGCGTCGTCAGCAGATCGATGAACTGATCAGCAAGCATCTCGATGCGGCCGAACAGAAGGGCGTGCTGGCGCCGTCGCCCATGCCTTCTGTACCACGGTCGGAGCCGGATACAACGCTCAGTTTTCCCGGCAAGGTGCTGGCCACCCGCAAAAGTCTCTATATTGCCGACAGCGGGCGCAATCGTATTCTGGAAACCTATCACGACGGCAGGATCCGGCGCATTTTCGGCAGCGGCACCGCTGGCATGCTGGACGGTAACGAAACGGCTGCCATGTTCAATAATCCGCAGGGCATGACGCTGGCGGGTGACTTCCTTTACGTGGCGGATACCGACAATCACGCCATCCGGCGTATTCACCTCAAGTCGGGTGACGTCATGACGCTGGCCGGCGACGGCAAGCAGGGCCGTTATGTGGCGGACAGCTTCAAGGAACCTCTGGATGCACAGCTCAACTCGCCCTGGGATCTTACCTATCACGAAAGCGACCTCTACATTGCCATGGCCGGTCAGCACCAGATCTGGCGCATGAACCTGAACCACCTGGCGATTGAGCGTTGCGCCGGTTCGGGGCGTGAGGATATTGTCGATGGTCCGGCGCAGTCGGCCTGTTTCGCCCAGCCTTCCGGTATTACGGCGCTGGATAACACGCTGTATGTTGCAGATGCCGAGACCTCATCGATTCGGGCGCTTCAGATCAGCCAGTCAACCGTCAGCACCCTGGTCGGCAAGGGCCTGTTCGATTTTGGCGATCGGGATGGTGTCGGGCGCGAGGCGCGTCTGCAACATCCCCTGGGGATTGCAGTAGACCCGGAGCGCAACGCGCTGTGGGTGGCGGATACCTTCAATTCGAAAATCAAGCGCATCGACCTGCAGACCAGTGAAGTCAGCAAATTCAAGTTCGGCCTGCAACTCGACGAGCCGGGCGGGTTGAGCCTGTTCCGCGACAAGCTGTTTATTGCCAATACCAATGCCCACCAGATTGTCATGCTCGACCTTTCCTCGCGCATGGCCCAGGTCGTGGATGTACGTGAATATGACTGATACGGTGTTTGATTCAGATTGCCGGCGCTGCGAGCGCCTGAGCGGGTTTCTGCGGGACGTGTCGGCGCAGTACCCCGATTACCACGCCCGCCCGGTGCCGGCGTTCGGCGATCCCGATGCCGATCTGCTGGTGGTCGGGCTGGCGCCCGGTATGCACGGTGCCAACCGTACCGGCCGCCCGTTCACCGGTGATCATGCCGGGATTCTGCTGTACCGTACCCTGTACGAGTGTGGTTTCAGTAACCAGCCAGAGTCGCTGGCTGCCGATGATGCGCTGGTGCTGAGCAATTGCCGTATCACCAATGCAGTGAAGTGCCTGCCGCCACAGAACAAGCCGATGACCGGCGAAATAAAGCAGTGTAACGATTTCCTGCGTGTCGAACTGACGAGCATGCGTGCCGGCAGTGTGGTGCTGGCACTGGGCAAGATCGCCCACGACGCCGTGCTGCGCAGCCTGGGCCTGCCGTTGTCGAAGTACCGGTTCGGCCATGCCGCTGAACATAGACTGGAACCGTTCACCCTGCTGGACTCCTACCACTGCAGTCGCTACAACACCCAGACGCGGCGGCTCACCGATGAGATGTTTCGCGACGTGTTCCAGCGTGCGCGGACCTTGCTTGGAGGCTGAGCCGTCCCCCTGAGTCTCATATGGCCGAGAACGACGTCGATACCCCCTTTGACAGCGCGGGGTTCCTGAAAACACTGACCTCACGCCCCGGCGTTTACCGCATGTTCGATGCAAACGGGCAGGTGTTGTACGTCGGCAAGGCGCGCAACCTGAAAAAACGCGTCTCCAGCTATTTCCGGCGCAGCGGACTGGCACCCAAAACGCGCGCCCTGATGAAGCAGATGGCCAGTGTCGAAGTGACTGTCACCGCGACCGAAGCCGAAGCACTGTTGCTGGAAAACAACCTCATCAAGTTGCACCGCCCGCGCTACAACATCCTGCTCAGGGACGACAAGAGCTATCCCTATATCTACCTCAGTACCGACAGGCAGTATCCGCGGCTGAGTTTTCACCGCGGCGCGCGCAAAGGGAAGGGGCGGTATTTCGGGCCGTACCCCAGTTCCGGTGCCGTGCGCGAAAGCCTGCACCTGTTGCAGAAAATGTTCCGGGTGCGCCAGTGCGAGGACAGCTTTTTCGCCAATCGCAGTCGTCCCTGCCTCCAGTACCAGATAAAACGCTGCACCGCGCCCTGTGTCGGCTTCATCTCGCCGGAAGACTATGCCCAGGACGTGCGGCACACCGTGCTGTTTCTCGAAGGCAAGAGTACCGCGCTCAATGCTGAACTGGTCGAGCGGATGGAGGCGGCAGCGGCGCAGCTGGATTACGAACAGGCCGCCGTGTACCGCGACCAGATTGCCAGCCTCAGCCGCGTGCAGGAGCGGCAGTACGTCAGTGGCGAGTCCGGTGATATGGATATCGTGGCGGTGGCGCTTTCCGGTGGACTCGCCTGTGTGCAGGTATTCTTTATTCGCCACGGCGTGAACCTGGGTAACAAGGTGTTCTTCCCGCGCATCCCCCGGGACAGTAGCGAGCCGGAAGTGCTGTCGGCGTTCGTCGCCCAGTATTACCTGGAACATCCTGTGCCGGGGCGGATCCTGCTGAATTGTGAACTGGACGATGCCGATCTTCTCGCTGAAGCACTCAGTGAAAAGGCGCAACGCAAGGTGGTGCTGTCGTCGCGCGTGCGCGGTGAGCGCGCACGCTGGTTGCAGATGGGTGTGGAGAATGCCCGGCAGGCGCTGGCGGCTCGGCTGGGCAGTCAGGCGGGCATGCAGCGTCGGCTGCACCTGTTGCAGCAGTTGCTGGAACTCGATGAGCCGCCGCGCCGTATTGAATGCTTCGATATCAGCCACAGCCAGGGCGAGGGCACGGTGGCGTCGTGCGTAGTGTTCGACCGCGAGGGTGCGCGCAAGTCTGACTACCGCCGCTTTAATATCAGTGATATTACCCCGGGTGACGACTATGCTGCCATGGAACAGGCCCTGTTACGCCGGTACACCCGCCTGAAAAAGGAAGACGCGGCGCTGCCGGAACTGTTGTTGATCGACGGCGGCAAGGGGCAGGTCAGCTCCGCGCAGAAGGTGATGGAAGAACTGCAGATCAGCGAGATTCTGCTGGTCGGTGTGTCCAAGGGTCCGGAACGCCGGGCGGGCATGGAGATCCTGCATATTCCGTCACAGCAGCGCGAACTGGATCTGGCGCCGGACTCGCCGGCGCTGCACCTGGTCCAGCAGATACGCGACGAGGCACACCGGTTTGCCATCACCGGTCACCGGCAAAGACGGGCGAAAGCGCGCAACGTATCGCCACTGGAAGGCATTCCCGGTGTGGGTCCGCGGCGGCGCCAGCAGTTGCTGAAACATTTTGGCGGCATGCAGGAGGTGGCGCGTGCCGGCGTCGAGGATCTGGGCAAGGTTTCCGGCATAAGCCGTGACCTGGCGCAGAAAATCTACGATACTTTCCACGGATAGGACACAATAAACCATGCTCTGGACCGTACCGAACATACTGACCGTTTTTCGCATCGTACTGATACCGGTGCTGGTGCTGGTCTACTATCTGCCGTTTCCGTGGGTGAACGTTGCCGTGACCGCGCTGTTCGGACTGGCGGCGCTCACCGACTGGTTTGACGGCTATCTTGCGCGCCGACTCAAGCAAGTGTCCCTGTTTGGTGCATTCCTCGACCCGGTGGCCGACAAGCTGATCGTCGCCGTGGTGCTGGTATTGCTGGTGCAGAGCAATCCCGTCTGGTGGTTCGTGGTGCCGGCGGCGGTGATTATCGGTCGTGAAATCGCGGTGTCGGCGCTGCGGGAGTGGATGGCGGAAATCGGCGAGCGCGCCCAGGTCGCGGTGTCGGTTATCGGCAAGATCAAGACCAGCGTGCAGATGATCGCGCTGTTATTACTGCTGTATCACGCGCCGATCGGCCCCTTGCCGACCCGGGAGCTCGGTATCACCTTCCTGTATCTGGCCGCCGCTTTGACGCTGTGGTCCATGGTGATTTACCTGAAAGCCGCCTGGCCCACACTGTCCGGGCAGGAAAAATCGTGAATCGCAGCCGGGAGTTGACAGCGGCCGATACATCCATACAATATGCGCTCTCACTCGACGCGGGAATAGCTCAGCTGGTAGAGCACAACCTTGCCAAGGTTGGGGTCGCGAGTT
>CAYSRA010000009.1:35206-43467 GCA_964433205.1 uncultured Thiohalobacter sp. | reverse complement strand
TGTTGCCCGCCACGCGTACCGTGGGTCCCTGCACCGCGCGGCCAGTGCCAGCCCGAACGGCCCCTGTTCCGCCCACAGCACCCGGCGACCGCGGTAACGCGCTACCGCGGCGTGGTTGTTCTTGCCGGTTCCACCCAGTCGGGGCGCCAGCAGTGCATAGGGCCGCAGCGACGCGTCACCTTGCAGGTGGCATTCAATCAACAGCACGTCACGTTGCTGGTCGGGTGTGATGCGCAGGGTCAGCGTGAAGCGAGGGTGCCGGTGCACCAGGGTGTAGGCGGGGATGCCTGGTTCGGGCTGGCTTATGGTGTAATCATCCAGACGTTTGACTTCCACCCAGAAGCTGGCGCCGTCGGCGATGATGAAACCAAGGTCGCGGATCTGCGGCAGATCGACGCGCGGATAGTAGACCTCATTGATGATGCCCCTGCCGAGCGTGAACCACAGGCGCGACGGGCCCAGCGAGCAGCCTACGGCGTTCTTGCGCCCGCCGCTCCAGGTTGGCGGGATGCCCGGGCCGCCGGGCGCCTGGTCGGCGGTCTGGTCGGGTTCGGAAATGAACGGTAGTTCGTTCATGGTTGCTCAGACCAGCGGTCCGAGCAGCCCTTGTGCCGCAAGCCCGATGCCCAGTGTCAGAACGAGGGCAATGACCCACGTCAGTCTGACCAGCGGCATCGATACCGGGGCGGGTTTCCCCGCAACGCCCCGTCGCTGGTACATGGGTACGACAACGCGCAGGTAAACCGCCAGCGACAACACACTGTTGAGAATCGCCACGACCGCCAGCCAGGTGAAACCGGCATCAATCGATGCGCCGAATAACATGAACTTGCCGACGAAACCTGCCAGCGGTGGAATGCCGGCCAGCGAAAGCAGAAAAACGACCATCGCGACAGCCATGGCGACTTTTTTGTGCCCGATGTTAGTGAAGGTGTCGAGTGTTCGGCCGGTACCCATGACGACGGCAAAGGCGCCCAGGTTCATGGCAGCGTAGGCGGCGGAAAAAACAATGATGGATTTAAAAGCGAGCGGGCTTGCACCCACGGCAACGATGCCGAGCAGAAAATAACCGGCCTGGGCAACCGATGAATAGGCCAGCAGCCGCACAATATTGTGTTGTACCAGCGCAGCGAGATAGCCGTAGGTCATGGTCAGTGCCGAGACCACCGCAATAACCAGTGGCCAGCCTGTGTTCACGGGCAAGTCGCGGACCACCTGGGCCAGGGCGAGGATGGCGCCGATCTTGGGAACCACTGACATATAGGCGGCGATCGAAACGGGAGCGCCTTCGTAGGCGTCCGGAGCCCAGAAGTGAAAGGGTACCAGTGAAGCCTTGTATCCCAGTCCGACGATAACGGCGATCAGGCCAATGGAAGCGACTACCGGCATTGTGTCGAGGCGGGACAGTTCGCTGAGCAGAGTCGAACCTGTGCCGCCAAACCAGTAGCTGAGGCCGAAGATCATGATGGCGCCGGTGACCGAGGCAAACACAAAAAATTTCATGGCGGCTTCGGTGGCGGCAATGTTGCGCGGATAGGCCACCAGTGCGAAGGAACCCAGGCCGGAGAGTAGTATGCCCAGTACCAGCAGCATGGTGTCGCCGGCACCGGCCAGCACCAGCGAGCCCAGCGTGACCAGGTTGATCAGCACGTAGACCGTTCCTTCACGGTCACTGCCGCCAAGTTCCGCACGTGCTAACAGAACGGATAGCGCTGTCGCGGGCAGCAGGATAAGTTTGGCCCAGACGCTCAGGGTGTCGATACGGTAGGTGCCGCCGAACACGCTGGTGTCCGCGCCCAGCAGCGGCAGGGTCATGCCGGTCGCGAGCAGCAGGCCGGGCAGTGTAACGGCCAGTGCGATGCGGGGCAGACGCAGCATCTCGGCGACCAGCGCAAACACGGCGGTCAGCAGCACAATGATCTCTGGGATCAGCAGGGCAAGATCGCGAGCCATCAGAACTGCAGCGCCGCCGTGGTCTTGTGAACGATGTCCAGCACCAGGGCCGGTGCAATGCCCACTGCGATGATCAGTATCAGCAGCGGACCCAGCGTGAGCACCTCGCGCGTATTCAGGTCGCTCATGCCAGCCCACTGTTCACGCGGTTCGCCGAGAAAGACCTTGCCAATCGCTCTCAGGTACAGTCCGGCGGTGATGACGATACCGAGGATAACGATCACGGCGACCGGTTCGACCCGCAGTGTCGCCAGGAATATCTGGAATTCGGCCGGGAAATGCGCCAGCCCCGGCAGGCCCAGTGAGGCGAAAGCGGCCAGCACGAAGGACCAGCCCAGTACCGGCACAACCTTGAGCAGGCCGCCGAACCGGTCCATCTCGCGGGTGTGGGCACGGTCCTGGAGCATGCCGACCAGGAAGAACAGGGCGCCGGTGACCAGCCCGTGACTGACCATCTGCAATACCGATCCGTCCATGGCCGTGGCGCGTACGGCGGGATCGATTGCGAGCGCGGCAATCGCCACGCCGACAACGATATAACCCATGTGGTTGACCGATGTATAGGCGACCAGGCGTTTGAGGTCGCTCTGCGCCAGGGCTGCGAAGGCGCCATAGATGGCGGCGATTACGCCGAATGTCAGGATAACGATGCCGGCATCGCGGAATGCATCCGGCGTCATCTGCAGGGCGAATCGCACCAGGCCGTAGGTGCCGAACTTCAGCATGATGCCGGCGAGGATGACACTGCCGGCGGCGGGAGCCTGGACGTGCGCGGCCGGCAGCCAGGTGTGGAACGGGAACACAGGGATCTTCACGGCAAAGGTGAACAACATCGCCACCAGCGCCAGCGTGGCCGCGGTGCCACTCAATGGAGGGTTTTCGATCCACACGCGCATGTCGAAGGTGTGCGGGTCGCTGCCCAGGTACAGTCCGAGAATGGCAAGCAACAGCGGCAGGCTGCCCAGCAGGGTGTAAATGAAGAACATCAACGCCGCGCGCTGACGGTCTTCGTGTCCCCAGCCGGCGATCATGAAGTACATCGATACCAGTGAGACTTCAAAGAACACGTAGAACAGGATTGCATCCAGTGCGGTGAAGGTGCCGATCGAGGCAGTCTCCAGCAGCAGCATCAGTATCACGTAGGCGTGGGGGCGTTCCCGCACCTTGGCCGAGTAAATAAATGTCAGGAAGAACAGTACGGCGCTCAGCAGGACCAGTGGCAGGCTGATGCCGTCCACGCCCACGCGGTAGGCTGCGCCGATGGCCGGCATCCAGTCAACCTGTTCGAGCTGGGCAAACCCGGTTTCGTTGACGCCGCGCGACCACATCCACATGGCACCCGCGAGCGTCAGCCCGCTGGTGACGATGCCGATAGCGTGTACGGCCTGTGCGGGTGCCTTGCGCAGCATCATAACGAGCAGCGCCCCGACCAGCGGCAGGAACAGGGTGATGGACACAATGGGAAGCACTCGGGAGTCTCCTTAAATCAGTAAAGCGATAAACAGGGCCATGAAAATCAGCGCTGTGCCCACGACAGTGACAGCCATCTCGCGATGGATCAGGCCGCTCTGCAGGTTGCGGGCTCGGTTGCCGAGTTCGATGGTGCCGCGCACCATGGAAAAGATCAGGCCGTCGATGCCCTGTTCATCGCTGTGACGCACCGCGCGGCCGATATCGAGGCCAAAGCGGCCCACGGCAAGTACATCGTTATACAGGTCGCGCTCCAGTTGTTCGCAACGGCGGGCGATGGCAAGTGCCGGCCGCACCATCCAGGTATCGAAACCGCCGGCGATCGCAAAACCGCGCCGGGCCCAGGGCAACACCGGACCGAGCAGACGCTGTACCGCGATGAACCAGCCCAGCGCCAGGCCGCCCAGCGCGGCGCCCAGTCCGAGCACCTGGGCGAGGGCGTTTTCGGCGGGTGATTCGTGCAGCAATGTCTCCAGGGACGGGAAGGCGGCCCCCAGGGAAACGGCCAGCGCGACCAGTACGGCCAGCCCGGTGCCCATCCACCCCAGTCCTTCGATACGCCGTTTCCGGCGGTCGCCGCGCCACAGGATGCGCAGCGCCCGCGCCATGTAGGCACCGGTCAGCAGGGTACCTGCCAGTGCGAACGACGCCAGCACGGCCGCATTGGGCGAGGCCAGCGCAGCGGCAATAATGGCATCCTTGGAAAAGAATCCACTCAGCGGCGGGATGCCGGCCAGCGCCAGCGCGGCCAGTGCAAAACCAAAAAAGACCCGTGGCCGGTCGCGACCGGCGCCTTCCAGGTCAGTCAGTGCGGTGCTTTCCCGACTGTGCTGGAACACCCCGGCGCCAAGAAACAGGGAACTCTTGATTGCGGCGTGAGCGAGCAGGTGCAGTAGTGCCGCCAGCGGCACGCCGGCCCCCACTGCCACCAGCATGAGACCGTACTGGCTGGAGGTTGATGCGGCCAGTAACCGTTTGAGATCACGTTCGCCCAGCGCGATCATCCCGGTGACGATGGTGGTGATGCCGCCGACGATACCGACCACCAGCAGGGTATTCGCGGGTAGCATCGGTGCTGTGCGGATCAACAGAATCGCCCCGGCCGCCACCAGCGTGGCCGAGTGCAGCAGCGCCGACACCGGCGTGGGGCCGGCCATGGCGCGTTGCAACCAGTCGTGCAAGGGTGTCTGTGCCGACTTGCCCATGGCTGCGACAAGCAATAAAAGCCCGGCCGCAACAGCCGCATTGCCACCGGTGTTCAATGTTGTGGCAATGTCGCTGCTGCCGGCGCTGGCGATGAGAATGAACGCGGCGATGTAAAGTCCCAGATCGGCGCTGCGAGTGTAGAGGAAAGCGCGCGTGGCGGCAGACCCGACACCAGGTCGACGGTACCAGAAGCCGATCAGCAGATAACTGCTCAGGCCGATCAGTTCCCATGCCGCGAGCAGCAAAACCCAGTCGCCGGCGAGCACCAGCGTCTGCATGGCCGAGACAAACAGCAGCATGGTGGCAAAGAAACGGACTTTTTCCTTGTCCTGTTTCATATAGCCGACCGCGTAGACCAGCACCAGGGTGCTGATGACCGCGACGAGGGTTGAAAGCAGAGCAGTCAGCGGCGTGGCTATCAGGCGCAGCGGCATGTCCGGCAGGCCGGGCAGGATCAACTCGCTGCCCGTGCCGTCAAAGGCATTGGCCAGTAATCCGGTGCTGGCGAGCAGACCGGCGGCGGCGCCCGCGAGCGCCAGCGCCGCGGGCGCTCGCCGCAGCAGCAGGATCAGCACCATCATGGAGAGGGGTGCAACGATGGCCGTAGCAAGAAGGCTCATCCTTTCAACTCCGCGGCTTCTTCCATTTCTACCGAACCGATGGCGCGGAAGCGGGCGATGGCAACGCCAAAGCCTACTGCCATCTCTATCGCCATCACGGTCATGACGATCAGTACGAACATCTGCCCGGCCGGGTTGTCCGGGTGCAGGTAGCGCCAGAATGCCAGCAGGTTGACCATCGCCCCGGCAAGAATCAGTTCCACACCCATCATGATCATGACCAGGTTGGTCTGTGACAGTGCGCCGTAGATGCCGACGCCGAACAGGGCCGCGCCGGTGATGAGTGCGAGGAGTAACTCAATGCTCATTTGAAGCTCCCGGTTCCGGTGTGTGTCCACGACGTGACATTTCACCGGGTTGTATTGCGACGGCGGTCGCGGCAATCATGGCGGTAAGGATCGTGATGCCGGCGGTTTCGAAAATCAGCATGGAGCGGCCCAGCAGTTCCAGGCCGAGATCGATGGTTTGTTGTGCTGGATCCGGTGCAGCACTGGCTAGCGGCCCCCAGTCGACGAATACCGCAACGGCTGTTGCAGCCACGAAGGAAACAATACCGGCACCCAGCGACAGGCGTTTCTGGTGGGTCATGTCCATCTCGCCGAGCCCGCCCGGATCCATCATGAACATCACCATGAAAATGGCCATGATGCTCATTTCGGTGGCCATCATCATGACCTGCAAAACGCCGAGGAACTCTGCCTGCATGCTCAGGAACATGGCGCCGAGCGCGGTCTGCGAGAACAGCAGTGCCAGGGCGGAGCGCACCATCGAAAACGTCCGGAACACCACGATCCCGAACCATACGGCGGCGATTCCGAAGAAGCCGATAAAAAACATTTGTGCGGTCATTATGGAAACACCAGTACAAGGATACCGACGAGGAAGATGTTCAGCAGTGCCAGCGGGATGCCGATGATCCAGCACCAGCTCAGCAGGTCTGTTTCGCGAATGCGCGGCATATAACGTCCTGCCAGTAACATGATCGCGGTAACGACCAGTATTTTTACCGCGCTCCAGGCCCAGGGCGGCAGCCAGGGTCCCTGCCAGCCACCGAGATAGAAAACCACGGTGGCGGCCGCCAGGGTAATGATCAGTGTCAATCGGCCAAGTCGGAACACGGCCAGCCGGGCACCGGAATATTCGGCTTCCACGCCACCGGCCAGTTCCCCTTTCGCGGTCGGCAGATCAAACGGTGGCAGAAACGCCAGCGCCATGGCTGCAACGAAAAACAGTAGGAAACCGACAGGCTGGTAGAGGATATTCCACAAGCCGGCCTGCGAAACCACGATCTGTGTCGTGAACAACGACTCGGCGCGCATGGCCACTGCGGTGATGGGCATGACGATGAGCATGGCATAGGCAATCAGCTGCCCCAGAAAGCGCCAGCCGCCGACCATGGCGTAGGCGCCGTCCGGCCCCCAGCCAGCCATCAGCAGCGCGACCAGCACATAGACCAGCGCGGCATTGATGAACAGTGCGCCGGTGGCAAGATCAGTAATGATCAGGTCGGGTGTCAGCGGCACGACGGCTGCGGCGAGTACCGCCGAGATCAGCAGCAATACCGGCCCGACTTCAAAGAAAATTCGGTCGGGTTTGCGCGGTACGATGGATTCCCTGCCCAGCAGGGCAATACCGGCAATCACCGGTGCAGACAGCTGAAAGCGTCCGCTCGTGGTCCATGCTTCGATGACCGCGACCAGGTAGGCGCCGAGTGCCAGCAAGAGCAGTACCAGTGCAGTTGTCATTGCTGTATCTCCCAGGGGGACAGGTCCAGGGAACAGACGGCCGTCAGCGCATCGCCAAGCTCTTGCTGTTCAACCAATGGATCGATCAGGCCAAGATGGTGTGTCGAGGGTGTTTCCAGTTGCACTGCGGCGACTTGCCCCGACTCCAGTGTGAGTTGCAGGCGGGCCGGGCCGCGCGGGGTTTCTATTGCCGCCTTGCCAGTTCCGGATGCTCCGCTGACACTGGCTGGTACGGGTAGTTGTATCGAGCCCGCCGCGTCGACGAGCGCCAGACTGTGTAATATTTCGTCAAGGCGAACCTGTAGCCGCGCGAACGCGTCACCTTCCGTTCGGTTGGCTGGCGTGAACCCCAGTGTGGTAAACAGTTCGTCTATACAGCGCACGTCATCGCTGAGCCCGCAAGCGCGCGCGACGGGGCCACACAGCACAGCGTCTGCTGCCAGTTGGCCGATGCCTGCCGTGCGGGATTTCAGTAACGGCGTTCGTTGCAGCCGTTTAATCAGAGACTGTATGGCGGGTTTTAGTGCTGCGACCTGTTCAGGTTCGGCACGCTGGATATTCAGTTGCAGCGATGCGGCATGCCGCTCCAGCCAGTCGAAGCCGGTTTGCTGTCCGAACAGCGCAAGCCAGCCGAGGTGACTCGCGATCCGTTCACGTTCCAGTGCGCCGATACGTGCACGTGCGGTTTCAGCCGGCACCTCCATAGCAGCAGCGTTTTCCAGCGCGCGGCAGGCAAGGAGCCGATAGGAGACCGGGGCCAGTGGATCGATGTCCGCCATTCTTTCAACGAAGTGCTCGGTATCCATTGGTGTATGGGGGAGCGGGTCCGGCGACTCGGTCAGCGAGCGGGCATCGGAGCCGGCGACCGTGTCACCATCGAGTGTCAATGTCAGCAAAAGGCCTCCCGGCAGACCCGGGAAAAAAGGTCCAAAGGGTGCATCGATCCATTCCATCGGCAGGCCATCACAACTGCGCGGCAGGTCTTTGGTGACATCAATCATGGACATGAAGCCCATGTCGTCGTGGTCCATTGCACTGTGATCCATGCTGCCGTGCTCGTGGCCGGCGTGTTCATGTTCGTGCTCGTGCGTGGAGTCGGGTTGCACCTCGCGCGGTTCCAGGTTCATGCCGCACTTGGGACATTGCCCGGGTTCATTCTGCACGACCTCCGGGTGCATGGGACAGGTGTATTCAATGGTTGCGCCGTGCTCATGGCCGGCGTGTTCATGTTCGTGCTCGTGCGTGGAGTCGGGTTGCACCTCGCGCG
>CAYSRA010000009.1:0-35106 GCA_964433205.1 uncultured Thiohalobacter sp. | reverse complement strand
TGCCGCACTTGGGACATTGCCCGGGTTCATTCTGCACGACCTCCGGGTGCATGGGGCAGGTGTATTCGACGGCCACACTGTGTTCAGGGCCGGCATGTTCATGCTCGTGCGTGGAGTCAGCTTGCACCTCGCGCGGTTCCAGATTCATGCCGCACTTGGGGCATTGACCGGGTTCGCTCTGTACCACCTCCGGGTGCATGGGGCAGGTGTATTCGACGGCTGCGCCGTGCTCGTGGCCCGCGTGTTCATGCTCGTGCGTGGAGTCAGCTTGCATCTCGCGGGGTTCCAGATTCATGCCGCACTTGGGACATTGTCCGGGTTGGTCCTGCACGACTTCCGGGTGCATGGGGCAAGTGTACTCAATGGGTGATCCATGCTCCATGTCCGGGTGGGCGCTGTGATCATGGTCTGGCGGCGCCTGTCTGTCTGCACCGGCGTCTGTTTTGTTATGACTCATGTGCGTATGCCCGACGCCGGCCTGGACTTCGCGTGGCACCAGAAACATGCCGCATTTGGGACAGGAACCGGGCTCGTCCTGTACCACCTCCGGATGCATGGGGCAGGTGTATTCGATACGTACCTGTAGTACGGGGGCGTCAAAATCGGATACTTCGGGACGGAAAGCGTTTTCGGTGAAGACAGTCCGAAGCTGGCTTACACCATCGACCAGATCCTGCTGGGAAAGCCCTGCGGTAATGTCAGCGTCCGGCAGAGGTGACAATGCTTCTGTGCCGAGGACGAACAGCGCTCGTGGGCGTGCCATCTGTGCATAAATAATGGCGGCGGCTTCCCGCAACGCCGGAGGAATATCGCCGACCACCACCAGTACACTGGCGTGGCGCGGGCTGGCCACCCGTTGTAGTCCGGCCGCTTCGATGTCCAGTCCATGGGCGCGGGCGATATCGGGACCAGGAACGAGGAATGCACAGAGGTCGCGGGCCATCGCGGTGGCGACCAGTCGCCGTAGTCCGGACAGTCTTCCCTGTCGTGCGCCGGTGATCATCTATTGTCTCCGCAGTGCACCCTGACTCCAGCCGTACAGTAATCCGAGAAACAGAATGGCCAGAAAGACCCCCATGTCGAGCAGGGCTACCAGTCCCACCTGCTTGTACACGACGGCCCAGGGATACATGTAGGCCATTTCCATATCAAAGGCCAAGAATAATAGTGCGTAGCCATAGTAGCGTGCGTGATAGCGCACCCACACCGGATCCCGTGACAATTGTCCAGCGGTTGCGGGTACATCCTTGCCTGGCTCCTTGCGTGCCTTGCCAATAGCACGGGCGAGTGCATACAGACTGAGGACAAGTCCGGTCGTGCCGACAGCCAGACCCAACAGCAGCCCGTATTGTTCCAGTTCGTTCATTATCGGCTATCCTCTTGCAGGTTCGAAATTGCAGGCTTGCAACGCCGCGAGGGTAATGCAGCAGTGTGTTCGTGATAAGGTGACCACGTTGTACACTGATGGTTCCTGGTGAAATTCGTGCGCCGGAAGTTAATGGATCGAAAAAAGCAATGAGTGCATCCGGCTACCTTCAGACCGGGCAGGTGACGTGCCATGACTCTGCCGGAGTCAGGGTCGATTGCGCCGGGAGCGGCCAGGACGGCGCGTTTCGACGCGGTGTGCCGTGGCCGGAGCCACGTTTCTACACTGAAGGCGAGTGCGTTACGGATCGGCTGACGGGTCTCGTTTGGCACCGCAACGCCAATCTCGCCGAATTTCCCCTGACGTGGCAGGAGGGGCTGGATTATGTGGCGCAAATGAATCGCAGTCAGGTTCAGGGTTGCCGTGACTGGCGCATACCTGACCGGCGCGAGCTTCGCAGCCTGATCAGTCACCAGACAAGACGGCCAGCGCTCCCCGAAGACCAGCCATTCCTGAATGTTTTCAACGGCTGGTACTGGAGTTCCACAACCGCGGTGATCAGCCCGTCGCATGCCTGGTACGTGAACATGGACGGTGGCCGCATGTTCTATGGTGGCAAGGACCAGTCGTTCATGATATGGCCGGTTCGTGGAAAGGGCCGGGGTATTCTTCCGGTTACGGGGCAAACGCAATGTTATACGGCGGAAGGTGAGGTGATTCCTTGTCCAGGCACGGGGCAGGATGCCGCGTTTCCCTGCGGTTGTCGCTGGCCTTCGCTGCGCTTTCAGGTGTCGCACGGGGGCGTGATCGATCGATTGACAAACCTCTGCTGGCAGCAGGCGGCCGACCTGTATGGACCTGTAAGCTGGGCGCAGGCACTGTCCGCCGTTGATCAACTGAACGAGCGTCCGGGTGATGCGCATCGCTGGCGGCTGCCCAACATCAATGAACTGGAATCCCTGATCGATTGCAGTATGCACAGTCCGGCGCTTCCTGCCGGGCATCCGTTTAGCGCGCTGCAGGACGTGTACTGGTCTTCCACGACCAGCCTGTATGAGCCGGACTGGGCGTGGGCGCTCTACCTGAACAAGGGTGCGGTCGGTGTCGGACAGAAGACGCAGGCAAAATTCCACGTATGGGTCGTCAGGGACGGGGATAGCGCAACGTTTTCTGTCGAGTGATTGCATGGCAATTGTCCCGTTACAGGTAACGCAAATAAAACAGGTACAGTCGCTCAAACATGTTCTTGACGGTAATCAGCTTGCGCGAACGACGTGGAAAAATATTCCAGAACGGCGGTTTGTTGTCACTGGCGGCGTGCAGCCACATCGCATCGTTTTCCATGTTCAGAATGCAGGAAAGTTCGAAGCGATAGGTGTGCGAGGGTTCGTGGCCGTTTAACACGGCCCGCATGTTTTTCGCTGCGGCCTCCGAGCGCAACTGCGCCATGTGAGCCTGGTGGGGTACCCAGGGTGGCGGATTTTCATGGTTGCTGCAGTCACCGGCCGCGAATACCCGGTCCAGGCCCTTCACGCGGCCAAACTTGTCGACCTCGATATGTCCGCCGGCGGAAACCGGCAGACAGGACTGCCGTACCCATTCCGGCGCCGTGATGCCAGGCGTAAACAGGATCAGGTCTGCTTTGCGAAAGGTACCGTCCGCATCGCGCATGCCGCCATCGACAAACGCTGCCGGTTCGTAACCATAGTCAAGGATAATATTGCGTTCCAGCAGTCTGTCGGTAATGGCACCCGTTTCCCCCGGTTCGATATTCGGGGAGAAAAGGTGGATTTCGAATTTATCCCGTACGCCTCTTTCTTTCAGGGCATAGTCGAGCAGGCAGGCACACTCGTACATCTGTCCGCCGCGGCCGGCGACAAAGCCGTCTTGTTTGTTGAGTTTGAAACCTACATAAATGACGCCTTCCTGCAGGCTATCCAGTTTCTTCAGGAACGCATTCATATCGTCCGGGCCGCTGCAGGGTGAAAAGGTATGATCGCGGGTGCCGGGGATGTCATCGAACATGAATGCGGGGCCGATGCCGATAAACAGGGCGTCGTTGGTGTAACGACCCTGTGTTGTCAGCACGGTTCTTCCACCGTTCTGGATATCGGTTACCGTGTCATCGATAAAGCGTATGTTACGTCGCCACAGCCAGGGACGGATATCGAGCGTAATCCCGTCCTTGTTTTTCTTTCCGGTTATGAACTCGGGTATGGCGGGGAAATAGGTAAACCGGCCATTGCCGATCAGCGTAATGTCATAGCGGGAGTAAATTCTGCGAAGAAAGAATGCGAAAACAGGAAACACCGGCAATGATAAAAAATAGCCGATAAAAAACAGCGAAGCAAAACCGTTACCGACGATGATGATCTTTTTCTTCATGAAACCTGCTTGTTGATTTTTGTTTAAGCTTCTGATCAGGTCGTCGACCAGTGTGGCGTCGTCAGTATACTGCGCATGGTGAGGAATAAAAATGCTCTTTACAATCCCCTGGCTGATGTCAGTAGTTATACCCGGCGGAGTGGTGCCGGTTTCATTGACCTGTGTGTAGCTCAAAGGTTCTATACTCTATGCAGCGGTGACATGTGAGATTGCCAATGGAGAAGACCATGAGTGTCGAGGATACTAAAGTGAGGGATCCGGTCTGCGAAATGATGGTGGACCCGGGGCAATTGGCTGTCGAATATCTCGGGATGCACTTTGCGTTTTGTTCGGAGCAATGCAAGGAACGGTTTTTACATAACCCCAATCTTTATATAGGTACAGCCGGGCATAAAGCGCCAAAGCAGGAAGGTATGGAAGTGCTCAAGCGACGGCGCCTGAAATTATCGGAGCCATTGTCCGCGGAAGCCAAAGCTCGGCTGATCAAGAAGGTCGAGTCGATGATGGGTATCAAACGTGTCGAGGTGGAGGGCGACATTGTCGATATAACCTACGATCTGCTCGAAGCGACAGAAGCCCAGATCGAGGAGGCCATCGCGCAGTCGGGCGCAGCGCTTGGGCAGGGTCTTGCCAGGCGCCTGAGCCGGGCGTTCGTTCACTACCTTGAAGAAACCGAGATCGAGAATCTTGAGGTAAAGCCGACGCCTCACCATCACGGTCATTAGCGTGCGCCAGGGAGTCAGGGCTGACGGATGGAAAGATGGCGCGATCATTACAAAATTGTAATGCTTATGTCATGTCCCGGAAAGCCGACCGTTGCTATCTTGAAGCTCAACAGGTTACGCCTGACAGGCACGCTGCGCAGTCCGGGCGCCTACATTGCCCCGGGTTCCGCAAAGCGGGTCATTAAGGCGCCAGGGACGTCCGGGGAGGGGTATAGATGATGACCGTTAACGAACTCGCAAAACAAAGTGGCACCACGCCACATGCCGTGCGCTACTACACGCAGATGGGGTTGCTGCGCCCCGAGCGTAACCCCGATAACGGCTATCGCTTGTACAAACCGCGCGAGATCAGCTGGCTGCGCTTCATCAGGCAGGCAAAGCGCCTCGGTTATACACTGAATGAAATCCGCGAGATCATGCACGACTCGGAACAGGAAAAATCGCCCTGCCCGAGGGTGCGTGAAATCCTGTCGCAGCGCATCGACGAAAACCGGCGTCAACTGCAGCAACTCATGGCGTTGCAGGTGCGCATGGAAAAGGCCCTGGAACAATGGGCGGATATGCCGGATGGTGTTCCGGACGGGCATTCCGTCTGTCACCTTATTGAATCTTTTCCCGGGGGGCCGGGAGGGCAATCCGGCATGCAGAACTGAGCGGAAGGGTGTGCAAAAATAACGATGGGGACTGTACCCCGGGGAGACATTCATGAATTTTCGAAAAGTGACTGCAATTTTCCGACTTGGTCGTCTTGAGGCGGTGGAGGACCGGCTACGGGAACTGAGTGTGCCAGGGGTAAGTGTCACCAAGGTTAAAGGATATGGCGAATACTCCAACTTCTACGAACCGGGCTGGCTGGGCGAGTACGCCCGGGTAGAGATATTTATCGGCGCCAACAAGGCGGAACAGATCGCTGAAGCCATTATGGAGACCGCCCATACCGGCGTTGACGGCGATGGTATTGTCGCCGTGTTACCCGTAGAGTCGATTTATCACATTCGCACCAAAGAGAAGTGTCAGCACGACGTCTGTGACTAGCGGCACTTTGACGTAAAAAGGGGAAAAAGGGGACGGAGGGATTATTTTTTAATCCCTCCGTCCCCTTTTTCTCTTTGGGTGTTGACCGATCGTTCCAAACTAATTAGTCTGTTCGCTCGGGTGATTGAGGCAGGTGTTGGTATGCCCTGGGAAAAGCAGTTCGATGTCGACGAGGCGCTGAAGAAGGCGATGCAGGCTTTCTGGTCGCGGGGCTATGAGGCGACTTCCATGCAGGATCTGGTCGAGGTTATGGGTATCAACCGGGGCAGTATCTATGACACATTTGGCGACAAGCGCAGCCTGTTTCTGGAAGCCCTGAAACGTTATGACGCGGTAGAGCGCGCAAATTTCCTGGCGTCACTGCGCAAGGATCGTACGCCGCGGCGGACGATCCAGGCCTTGTTCGATGCGTTGGTCGCCGAGGCGGTTGAGCAAAAAACGCGGGATGGTTGTTTCCTTGTTAACTCGGCGCTCGAACTGGCACCGCATGACGACGATGTTGCCCGTATCGTGTCCGGGGGGTTTGCGGCGATCCAGCGCTACTTCCGCGACCTGATCCGCGAAGGGCAGGCACTGGGTGAGTTCCGCGAAGATATCGTGGCGGGCGACGTCGCGCGCCTGCTGTTATCCGCGGTGATCGGAATCCGGGTTATTTCGCGCAGCTGGCCGGAAAAGCCGGTGCTGAAGTCTATCGCCAGGCAAGCCATGAAGTTGCTGGACTAGGGATTCCGGGGGGATATCCGGAACCCGACAACATTTCTGATAAATGTGGAACGAACGTTCCAGACAATCCGCCGGTATCGACCGGCTTTCAATGGCTGTTCGCAGCAAGGAGACAGGTATGACTGACTTTACAGTACACACCCTTGAGACAGCACCCGAGGGCGCTCGTGAGGCGCTGGACGGACTGAAGGGGAAGTACGGCTTTATCCCCAATATCGCCGGCGTGATGTCGGAAGCGCCGGGCCTGCTCAAGGGTTACCTTACGATGGTGGAGCAGCTGGAGGGTGGCACATTGTCTCCCACGGAGCAGCAACTTATTCTGCTGGCGACCAGTTACGAAAACCGCTGCACCTATTGTGTATCCGCCCATAGTGCGATCGCCAGTATGCAGCATGTCCCGGAGGATGTTATTGCCTCGCTCCGCAGCGGGGCACCGATCAGTGACCCGAAGCTGGAAGCATTGCGCCGCCTGACAGTCGCCATCGTCGAGAAGCGCGGTTTTGTGGAAGACGCAGACGTTCAGGCTTTCCTGGCGGCCGGTTACACACGGGCGCAGTTGCTGGAAGTTATCCTGGGTGTCGGTATCAAAACACTCTCTAACTACATGAACCACATCGCCCACACGCCGCTCGACGATGCCTTTGCGCCAGTCGCCTGGGCGCCGCCGGCCTGAGTACTCAGTTCGCGGGTTCCATGTCAGGCCGGTATTCGCCGAGCATGGCCAGGTGGTTGAGGCGCGCGCGTTCGAGCAACGCCTGTTGCGCGGCCGTCAGGTTCTCCGGCTTGCCCATCCAGGCGTGCAGTGCGGGTTGCTGCAGGGCCCGGCCGTAGGAAATGCTCAGGCGCCACGGCGCATCGGGGGCGAGCCGGTTCAGGGCGTTGAGGTTTATCGTTGCTTCTTCGGGCTCTTGCCCGCCGGACAGGAAGTTGATGCTTGGCACCGCGGCCGGTACCGTGCGGCGCAGAACTTCCAGTGTGGCCGTCGCGACTTCGTCCGGCTCGGCACGGCGACAGTCCTTGCCCGGCAGAACCATGTTGGGTTTCAGGATCATCAGCTCGAGCGCCACATGATGCCTGTGCAGGGCGTGGAACACCGCGTGTTGTACGGCTTCGGTCACCGTCGCGTGACGGTCGATATCGTGGTCGCCGTCCATCAGCACTTCCGGCTCGACGATGGGTACCAGCCCCTCGGCCTGGCACACTGCGGCCTAGCGCGCCAGCATCTCGGCGTTGGCCTCGATACCGTGTCGGGTCGGCGCGTGTTTTTCGATGGCATAGACTTCGCGCCATTTGGCGAAACGTGCGCCCTGGGCCTTGTACGTCTTCAGGCGCTCCGCCAGCCCGTCCAGCCCCTGGGTGATCAGGTCGCCGGGTGACAGGGCGAGCGGGATCTTGCCCTTGTCTACCTTGATGCCGGGGACGATCTTTTGTTCCCACGCGGCCTGCGGGATGGGCCTGCCGTCGTCGGTTTTCTGCGCCAGTGTTTCCTCGAAAAGTATGATACCGCTGATGTACTCACCCAGTCCGGCGGTGGTCACCAGCAGGCTGCGCCAGGCGCGCCGGTTTTCCTCTGTCGATTCGAGTCCGATGGCCTTGAAGCGTTTGGCGATGGTCGGTGAGCTTTCGTCGGCGGCGAGGATGCCGCGTCCCCTCTGCACGATATCGTTGATAGTGTCCTGAAGGTCTGTCAGGTATTCCATGTCGCACCTCCTGTTCGGGTAAATCCTGTCGTGTCACTGTGGCCAGCGCCAGTTACGGATTTCCGGCATGTCCTGGCCGTGTTCGGTAATGTACTGCTTGTGTTCAATCAGTTTGTCGCGCATGAGTTGTTTCAGGTATGCGCCGCGGGCGCCCAGGCCTGTCACGCGATCGATGACGTCGCTGACCAGGTGGAAGCGGTCGAGGTCATTCAGCACCGTCATATCGAACGGCGTGGTGGTCGTGCCTTCTTCCTTGTAACCGCGCACGTGCAGGTTGTGATGATTGGTGCGCCGGTAGGTCAGGCGGTGGATCAGCCAGGGGTAGCCGTGAAACGCGAAGACGATGGGTTTGTCGGTCGTGAACAGGGTGTCGAAATCCTGGTGGCTCAGGCCGCTTGGATGTTCTTCCCGCGGTTGCAGCGTCATCAGGTCGACGACATTGATGACGCGGACTTTCAGATCGGGGAGGTGTTCACGCAGTATGCTGACAGCAGCGAGTGTTTCGAGGGTCGGCACGTCACCCGCGCAGGCCATGACGACATCCGCCTCGCTATCGGCGTCGTTGCTGGCCCATTCCCAGATGCCGATTCCTGCGTGACAGTGTTTGATGGCCGCGTCCATGTTCAGCCACTGCGGTTCGGGCTGCTTGCCGGCAACGATAACATTGACCAGGTCGCGGCTGTTCAGGCAGCGCCGGGTGATGCACAGCGTTGTGTTGGCGTCCGGCGGCAGGTAGACACGCACGATATCCGCCTTTTTGTTGACCACGTGGTCGATGAAACCGGGATCCTGGTGTGAAAAGCCGTTGTGATCCTGTCGCCACACATGTGAAGTCAGCAATATGTTGAGCGACGCAATTGGCCGCCTCCAGGGGATCGTTTTGCTGACCTTCAGCCACTTGGCGTGCTGGTTGAACATGGAGTCGACGATGTGAATGAAGGCTTCGTAACAGGAAAAAAGACCGTGCCGCCCGGTAAGCAGGTAGCCTTCCAGCCAGCCCTGGCAGGTATGTTCGGAGAGGATCTCCATCACCCGGCCGTCTGCGGCAAGGTGATCGTCTTCTTCATAGATCTCGGCTTGCCAGGTGCGGTCGGTGACCTCGAGCAAGGCGCCAAGCCGGTTGGATACCGTTTCATCCGGACCCATGACGCGGAAGTTTTTCTGTTCGGTATTGAGGGCCATGACGTCCCGCAGATACTCGCCCATGCGGCGGGTGGCTTCGGCAATCGTGCCGCCGGGGTCGGGCACGTCAACGGCGTAGTCACGGTAGTCGGGCAGTTTCAGGTCGCGCAGCAGCAGACCGCCGTTGGCGTGCGGGTTGCTGCCCATGCGCCGTTCACCCTGCGGAGCGAGGGCCGTGATCGCATCGACAGGTCGGCCCTGTTCGTCGAACAGGGTTTCCGGGCGATAGCTTTTCATCCACTGTTCCAGGATACGAATGTGTTCGGGTTTTTCCGCCAGCTGCGCGAACGGCACCTGGTGCGCGCGCCAGTAGTCCTCGAGCTTCAGCCCGTCGACCTGTTTTGGGCAGGTCCAGCCCTTGGGGGTGCGCAGGATGATCATCGGCCAGCGTGGGCGGGTGACGGTCGCGCCGTGACTCCTGGCCGCGGCCTGGATCCGGTGGATTTCGTCGATCACCCGGTCCAGCGTTGCCGCCATGGCCTGGTGTACGGCCGCGGGGTCGGAGCCGGCGACCAGGTAGGGCGCATAGCCATAGCCCCGGAACAGGTCCATCAGTTCCTCGTTACTGATGCGCGCCAGCACGGTGGGGTTGGCGATCTTGTAGCCGTTCAGGTGCAGGATCGGCAACACGGCGCCGTCGCGTTCCGGGTTCAGGAACTTGTTGGAGTGCCAGGCCGTGGCGGCGGGGCCGGTCTCCGCCTCGCCGTCGCCGACCACGCAGGCGACAATCAGGTCCGGGTTGTCGAAGGCCGCGCCAAAGGCGTGACTCAGCGAGTAACCCAGTTCGCCACCTTCGTGTATCGAACCGGGCGTCTCCGGCGCGGTGTGGCTGGGGATACCGCCGGGGAAGGAAAACTGCCGGAACAGTTTTCGCAACCCCGCTTCGTCGCGGGTGATGTCGGGGTAACGTTCGGTGTAGCTGCCCTCCAGGTAGGTGTTGGCGACCACCCCGGGGGCGCCGTGGCCGGGGCCGGTGATGTAAATCACGCTGATATCGCGCGCCCGGATCACCCGGTTCAGGTGCGTGTAGATCATGTTCAGCCCGGGTGTCGTACCCCAGTGCCCCAGTAGCCTCGGCTTGATATGTTCGAGCGCCAGCGGTTGCTTGAGCAGGGGGTTGTCGAGCAGGTAGATCTGCCCGATGGACAGATAATTGGCGGCACGCCACCAGCCATCGATAAGTCCGAGTTCGGTGTCGGAAAGCGGTGTATCCGTGAGGGTGAAGTCCGGTTCGATCATGTCAGCGCTCCCTGTTCAGTTTGTGCCGTACCAGGCAGGCGAGAGTATGCCTGGCAATCATGCATTCTTCGTCGGTCGGGATGACCCGGACTTCGACGCGGCTGCCACTGCGGTCGATGCGCGGCTGGTTGCGGGCGTTGGCATCCTCGTCGATCTTCACACCGAGCCAGTTGCAGCCGGCGGCAATCGCAGCGCGGACCGGTGCATTGTGCTCACCTATGCCCGCGGTAAATATCAGCGCATCGATGCCGCCGAGCGCTGCGGCCAGCGAGCCGATGGCGCGCACCACGTGGTGGACAAAAAGATCGACCGCAAAACGGGCCTGTTCGTCGTTCGATTCGAGTAACTTGCGCAGGTCATCACTGAGCCCCGACACGCCGAGCAGCCCGGATTCGAAGTACAGCAGGTTGGAGATGGCGTCCGTTGTCATGCCCTGTTCCAGCAGGTATAGCACAACCGCCGCATCGATAGCGCCACAGCGCGTCCCCATCGGGATGCCGTCCATGGGCGTGAAGGTCATGGTGGTGGCGACGCTGCGGCGATTCTGCATGGCGCACAGGCTGGCGCCGTGCCCCAGGTGGGCAACGATGATTTTCCCGTCGGCTTTTGCACCCATCCGGTCAGGCAGGACGCTCGCGATGTACTCGTAAGACAGGCCGTGAAAGCCATAGCGCCTGACAGCTTCCAGTTGCGGGCGTCGCGGGAGCGCGAAATGTTGTTCGACCTGTGGCTTTTCGGCATGAAACGCCGTGTCAAAGCAGGCTACCTGGGGAACACCGGGAAGTAGCTTCTGTAATTCGGTTATGCCGAGCAGGTTGGCGGGAAGGTGATTGGGGGCCAGCGGAACCAGTGATCGCAGGTGCCCGGTCAGTTCATCGGTGACAAGCGCCGGCGCCGTGTAGCGGGTTCCGCCGTGTACCACGCGGTGGCCGATGCCATTGACGGGGAAGTCGCCGGCATGTTCGGACAGCCACGTCAGCACGGTGGTCAGCGCCTGCTGGTGATTGTCGGAGGTAACCGGCATGTCGGCCGCCTGCGTGTCGCCGCTTACATGAAAAATGCCGTTGTGGCCGATCCCGGTCAACTGACCCCGGTAGCGCACTGCGGGCGCGCCGGGTTGCGCGTCAGTAAACAGTGCAAACTTCAGGCTGGAAGAGCCACTGTTTATGACCAGCAGATTGCCGGAACCGGCGGCCATGTCACGCTAGATACCAAAACGCGGATGCGTGCTGTCCATGTGCATCCAGAACACCGTGTCGAACATAACCCACTGAAAGACGATGAAGCCGGTGATAGCGAGCAGTGCCATGATGACAGCGGCGAGCACTGCGTCGGAAAAGCGATCGACTTCGAAGCCCGGCACGATGGTGGCGGTCAGCTTGACCATGAAGGCGTTGATCAGCAGCGCGAACAGGCCAAAGGTGACTACCGTGAGCGGTAGCGTCAGAACCCACAGTACCGGCCGGATGATGGCATTGATGACGCCGAGCACCAGCGCGGCCAGGAACAGGTCCCCGGCCGTTCGTGCCCGCACGCCTTTCAGCATGATGGTAACCAGCCAGAGCCCTGCCGCGGTGAACAGCCATATGACCACAAATCCGATTAACATCATGTCGTTTTTATCCTGTGGGGATTTTGGTGCATTCTGCCAGCCCGGCCGCGGAATGGCTGTAACCTGGGTGACAACGTGGCGCGGCGATCGGTGGTAGATTGGCGGCAGGCCCGGGAGCACACGTTGTGCCTGGCCGGGTTCGGTGCGCGACGCGGATCGTTGTTATTCCGAAGGCGCGGAAGTCCGCTTTGTCAGGGGAGCAGGGATATGAGCAAACAGAATTCAGCGTCAGACAGCGGAGACCGGGCAGCGCGCCTGGTGCTGGCGTGTGGCATTTTTGACGATGAAACCTCCGCGACACGGGTGGTGGAAAAACTGATCGAGGATGATTTCCCCATGGATCGTTTATCCTTGCTGCACCGTTCCGGTGGTTCCGGAGACGACATGCTGGGGCTGGCCTACAGCGACACCGAAGAGCGCATCAAGGTGTGGGGCGAGCACGGCGCGGCCTGGGGTGCATTATGGGGCCTGCTGGCCGGTGCGACAGGACTGTTCGTGCTGCCCGGAATCGGGCCGTTGCTGGCGGCGGGCCCGGTCGTCGAGGCGTTGGGCGGTGCGATTGCCGGCGCGGCGCTGGCCGGGGGCGCCATGGCGGGTGCGGCAGCACTGACGCAACTTGCTGGCGCACTGCATCGTATGGGTGTGCCGGATGCGGATATCGAGGTGATCCACGATGCCATCCAGCAGGGACGCTATGCGGTGATCCTGCACTGCGTGCCCGAACAGGTGGAACAGTGTGCCATGCGCCTCGGCTGGGCGGGCGCGGACCCGGTGATTGTCATGCCCGTGGAGCACTGAGGTGTTGCGCCGGTGAAAATATCGTTTCACGGCGCCGCCGAGGGTGTGACCGGTTCCTGTCACCTCGTGGAATGCGCCGGCAAGCGCATCCTGGTGGACTGCGGTATGTACCAGGGAGGGCATGAACTGGTCGAGGAGAATTCACGTCCTTTCGGTTTTGACCCCGCTGACATCGACTATCTGCTGCTGACGCACGCCCACCTCGATCACTGCGGCCGTATCCCGCTGCTGGTACGGGACGGTTTCCGCGGCGAGATCATTACCACCCCGGCGTCGGTCGAACTGGCCCGGCTGGTGATGCTGGACGCTGCGGGCCTGCAGGAGGAAGAGGCGCGCTACCAATTGCGCAAGGCGCAACGGCATGGCGGTGCTAACCATGACATCGAGCCGCTCTACACCACACTGGACGCGCTCAACAGCCTCGATTACTTCGGCCGACGGGCCGCCTACAACAAGCCACTGCGGCTTGCCGGGGGTATCCGTGCTACCTTTATCGACGCCGGCCATATCCTTGGCTCCGCCAGCATCGTGCTGGATCTCGAGGAAGACGGAAACCGGCACCGTATCCTGTTCTCCGGGGATCTGGGTTTCAGCGGGCGGGCGATACTGCGCGATCCGGCCAGTCCACCCGCGGTGGATACCGTGGTGATGGAGACGACCTACGGCGATCGTTTGCACAAGCAGTTGCAGCCATCAATCGAGGAACTGTACGAGGCCATTAACAAAACCATCAGGCGCGGTGGCAATATTATTATTCCGACCTTCGCGCTGGAGCGGGCTCAGGAGATTCTGTACTACCTGCGCGAAGGTGTGGAGAACGGTCGTATCGAACACTTTGCCAATGTATTTCTCGATTCGCCCATGGCGATATCCGCAACACAGATTTTCCGCCGCCACCCGGAGTGCTACAACGCCGAGACCCGCAAGCTGTTCGACTCGGGCACCGACCCCTTCAATCTGCCCGGTCTGCACTTTACCCGCGAAACCGCCGAGTCCATGTCGATCAACCAGATTGACAGCGGCGCGGTGATTATGGCCGGTTCGGGCATGTGCACCGGGGGGCGGATACGCCATCACCTGAAACATAACCTGTGGCGCCGGCAGAACAGTATCGTGTTTGTCGGCTACGCGGCACAGGGCACGCTGGCGCGCAGCATTATCGACGGGGCGGAGAGCGTGCGCATTTTCGGGGAAGAGATTCCGGTCAAGGCCGAAATCTATACCATCGGTGGGTTCTCGGCGCACGCTGACCAGGCAGGTCTGCTCGACTGGCTGCGGCGTACCGGCAGACCCGCTACCACTTTCCTGGTACACGGGGAGGAGTCAGCGTTGCATGCCTTTGCTGCAAAACTCGGTGCCAACCGCGTGGAGATACCGTCCCTGCACCAGCGGTACACGCTATAACGCGTTCCATAGTGCGGATGCCCGGCCGTGCTTGCGATCAATGGCTGCGTAGCAACCGGTAAGTGTAGATTTTTACGGCATCATTGATCAGGAACCAGACCAACGCATACACCCAGATCGCCAGGCCGTATTCCCAGCCAATGGGCGTTACGAAGATGCCATATACGGCGACAAGAGTTCCCAGTATTTCAGTGCCGAACGTGGCGCCGAGCAGCAGACCGGAAGGGTAGGGTTTCTTCCAGAACCAGTCATCGATGCGCGTAATGTAAAGAGTGCTGTGTCCTGCAACAATCAGTTTCAGGAACAACAGGCTGCGGATCAGGTCTTCGGGCAGGCCGTTTCTCTGAAGGATGTAGAACAACAGGAAGGATGAGATGACACCAGTGAATCCGAGTACAGTGGATACCGTTAACAACCCGGACATGTTCCAGAGTACCGGCTTCCTGTCAATGCGGGTGTTGTCGTAGGCAATGGCAAGTATGGGGATGTCATTGAGCAGCGCCAGCAGGATGATCATCAGCGCCGTAATAGGGTAGAAATTGAAGACCACGATTGAAAGTGTCATAAACAGGATGATGCGAATAGTTTCGGCAATACGGAAGGTGGCGTAACTTTTCATCCGCTCGAAGGTGATGCGCGCCTGCTTGATTGCCTCGTTAATCACCGCCAGGCCGGGGGCGGTAAGAATGATGTCAGCTGCCGCCCTTGCCGCATCGGTCGCGTTGGAAACCGCAAAGCCGCAGTCCGCCTTTTTGAGGGCGGGTGCGTCATTGACTCCGTCACCGGTCATGGCGACCAGATGCCCTCCTTTTTGCAGCGTGTCGACGATACGGTACTTGTCTTCCGGCACCACTTCAGCGAACAGATCCACGTCTTCGATCATGTCGATAATCGCCGATTCGTGGGTATGGATGAACTCGCGCTCCAGCAGCCGGGTATCGTACAGTTGTTCCAGCGTTTCCATAACCTCGGCGGCAAAACGTTTCGCCTCGGAGTGGGAAACATCCCCCTTGAGTCTCGTGTAGATGGCTGCGGCGAGCGCGGAGGTGAGTGCCAGTAATTCCTGACTGCCGCTGCCAGTAAGCTGGCTGGAGCGGATCGCCTCACCTTCCAGGCCCAGCAACCGACCTACCTCGCGGGCAATAGCGACGTGGTCTCCGGTAACCATTTTTACCCGCACACCATAGTCGCGCATGTCGGCGATGACCCTAGCCGATTCCGGGCGTGGCGGGTCGTATAACGGAATGAGCCCGACAATCGTCAACGGTTCGTCGCCCTGTTTTCGGCCGACTGCCAGGGTGCGATAACCTTTTTCAGCCAGTTTCTCCACCAGCTTGTTGACGATAGCGGCCTCTTTGTCGGGTAGTTCGGCCATATCGGCCAGAATCTGCGCAGCCCCCTTGACCGCGATGAAGGTCTCGTCTTCGCCTGCTATTTCTGCTTCGGTGCGTTTGCGTATCGGGTCAAAGGGCGTGAAGCGGATCTGACGAAACGGAGTCAGATCGATGTCCGGCAGCTTTTCGTCAATGTAATGGAAAATCGGCAACTCGATGGGGTCGTTGTTTTCCAGTCGCGAGGCCAGCGCAGCGAGCAGGAACAGTTCGGAAACACTGTGTCCTTTCAGTACTACCGGATCAGCAACCTGCATGCGGTTTTCGGTCAGTGTACCGGTCTTGTCGCTGCAGAATATATCGACACCCGCCAGTTCCTCGATGGCAGTCAGTTTCGACACCACCGCCTGGCGACGTGCCAGGTTCATGGCTCCCACCGCCATGGTGACAGACAGCACTGCCGGCAGTGCGACCGGGATGGCCGCCACCGTCAGCACCAGTGAGAAACGGATGATCTCGATCAGTTCATCACCACGGAACAGCGCTACCATGACAATCAGCAACACCAGCGCAATGGTGATCAGGATCAGGAAATTGCCAATCTGGATGACCATCTTCTGGAAGTGGCTGCGCTCTTCCAGTTGCGCCTTCGCGACCAGCGATACGACGCTGGAGAAGCGCGTGCGCATGCCGGTGTTGACCGTCACGGCGAGCATCTCGCCCTGCTTGACGATGGTATTGGCGTAGGCGACTTCGTTTATCTTGCGGCTCACCGGCAATGATTCGCCAGTCAGCGCCGACTGGTCGATGAGCAGGTAGTCACCGGACAACAGTTGTACGTCGGCCGGTACCACGTCGCCGATGCGCAGTCGCACGATGTCGCCGGGCACCAGTTCCCGCGCCGGGATCACCCGGTACTTGCCGTCGCGCAGCACGGTAACCTGGCGGGCCATGCGCGCCTTCAGGGCCTTCAGTGCATTCAGGGCGCGGTGTTCCTGGAAGAAATCCAGACCTGCGTTGACCAGCAGCATCACCAGGATGATGGAGAAGTCTTCCCATTTCCCGGCCAGCGCCGACAGCAGCATCGCGACTTCGATCATCCACGGGATCGGGGCCCAGAAGCGCCGGAACACGCGGTGCCAGAGCGGTTCTTCCTTTTCCTCGACTTCGTTGGGGCCGTAGCGCTGAAGGCGCTGTTTCGCTTCGGCGCTGGACAGGCCCTGGTCGGGCTCCACATCCAGCGTCTTCAGCGTCTCGGTGACAGTTTGCCGGGAATAGCTATCGGTATCCTGGGTCATGTTCGAATCCTGGGTCGAAAGTGCCGGTGCCTGAAGGTAGAGAGACTAGCGTGATATGCGGCAAATGCATGTAACCCAGGTGACAGGGCGGGCTGTGTCCGGCGCTACAGTTTCCACTCGAACATGAGTGTGCCAAAGGTGTTATCGGCATCTTCGGCGGCGTTGAGGCTGGCGGTTTCCACCGTGTCGGTGGTAAACGTCCACTCCATGTGTGCCCCCCAGTCCGGTGTTTCGTAGTGAATACCCAGCGTCAACATGGCGAGAAAGGGCTCCTTTTCGATACGGTGACTGCGCTGAAAGACGTTACCGTCCAGCAGCAGGTTATGTGCAACTGCGAGCCCGGATACCGAGACGGCCCCGTACAGCGACGGCCGCGACGGAGACGCTGGCGCCAGACCGGCGTCGTAGATCATGCTGTGGCCAATCGGGTCCGGGGAGTAGGCGAACCCTCCCGGTATATTGCGGCCAAAGCGGGTCTCGATGCGTAACGCAGCCAGCGTGAACAGTGTCCCGAGTGCCACGTGTCCATCGAGTGCAGCATCCCCGGAAAATCCGGAAGTGCCTCGGTAGCGGTAAAACTTCTTCTTGCGCATATAGTTCACGTTGAACACGGGCTCGCTTTTCAACTGGTTGTCCCAGCCGCGCGCCTCGTTTATACCGATCAATCGATGTACAAGGTTTTGCGAAGGTTCGCCCAGTGCGGCGGGTCCGACGATGCCAACTGATATTTCAAAACCACGAAACTCAACGTCGCTGTAGGCAAGCCAGGCCGCCTGCGTGGCGATAACGGCCGCATAGGGTACATCGTTCGCAATCAGTTCCCGTTCGCTGAGATTGGCCGGTGTCTGGATAATCTGCCCGACCGACATGTTGAAGCGTTTCACCAGGCGCGCCCACTGCAGGCCGGGCAGGTGCTCGCCGAACCCGGCAAGCCAGTCGGCCGGCGTGTCCAGGGAGCGCCAGTTGGCGGCGATGGCGGAGTGATACTGGATACTCCAGCCACTGGAAAACTGGTTGTCGGAACCGACAAACGCGTCGTTATCGAACTCCAGACGGTACTTGGCCGCTTCGCGCAGATGATGGCTGCGGACACCGCCCGATGGCCTGCCTTCATCGCTGGAAGCAGGCCAGGCCGGGAGCGTACAACCGAGTAGCAGCAGCGTGGCCACGCATGTTATCAGCCGCCGGCTGGTGTCTTTATTGTCAGGTTTTGTCATGGCCCGGTTTTTTCGGGTTTTTTGCATTTCGCGTACCGGCAGGGACGTTCGAACGCACCGGGGCGCGCAGCTTCGCGTGAATCCTAACGGCTGGGCGGCGGATTGCAAGCGGGTCGAATGTAACCCAGGTGACAGCGTAGCGAATCGTGTTGATCTACGCTAGACACGTGACCAATCGGATGTACGAAAAAAGGGGAAAACATGTTCAAAATTCTTCCGGTAAACAAAAAGGGCATTCTTGCCTTCAGGGTGAGTGGAAAACTCACCGATGCCGACTACGAGGAATTTCTTCCCGTACTGGAATCCATGATTCGCGAGTTCGGCGTCATTTCCCTGTACATCGAGCTGGAAGATTTCCAGGGATGGGAAGGCAGTGCGGCATGGGAGGACTTCCGTTTCGGCCTGCAGCACGACAAGGACTTCAAGCGCATCGCGATCGTTGGTGACAACGCCATAGAGCACTGGGGCGTGGCGCTTGCCAATTTCTTTACCCGGACGGAAATGCGCTTCTTCAAAAAGTCCCAGGCACAGGATGCGTGGGACTGGCTGGAAGAGAAGCCGAAGGAGGAAGACAGAATGCGTCCCGTTGAACCCTACCGGAACATCCTGCTGGCCACCGATTTTTCCGGCTACTCCGAGCGCGCGGCGCAGCGGGCCAAAGAGCTTCGTAAACAGTATGGAGCGCGCCTGCAGGTGCTGCACGTCATTGAGCCGATGGTGTTTTATTCAGACAGCTACGATCCGGTGCTGGCCGATATCCCGCTCGCCGACGAAACCATGATGGTGCAGGCCGAGGACAGCCTGCGACGCTTCGCCGAACGCATGGAACTGGACAAGGACACACTGCTGGAAGTGCAGTGGGGCTCGCCCAAGTGGACGATTGTGTCGTGGGCACGTGAGAAAGAGATAGACCTGATCGTGGTCGGTTCCCACGGACGCCGCGGTATCGAACGTATTCTCGGTTCGGTGAGCAGCGGGGTTTTGAGCCAGGCACATTGTGATGTGCTGGTGGTGAAGTCCTGAGCCGGTTTGCCGTTACGGACAGCGCGGTGCCTTGCCGTCGTCGCGCGGGCGGCAGATGCAGCGCCGCTGACTGAGCAGCAGTTCGAAGATAATGACAGCGGCGTACAGTGCGCCGATCCAGTACAAACTTTCCCGGTAGGTATTCCACAGGTACAGCATCAGTACTACCCACGAGCCCAGCGACAGCAGCAGGCCGGCCAGTGGCAGCCTGGCGTGACCAGAGGTTTGCCCCCTGAGTAAAAAGGCCGACAGGTTGATCAGCGCAAAAATCAGCAGGAAGGTCGAGCTGGCAAACGATGAGATGACGGTCAGGTCAGCCAGGTTGACGAATACCAGCGTAACGAGCGTAATGGCAATCAGGCTGAACCAGGGAATGTTGTTTTGCCGGCGCCGAAAACCGAAGGCGGTGGGCAGGGCCTTTTCCGTCGCCATAATCATCCCCAGTCGTGCCGTGCCGAACAGGGTGGCGTTGATGGCGGATGCGGTGGAAAACAGGGCGGCCAGCCCGATGAGTTGAAACCCGGCTGTGCCAAGGAAAGGTTCTGCAGCAACTGCCAGCGCGTACTCACCGTATTTCGCGATCTCCTCCGGCAGCAGGTTACCGACCGCGACAATGGATACCAGCACGTAAATGGCAATGGTGACGGCGATCGACCACACAATGGCGCGCGTCAGGTTGCGCTGCGGCGATTCCATTTCGTTGATGGCATTGGGGATCAGTTCAAAGCCTTCGTAGGCGACAAAAATCAGCGCCGCACCCATGAGTACCCCGGTATAGCCGTGATCGAACAGCGGCAGAAGATGGTCGGCTTTGACGTAGAACAGCCCGGTAACGGCGAACAGGCCGAGGATAATGACCTTGACGGTCACGATCAGCAGTTCGCTGGTGCCGCTGGCCTTGATGCCGTACAGGTTTACGCCCAGGAAACTCAGCAGAATCAGGGTTTCCAGAAAATGATGCATGGCGGCACTGGCACCATCTGCACCGAGCATGGCACTGCCATAGATACCGAACGTATAGGCATACAGTGACAGGGTGCCGACGTACCCCACCAGCAGCAGCCAGCCGCCGATGGCGGCCACGTTCTGGTTGCTGAAGGCGTGTTCCAGGTAGGTGAAGCTGCCGCCGCTGGACTGGAATACCAGCCCCAGTCGGGCATAGGACAGGCCCGTCAGCAACGCGATGAGTCCGCCAAGCGCGAAAGCGATCGGCGCTGCGTGGCCGGCCTGGGCAATGGCCAGGCCGAGCACCGAGAAGATACCGCCCCCGACCATGCCGCCGATACCCATGGCGATAACTTCCCTGAGGGTCAGTTTTTCATTGTTGTTGTTGCGGTTTGTCATGCGCCTGTTGTGGTGGCCGGTGAAAGGCGTTTACGGTTGTGCGTCAGGTGTACCAGAGAATATTGCTCGCCTCGATCGGAATATTGGCGTGCGGATGGCGCGGAATGATTCTTGGCGTATAGTCCGTGGCCGGGCGTTGTGCCGGCACCTCGCCGGCATACAGGTAGGCGTTGGCCGTTCCGGCCAGGGCTGCAGCGCGGTGTAGCGGGATGCGCACGGGCGGGCTGCTGTTTTCTCCTTCGGCGTACAGTTCGACGTCAACCGCGTCGGCAGGAATTTCGTCGAGGTAGGCCTGTACCTCGAAGCGGTGCACGCCGTTGTTGGTGGTGATGCGAATATTCCCGAAGTGTACGTGCGACCAGTGACGTAGCAGTGTGTCGTGCCACCTTTCCAGCTCATTGACGAGGGCCGGGTTATCGGCGCGCTGGCGGCAGGCGTCGGCCAGCGGGATATAAAAGTTTTCGGTATACTCGCGCAACATGCGGTTGGTCGAATAGCGGGTGGTCAGACGTGCCATGCTCTCGCGCATGCGCTGCACCCAGTTGCGGGGCAGCCCCTGTTCGTCGCGCTGGTAAAACTCAGGGACAACCTGGTTCTCCAGTATGCGGTACAGCTGCTCCGCCTCGCGCGCGTCGACGTCGGTACCGTGTTCCTGCCTGTCGCCGACCGCCCAGCCCAGTTCCGGTGCCCAGGCTTCCGCCCACCAGCCGTCGAGCTCCGAGAGATTGAGGCCGCCGTTGACCAGCACCTTCATGCCGCTGGTGCCGCTGGCTTCCCAGGGACGGCGCGGTGTATTGATCCAGACATCCACACCCTGGGTCAGCTGGGCCGCGACGTTGAGATCATAGTCCTCGATGAACACGACACGATCCCAGACCGAGTTGCGGGTCAGGAACTCATGCCAGCTGCGCAGCAGGGCCTTGCCGATATCATCGGCGGGGTGCGCCTTGCCGGCGATGATCAATTGCACCGGCCGGTCGCGGTTGGTCAGCAGGCGCAGCAGGCGCTGCGGGTCGTGTAACAGCAGATTGGGTCGTTTGTACTCGGCGAAGCGACGCGCAAAGCCCAGCGTCAGCGCGTCCGGTTCCAGCACTTCGCTGCATTCCGCTTCGCACGGCTGCTTGCCACCGCGACTGCACTGCTGGCGGGCAAGACGTTTGCGGACAAAATCCACCAGCCGGCGGCGGCCGGCCGAGCGGAATTCCCACAGGGTCTGGTTTGAAACACTTCGCAGGTCTTCCTCCAGGGTTTCCAGCGTGCCCAGCCAGCGCGACTTGCCGCAACTCTCGGTCCACAGCGTGTCGGCGACAGGAGAGTCCCAGCTGGGTACATGGATGCCATTGGTCACGTGGTGAACCGGAACTTCGGCTTCGGGCCAGCGCGGGAACAGCGGCAGAAATATGCGCCGGCTGACCGCACCGTGCAGTCGGCTGACACCGTTTACCGCGCCCGAGCCGCGCAACGCCAGCCAGGCCATGTTGAAGGGCTCGTCATGCCGGTCCGGCCGGCTGCGGCCGAGTGCCAGCAGTTCATCGATATCCACGTCCATGTCACCGGCCAGGTCGCCCAGGTAGAGTGCGACCAGTTCGGGCTCGAAGCGGTCAAAGCCGGCTTCGACCGGGGTGTGCGTGGTGAACAGATTTCCGGCGCGCGTGGCGCGCAGCGCGTGACGGAACGAAGTTTTGTGACGGGCCATGAACTGCCGGCAGCGTTCCAGAATCGCAAACGCCGGGTGCCCTTCGTTGAGGTGGCATACCGGGCAGTCGAGGTCGACGGCATCCAGCAGCCGCCAGCCGCCGACACCCAGCACCATCTCCTGCTGCAGGCGCATTTCCGGGCCGCCACCGTACAGTTCGCTGGTGATACCGCGATCACCGGGTTCGTTGAGCGGGTCGTTGCTGTCCAATAGCAGCAGCGTGCGGCGTCCGACCTGGGCGCGCCAGGTGCGCAGGTATAGCGTCCGCCCGGGCAGTTCGATGCTGATGCGCACCCATTCGCCATCGTCACCGCGTAGCGGCACCACGGGTAGCATGGTCGGATCGTTATAGGGATAGAACTCAATCTGTTCGCCCCTGGTATTCAGTGCCTGGCGGAAGTAACCGCGCTGATAGAGTAGCCCGATACCTACCACCGGCACGTCGAGGTCACAGGCGGTTTTCAGGTAGTCGCCGGCCAGCACGCCCAGGCCGCCGGAGTAGATCGGCAGCGACTCGCAGATGCCGAACTCCATGCTGAAGTAGGCGATGTTCCCGCTGAAGGCGCCGTCGACATGACGCGAGAACCAGGATTCCTCGGCAAAGTGCGCGTCGCGGGCGTCCAGCTGTTTTTGCAGCAGGTCGAGGAACGCCGGGTCAGTGGAGAGGGTGTCGAGGCGCCGGTCGGAGACGCTTTCGAGTATCAGCCACGGGTTGGCGGTGGCTTCCCACAGTGCCGGATCGACCTGTCGCCACAGCACATCGCTACCGTGGTGCCAGCTCCAGCGCAGGTCCAGTGCCAGCGTGACCAGTCCGTGCAGCGCATCGGGCATGGAACGGGGCAGGTAATGGCTGGTTTGCATAACTGACGGCTCCTCGTCGGGACCTTGGCCCTAGCTGGCCTGTTGTTTCAGCTGTTCCTCGATTTCCAGCACGTGCTGTGTGGTGGTCAGCACCACGTCGGGGTTCAGGCTGATGGACTCGATGCCGGTGCGCACCAGGAATTCCGCCATCTCGGGGTAGTCGGACGGCGCCTGACCGCACAGTCCGGAATGTCTGCCGTTGCGCCGTGCGCCTTCGACGGCGAGCCGGATCATTTCCTTGACGCCGGGATCACGTTCGTCAAAGTCGAACGCCACCATTTCGGAATCCCGGTCCACGCCGAGGGTTAACTGGGTGAGGTCGTTGGAGCCGATGGAGAAGCCGTCGAACAATTCGGCAAAGGCGTCTATCTGAATCACGTTGTTGGGAATCTCGCACATGACATAGACCTGCAGGCCGTTCTCGCCGCGTTTCAGGCCGTTGTCTGCCAGCGCCTTCAGTACGCGTTCGCCTTCCTCGACGCGGCGGCAGAACGGAATCATCAGAATGACATTGTCGAGTCCCATGTCGTCGCGCACCCGTTTCAGTGCAGTGCATTCCAGTGCAAAGCCCTCCGCGTAGTCCGGGTGGGTATAGCGCGCCGCACCGCGGAAACCGATCATCGGGTTGGCTTCCTCGGGTTCGAAGAAGCGGCCGCCGATCAGTGCGGCGTATTCGTTGGATTTGAAGTCGGACAGGCGCACCACCACCGGCTTCGGCCAGAATGCGGCGGCGATGGTGCCGACACCTTCCGACAGATGTTTGATGAAAAAGTCTGTCGGGCTGTCGTAGCCCCTGCACAGCCGTTCGATCTGTTCGCGTTGTGCCGGGTCGCGCACCCGCTCAGGGTGCAGCAGTGCCATCGGGTGTGCCTTGATGGATTCGTTGATAATGAATTCCATACGCGCCAGCCCGACACCATCGCTGGGCAGGAACGCGGTCTTGAAGGCGAGGTCGGGGTTGCCGAGGTTGACCATGATTTTCGTGTGCGGGCGCGCCAGTTTGCCGAGATCAGTGGTTTCCCGCTCAAAAGCCAGTTCGCCGGCGTAGACGCGACCGCGATCGCCCTGTGAACAGTCCACGGTGACAGGTTCGCCGTCGGGGATGACCTCTGTGGCGTCGTCGCAGCCGACCACCGCCGGTATGCCCAGTTCACGTGCCACAATAGCGGCGTGGCAGGTGCGGCCGCCGCGGTTGGTGACGATGGCGGCGGCGATTTTCATCACCGGCTCCCAGTCCGGTGTGGTAGTGTCGGCAACCAGCACTTCGCCGGGGCGGAAGTTGTTGAGTTCGCTCACGTCATGGATCAGCCGTGCGCGACCGCTGGCAATGCGCGTACCCACGGCGTTACCGACCGTGAGCACCTTGCCCTGCTCCTTCAGGTGAAACACTTCCAGGGTAGTACCGGATACCTGCGAGGCCACGGTTTCCGGTCGTGCCTGCACCATGTACAACTCACCGTCGATACCGTCCTTTGCCCACTCCATGTCCATCGGCTTGTGGTGTCCGGCCTGGCGGCTGTAGTGCTTTTCGACCTTGATAGCGTAGTCGGCCAGCGTCAGGACATCCTCGTCGGAAATACAGAAACGCTCGCGGTCCTCGCGCGCGGTGGGGACGTTGCGCGTTGCTTCGCGGGTGCGCCCGCCCGCGTATACCATTCTGATTTTTTTTGAGCCCAGCCGCCGCCGCAGTACTGCGCGGTGCCCCTGTTCGAAGGTCGGTTTGTGGACGTAGAATTCGTCGGGGTCCACGGCGCCCTGCACCACGTTCTCACCGAGACCGTAAGCGCCGGTGATGAATACCACATCGCGGAAGCCGGTCTCGGTATCCAGCGAGAACATGACGCCGCTGGCGGCGAGGTCGGAGCGCACCATTTTCATGACCCCGATCGACAGCGCGACCTTGAAGTGATCGAAGCCCTGGTCGACGCGGTAGTGGATGGCGCGGTCGGTGAACAGGCTGGCGAAACAGCGCCGGCAGGCTTCGATGAGCTGTTCATCGGTTTCGATATTGAGGTAGGTGTCCTGCTGACCCGCGAAGCTGGCACCGGGCAGGTCCTCGGCAGTGGCCGAGCTGCGCACGGCAACGCTGATGTTGTTCGGGTACTGCGCTTTCAGCGCGTGGAACGCATCAAGAATTTCCGCGCGCATGTTTTCGGGAAGTCCCGCCCCGTAAACGATCTCACGCGCCCGCGCGCCACGCCGCGCCAAGTCGTCGACGTCGTCGGGGTCGAGGTCGTCCAGCGCCTCGTGCAGCGCGTCCCAGGCGCCGGCAAGGTCGAGCATGTGGCGGTAGGCCGCTGCGGTGATGGCGAAACCGTTGGGGATCTTTACGCCCTGCGGTGTCAACTCGCGGTACATCTCCCCCAGCGAGGCGTTCTTGCCGCCGACCAGCGGGATATCATTGATATCCAGCTCTTCGAACCAGCGAACGTAGTTGGCCGAGGCGGTCATCGGCCGGACCCCTGCAGGCGCGCGCGCAGTGTTTCGATTTCTCCGAGCAGGTCCAGCGCCAGTGCCACGCCGGCGAGGTTGATACCGAGGTCACGCTGCAGGCGTGCAGCGATCAATGCCCGTTTCAGGGCGCCGGCGGTGAACTGCCATTGTTCGGGCGAAGGCCCGCGGGGTTCCAGTACCCCTTCATCGACCAGCTCGATGACCCACTCGGCGTGCCGCGAGCAGGCCCGGCAAAGTTCGCCCAGCGATATCAGGGTCTGCTCGTCGATCAGTACCCCACTCAGTATTTCCGTCGGCATGGCTGTTTACACTCCCAGTTTGGCGCGCGGGTTGAACGCCAGTTCCTGCTTCATCTTCTCGTACAGCGCCTTCGCGGTTGCAGTGTTCGCCGGTGGCAGGACAATCTGCGGAATCACATAGATATCACCCGGCGGCTTGCCCGGAATGCCCCGACCCTTCAGGCGCAGCTTCTGGCCGCTGCGGGTACCCGGCGGGATCTTGAGATCGACCGGCCCGTTCGGCGTCGGGGTTTTCACCGTCGCGCCCAGCGCGGCTTCCCAGGGCGCGACAGGCAGGTCGAGGTACAGGTCACGGCCCTCGACACGGTATAGCGGGTGCGGGTTGAAACCGATCTCCAGGTACAGGTCGCCGGCCGGTCCTTCGCCGATACCGGGCGCCCCCTGGCCGGCCAGGCGGATGCGCTGGCCTTCCTTGACGCCTTTTGGAATCTTTACGTTGAGGGTGCGTTCGCGGGTGACCACGTGACCGCTGCTGTCCAGTTCCGGGTGGCGCAGGGTGATGCTGCGCGTGGCACCATGGAAGGCGTCTTCGAGGTCAATCAGCACCCTGGCGTGGTGGTCTTCGCCGCGCGCATGGAAACCACGCCGGCGTCCACCGGCGCCGCGCACGCCGCCAAAACCACGGCCAAACAGGGATTCGAAAAAGTCGCTGTAGTCGCCGGCCGCCGCGCCGCCGGTGAAACCGCCACCGCCGAATTCAAAGCCGGCGTCCCAGTCCGGCGGCGGATTGAACTCCGTGCCGGCTTTCCAGTTGGCGCCCAGTTGATCGTAGGCGGCGCGTTTTTCCGGGTCTTTCAGCACTTCATAGGCTTCCCCGACTTCCTTGAAGCGTGCTTCGGCATCCGGTTCCTTGCTGACGTCCGGGTGATACTTGCGCGCCAGCTTGCGGTAGGCACGCTTGATCTGATCCTGGGTGGCGTCGCGTTCCACGCCCATGATCTTGTAATAGTCCTTGAATTCCATGTACGGCTCCGGTGAGCGGCTGAATCGTCGTATTCAAACAGGTTGTGGCACAGCCAGTCAGTTTCAACCGGACTTTTACGCCGAATCGGCGATCCAGGCCTGGAGATTATGTCCATGAGGGTACACTGACTTCGGGACAGTGTGTGTCACTTATGTGACAGGGATTCGCTTTTGTCGTCCCTGTCAGCCTGTGCCACAATGCGTGGGGCCCTGTGCCGGCGCACCACGCCCGCACCCTTCATGGAAGCCGACCTTGCCGGAGCGATACCTGATGAAAATGGACATGGCTTACTACGCGCATTGCAAGGCCCGGCTGGTCGGGTCGCCGTTGTTTGCGGGCTTGTCGGACGGGCTGATGGACAGCATGCTGGGTATGTTCCGGCGCGACAGCTGGCGTCGCGGCGTGCAGCTGGACCCCTCCATCTTTCAGCAGCGTCTGTACCTGTTGATCGATGGCCGTGTCGAGGTGACGCGCATCAACCCGCAGACAGGGCGCAGTATCACCCTGTTCCTGCTCGGTCCGGGCGACGGCATCGACATGATTACGTTGCTCAATGAGCGACCGCACGATATCACGCCGGTGGCGCTGGAGGATGTCAGTCTGATTTCCGTGCCATTGGTCGAGGCAAGGGCGTGGCTTGAGAAACACCCGGAGTTCAATCGCAATTTCCTGCCCTACCTGGGCAATCAGATGCGCAAGCTCGAAGACCTCGCCACCGACCTCGCGCTGCACGACACCATGACGCGACTGGCGCGATTGATTCTCAGGTACGTCAAGCCGGAGCAGGCAGAGCGCGGTGCCGGCAGCGGACGGCGCCTGCACCTGATCAACGACCTGCACGACGAGTCACTGGCGCGCATGGTCGGTTCAGTGCGCCAGGTCGTGAACCGTCACCTCCAGCACTGGCGCAAGCAGGGCATCCTGCGCAAACGCCACTTTCAGACGGTGGTCAGCGATCTCGAGGCTTTGCAGGAATACGCCGACGATGCGTTATCGCAGGAGGAAAAACCGCCGGCCCGCGTGAAATAACCTGTCATCCCCCCGCTGTTCGTCCGTTGTCATCTGGGTGACAGCCATGTCCGGCGGAATGCGCAATACTGCTGCCGAGTGTGATTCCAGGGGTATTTCCGTGATTCGAAACGGCATAATGCACCGGACACCAGGTGCCGGCAGCAGGGTATCCCCGCGCCGGCGTAGCCGGGCGCCCGGTGTGAGGGCAGTGGCGAATGCCTGAACAGAACAGTTGCGTGGCAATCTATGATCGCTGTCAGCAGGTTGCCGGGGCCCTCGATGCATTGCGCCGGCACGACTGCGACTTGCGCAGGGTTTCGGTTATCGGCCGGGGGGGGTACACCGGGCGGCAGCCATTCGCCTTTCACGACTCGGTCAACGGCGTACGCTTTTGTGGTGAGCAGGGCGACTTCTGGAACCGCACTGTCGGAATGCTGGGGTCTGCTGCCTGTTTCTGGGCGCCGGGTTACGGACCGCTTGTCGCAACCGGCTCTATCGTCGCGGTGATGGCGGACCGCTCGGAACGGCTGGCGATCTCGGGCCGGCTCAATGTGATCGGCCGGGCACTGTATACACTGGGCGTGTCCGGTGAGAGCGCGCGGCGTTATGAATCAGTGGTCAGTGCAGGACGGCTGTTGCTGGTGGTGCAGGGTGACCGGCCTGAAGTGGAACAGGCCAGTGACACCATCGCAGGCACCGACGGCGCGGAGATGGCGGTATACGCTGCGTAGCTGTATTCCCGCCGGAACTCCTGCGATCGGTAAAATCCCTACTTTATTCACTCTTGTTTTCGCCCGGGGAAAGGCGCATAACTAATACCAGAGTAATTTACTCAGGTATTTTATGCGGGGGTTCCAGGCGATGGGCACGAACCGTCAAGCGGTAGACGAACTGATCGGTGCGGGTTATGAGCACGGTTTTGTCACCGACATTGAATCCGATACCCTGCCGCCGGGGCTCGATGAAAATGTCGTCCGTGCCATCTCCGCCAGGAAGCGCGAACCGGCGTGGATGCTGGAACGGCGCCTGGCTGCCTACCGGCACTGGCTCACGATGCAGGAACCGGCCTGGGCCTATGTGCATTATCCGCCAATCGACTTCCAGTCGATTTCCTATTATTCCGCACCGAAACGCAAGGGCGACGGCCCCGCCAGCCTCGATGATGTCGATCCTGACCTGATCGAAACCTATAACCGGCTGGGTATCCCGCTTCAGGAGCAAAAGGCGCTGGCCGGTGTTGCCGTGGATGCCGTGTTCGACAGTATTTCGGTCGCAACCACTTTCCAGAGTGCGCTGGCCGACGCCGGGGTGATTTTCTGTTCCATGTCGGAGGCGATCCGTGCGTACCCGGAACTGGTGCAGAAGCACCTCGGCACGGTGGTGCCGCATACCGACAACTATTTCGCCGCGCTCAATTCAGCCGTGTTCAGTGACGGCACCTTCGTGTACGTCCCGGAAGGTGTGCATTGCCCGATGGAACTGTCGACCTATTTCCGTATCAACGAGGCCAACACCGGTCAGTTCGAGCGTACGCTGATCGTAGCCGAAGCGGGCAGTTACGTCAGTTATCTGGAAGGTTGCACCGCGCCGATGCGCAAGGAGAACCAGCTGCACGCCGCGGTTGTCGAACTGATCGCGCTGGATGACGCGCACATCAAGTATTCCACCGTACAGAACTGGTATCCCGGTGACGAGCAGGGACGTGGCGGCATCTACAACTTCGTCACCAAGCGCGGCGACTGCCGCGGCGACCGCTCGCACATCTCCTGGACCCAGGTGGAGACCGGTTCGGCGATCACCTGGAAATACCCGAGCTGCATTCTGCGCGGCGACGATTCTGTTGGCGAGTTCTATTCGGTGGCGGTGACGCGTGGCCGGCAACAGGCCGACACCGGCACCAAGATGATCCACCTGGGGCGCAATACGCGCAGCACCATCGTGTCCAAGGGTATATCGGCGGGGCGCGGCCAGAATACCTACCGCGGGCTGGTGCGCATGAGTGCCCGTGCGGCCAACGCCCGCAATCACACGCGCTGCGATTCGCTGTTGTTGAACGATCGTTGCGGCGCCCACACGGTACCCTACATCGAAGTGCGCAATCCGTCGGCGCGGGTCGAGCACGAGGCCACGACCTCGAAGATTGCCGAGGACCAGTTGTTCTACTGCCGCCAGCGCGGACTGTCGGAAGAGGACGCAGTGTTCATGATCGTCAACGGTTTCTGCAAGGAAGTGTTCAACGAGTTGCCCATGGAGTTTGCCGTGGAGGCGCAGAAGCTGCTGAACATCACGCTGGAAGGCGCGGTTGGATAGGCGTGCGAAACAGGAGGCTGACATGATATTGACCATCCGGAACCTGCATGCGGAAGTCGACGGAAAATCGATTCTCCGGGGCGTTGATCTGGATATCAACGCCGGCGAGGTACACGCCATCATGGGACCGAACGGCTCGGGCAAAAGCACCCTGTCGCACATCCTTGCCGGGCGCGAGGGCTATCGGGTAACCGATGGCGAAGTGCGCTATCAGGGAGAGAACCTGCTGGCAATGGATACCGAGACCCGCGCGCGCAGGGGGGTGTTTCTTGCCATGCAGTATCCGGTCGAACTGCCGGGCGTAAACAACATGACTTTCCTGCGCGAATCGGTGAACGCGATACGCTGCGCCGGAAACCGGCCCGAACTGGATTCCGCGGAGTTTCTGCGCCTGGCCAGGAAGCATGCCGAACAGCTTGGACTTGATGTCGGCTTGCTGCGCAGGGATGTCAACGCCGGATTTTCCGGTGGCGAGAAGAAGCGCAACGAGATCCTGCAAATGGCTTTGCTGGAGCCGACGCTGGCGATACTGGACGAAACTGACTCCGGCCTTGATATCGATGCGCTGGGTGTGATCGCCGACGGCGTCAACCGCCTGCGCAGCGCGGGCCGCGCCATGCTGGTGATTACCCATTACCAGCGCCTGCTCGACCATATCGTGCCCGACCGGGTTCACGTGCTGGTGGATGGCCGCATCGTGCTTTCCGGCGACCGTGCGCTGGCGCTGGAGCTGGAACGCAAGGGCTATGGCTGGCTGACGGAAGGAACGGCGGCATGAGCGATGATGTCATGCAACGCCAGTGGTTTCATGACGCGGCGCAGCGTGTGGCACACGTCCTGCGGCCGCTGCCGGGTGAGCGACTGAACGCATTGCGGACCGAAGCATTGGGGGCGCTGGAGACGTTACCGGAGATCGCCAGACGTCAGGAGGCCTGGCGCTATACGCGTATCGACAGTCTGCTGGCGCAGGACTTCCAGCCGGACACGAAGGACGTCGATCCAGGGTTTTCGTTCGGAGCATGCAACATCGAACCGCTGGCGGACGCCTGGCGGCTGGTTTTTGTCAACGGGCGTTTTGCGCCGCACCTGTCGAGTAATAAGACGCTGCCGGCTGGTGTCACCCTGACCCCGCTACGCGAGCAGCTGGCATGCGACGCGGAACCGGTGATGCGCTGGCTGGGCGCACTCTGCGGACACGGGCAGCACCTGTTCAATGCGCTGAACGGTGCGGTGGTGGGCGATGGCGTGTTCCTGCACGTCAGGGCGGGCGTGCAGCCGGGGCGGCCGATCGAGTTGCTGTTTCTGGGCGCTGAACGCGAGCAGGCGTCGCTGGTGTCGCTACGCAACCTGATCGTGCTGGAAGCGGGCGCGCGGCTGGAACTGGTGGAGCGGTTTGCGGGCGAGGCGTCGGCGCGTTACTTCCACAACGGCGTGACCGAGATCCGGCTGGAACAGGACGCCGGTCTGCGGCACGTGCGCATCCAGAACGAGGCGCACGATACCTGGCACCTGGGTAGTCTGTTCCTGTCCCTGCATCATGGCAGTCGCTATCAGGGTGTGCCGCTGCAGTTCGGTGGAAACTGGTCGCGCACGGAATACCAGGTGAGTTTTACCGGAGAGGACGCCTGCTGCGAACTCGACGGACTTTATACCGTCGGTGACGGGCAGCTTGCGGACGTACATGTGAACGTCGATCACACCATTCCATCCTGTAACAGCCGGCTGAATTTTCGCGGCTTGTTGTATGGCAGGGGGCGTGCGGTGTTTGACGGCTGTATCCGTGTCGGGGAGCTGGCGCAGCATACGGACGCACAGTTGCGCAACGATAACCTGATGCTGACCGGGGATGCCGAGATCGACACCAAACCCCGCCTGGAAATCGACGCCGACGATGTCACATGCAGCCACGGCACCACCGTTGGTCAGCTTGATCCGCAGCAGGTGTTCTATCTGCGTTCCCGGGGTCTTGACGAACGCACTGCGCGTACCTTGCTTGCGCTGGGGTTCGCCTCGGTGATCGTTCACAGGCTGGAACACAAAATGCTGCGCGATCTTGCGGACCGTATATTGCGGGGTATGTCAGGAGCGGGGGTGACCTCGACATGACCGGGTTGGACAAGATCGTGGAAAACCTTGAACTGCTTGGTGACTGGGAGCAGCGTTACCTCTATCTCACCGAACTGGGCGAAAGGCTTCCGTCCATGCCGGAGGCGCTCAAGACCGAGGATAACCGCGTGAAGGGTTGTATGAGCCAGGTGTGGGTCAGTGCACGTTACGACGACAATGACCCGACGCGGATTTATTTCTACGGCGACTGTGATACCGGCACCATCAAGGGGGTGCTGGCCATCCTCATCGAGCTTGCCTCGGAGCGAGGGCCGTCGGAAATCGAGCAACTGGATGTGGACGAAGTGTTCGAACGCCTGCACCTCGATGAACACCTGTCGCCCAACCGCCACGTTGGCGTCTACGCCATTGTCGAGTTGATGAAGCAGCAGGCCCGCGCGCTGGCGCAGGAAACCGCCTGACCGCCTAGTGAAGTCCTTCCAGTATGGCCTTCTGATACTGGCGGGTCAGATCATGCTGCTCGCCGAGCAGGGCGAAGATAACCAGCATGGCCTTGCGTGGCAGTGCGTCGTTGCAGGAAGGATCCTGCCGGTAGGCACGAAGCAACAACGCCAGCGCGGTCGGATAGTCGTCGTTTACCATTGCAAGGGCGGCCCGGCTCAACAGGGCGCTGGTGTCCTCCGGTGCAGTTTCGATACGCGCATCCAGACGCTCCGGCGATTCGGCCTGCCCCGCCAGCGCCAGCATTCTTGCGTGTACGTGCATGGTGCCGATGTTTTCCTGCGCGCGGATACTGTCCGGCAGCACTTTCACGTAAGCGTCGATATCCGCATAGCGTTTTTCCCGCAGCAGCAGCTTGATGGCAGTGGCGTGCAGGCGCGGGTTTTCCGGCGACCGGATGCCGGCCTCGACCAGCTTCAACAGTGCATCGTCGACGCGGCCCTGTTGATACAGGCGGATGGCTTCCGCAATATCGGTGTCCGGTGCCGGTGGCACGTACTTGTCGAGTACCTGGCGCAGCGAGATTTCGGACTGAGCGCTGTAGACCGAGTCGACCACCTCGCCGTCACGGTACAGTTTCAGGGTCGGTACGCTGTTGATGCTGTTGTCACGTGCCAGCGCCTTCTGCGATTCGGTGTTGACGTTCACCAGCAGGAAGCGTCCGGCGTAGTCCTGGCTCAGTTTTTCGAGTGTCTGCCACAGGCGCAGGCAGGGACCGGCGCCGGGTTTCCAGTAGTTGACCACCACCAGTCCCTTGCGGGAGTTGTCCAGTACCAGTTGGGAGAAATTGTCGCGGGTGCCGTCGAATACGTGTTTTAGCGCTGTCATGTCGTTACCGTGCAATATCAGGATGAGCAGCTGACCGAAATATCCTGCGCCCAGTCAGGCGGTTCGCTGGCGTAGTCATCAAAGTCCGGGTGTTCGTCGAACGGATTCTGCAGCAGTGTCATCAGTCGGTCTATCTCGCTGAAGTCCTGTTCGTCGCGCGCCTTGCGGATCGCAGTTTCCGCCAGGTGGTTACGCAGGATGAATTTCGGGTTGACCTGCTTCATGCGCTCGCTGCGCTGGGCGGGCTCGCAGTGCTCGTGTTCCAGGCGCGTGCGGTAGTGGCGCAGCCAGGCATCGCAGGCGTCGCGATCCACGAACAGGTCGCTCAGTGAATTGCTCCCGTCGCGTTCCGACAGGCGCCGGAATACCCGCGTGTAGTCGGCACGAGCGGCGGCCATGATGCCGAGCAGTGTTTCGCAAAGCTCCTTGTCTTCCGGGCGGTTCTCAGACAGCCCGAGTTTCCTGCGCATGCGTTCGCCATAGGCAGCGACGAACCGGGTCTGGTATTGCCCCAGTGCGTCGCGGGCCTGTTCCGCAGCGGCGTTCGGATCGGTGTCGATCAACGGCAGCAGTGCCTGCGCCAGGCAGCTGAGGTTGAACAGACCGATGTGCGGTTGCTGGTCGAACGCATAGCGTCCACTGTGATCGGAATGGTTGCAGATAAAACCGGGGTCATAGGTGTCCATGAAACCGAAGGGGCCGTAGTCCAGGGTAATGCCGTGGATGGACATGTTGTCGCTGTTCATGACGCCGTGGGCGAAGCCGACGGCCTGCCAGTCCGCGATCAGCCGGGCAGTGGAGGAGATCGCGTCATCGAGCAGCGCAAGGTACGGGTTGGCGGTTTCGTGCAGGGCCGGGAAATGCCGGTCGATCGTGTAGTTGGCGAGTGTGCGCAGGTCATCGTAGCGCTGCTCGTAATAGAAATACTCGAAACTGCCAAAACGGATGTGGCTGGGTGCCATGCGCACCAGCATGGCGCCGGTTTCGACCTGCTCGCGATAGACTTCTTCATCGCTGCCGGTCATGCACAGGGCGCGGGTGGTGGGGATGCCCAGTCCATGCATGGCTTCACTGCACAGATATTCGCGGATCGTCGAGCGCAGTACCGCACGCCCGTCGCTGCCGCGCGAATACAGCGTCGGGCCACCGCCCTTGAGTTGCAGGTCCTGGTTCGCGCCATTGTTATTCTGTACCTGCCCGAGCAGGATAGCGCGCCCGTCGCCGAGTCTCGGCACGAACTGACCAAACTGGTGTCCGGCATAACACATCGCCAGCGGTTCGCAGTCGGGCAGCAGCTTCCGGCCGGTCACGAAGTCGAGGAATTCGGGCCGCTGTGCTTCCCGCGGGTCGAGGTCGATCAGCGATGCCGCATCGGCATTGAAGTGAACCAGCGAGGCGCCGTCCAGCGGTTCAGGGTCGTGCCGGGAGAAAAAGATCTCCGGCAGGCGAGCGTAGTGATTGTCGAAGCGCAGTTGCTGGAGTGTTTTCATCGGGCGGAAAGCGTTGCCGGTTTCGGATATCAGATCATCATATAGGAAGTGACACGGCGACTTCACACACAGTAATTAATGGTATTTACGACGTATGAAATCTTGTCCTGTAATTGGTGTAGTATTGCATTCAACTGCGCTGTTCCCGCTGAAAACCACGACAGGTGATGATACGTGACCGCTCCCCGACAATACCAGCTGGTCGAAACCCGGCTACAGGAAAAACTCCCCAACGGCACCACG
>CAYSRA010000008.1:0-47768 GCA_964433205.1 uncultured Thiohalobacter sp. | reverse complement strand
ACAATACCAGCTGGTCGAAACCCGGCTACAGGAAAAACTCCCCAACGGCACCACGCGCTGCAACCTGTGCCTGTGGCGTTGCAAGATTGGTCATGGTCAGCGCGGTTTTTGCCAGGCGCACGTAAATCGGGACGGTACGCTCTATAACCTTTCCTACGGCATCCTTTCGTCGATTGATATCGACCCGATCGAGGACAAGCCGGTGAAGCACTACCGCCCCGGCACGCGGGTGATGTCGGTGGGCAGTTACGGTTGCAGTTTCCGTTGTGGCGGTTGCCATAACCTGGACATTTCCTGGGGGGTAAAGGCCCTGGACGATCTGGCGCGCGGGGAATCGCGCGAGGCGTGGGTGCCGCCGCATTCGCTGGTCGACACCGCACTGCGCGCCGGGGTGCAGGGCATTGCCTTTACCTATTCGGAGCCGGCGGTGTGGCTGGAGTACATCATCGACACGGCGCAGCTGGCGCACGAGGCGGGATTGTATACCGTCTATGTTTCCAACAGCTTCATCACCGACGAAGCACTGGAACTGGCCGCGCCGCATATCGACGTGCTGTGTTCGGACATCAAAAGCCTCAGCGACGATTTTTATCGCGAGATCTGCAAGCCGGCGCGGGTTGAGCAGGTGCTTCATTCGATAAAAAAGGCACAACAACTGGGTATCCATGTGGAAACCCGGACCAATATCATTCCCGGGAAAAACGACGACCCGGAAGAGCACTACCGGATCGCCTGCTGGGTGCGCGACAATCTTGGCAAGGATAGCCCCTGGCATATCACGCGGTTTTTCCCGGCCTACAAGCTCGCCGATGTGCCGCCGACACCGGAGTCCACGTTGTTCGCGGCCCGTGACGCGGCGCAGCGCGCCGGGCTGACGAATATTTACGTGTATAATGACAAGGGTTGCGACTGCGCGGCCGAGAATCGCCCGGTGTCATTTTATCTCGGCGCCAGCGAGGAAGAGATTCACCAGGTCAGGAAGTGTGCTGCGGACTGCTGCGGTGACGACGGCATATTACTGAAAAAATACGAACAGAATTTAACCGATTAACAACCCGTTCAGGAAATCAACATGACGAGAATGGTGCAGTGTGTGGTGCTCAAGACCGAGGCGGAAGGGCTGGACAAGCCGCCGCATCCCGGTGAACTGGGAATCCGGATCTACGAAAATGTCTCGAAGGAAGGCTGGCAGCAGTGGCTGGAGCGCCTGACGACCATTATCAACGAGAATGGTCTGACCACGGCCGACGAAAAGGCCATCGAGCTGATCGAAAAGCACATGCTGGGATTCTTCTTCGGGGAAGGTGACTACGGTCAGTTGCCGGCCGGGTTCCAGCAGGGCGGCGGCAAGAAGTAGCCCGTTCCGTCTTTGCCCTCATTGCAGCCGGGACGCCCGCAATGACGACGGGCATCTGACATTGATCAGCGGCTAACGGGGTTGTGGTACCCCGTCGATGCGCAGCATTGGCGCAACAACAAAGTCCAGTTTGTCACAGGCCTCGCGCAGGGCGCGTGTTACCTTGTCTACCGTATCCGCGCTGGCGAACAGATAGCCGGGGTACTGGTTGCCCTCCGGCAATGGCACCAGTTCGTGGCCGTCGCGAACAATGATGTCCACCCGGTCGATATTTTTGACCTTGCGCGCTGCCTCGATGCCTTCCACGCGGCGCAGTACCCCGCCCTTGCGGATTGGCAGCATCATTACCCCGCGCGCTTTTTGCGACGGCCGATTCTCTAACGGCTTGCCGATGGCCAGTGAAATCACCAGTTCTTCCAGGTTGAAGTCACTGCCCTGGTCGAGTACCCGCGCGCAGTCGCCGCCGATGGTGCGCGACGCAACTTCCAGTATCCAGGCATCCTGTTCATCGATACGCAGTTCGGCGTGCACCGGCCCGGTGGTCAGTCCGTAGGCGGCACAGGCGCGTGCGACGTTGTGTTCGACCCGTGCCTGTGTCTTCGCATCGAGTTGCGAGGGCGTGACATAGATGGTTTCCTCAAAGAACGGTCCGGTCAGCGGATCGGGTTTGTCGAACAACGTCAGCGTGGTGAGCCGGCCTTCGTGCAGGAAGCCTTCGTAGGCGACTTCGATACCGTCGATGTAACGTTCCACCAGCAGGTTTGACTGCAGGAACGGGTCGTTCTGCTCGGCGAGCATGGGACGTACGCGTTCGCAGGCGGTGATAAATTCATCCGTATTGTTCACGCGGATCACGCCGCGACTGGCGGACAGGTTCAGCGGTTTGATGACACACGGCCAGGGCATCCCGCGCGCCTGTCTTTCCAGCGGCTTTTGCAGGTCGACCAGGCTGTGCATCGGCACCGGGCAGTCTGCCAGCGCCAGGTGCGCGCGCGCCAGATCCTTGCGTCGCGACAGCCGCGCCGCTTGCGGCGGGTTGTGCGGCAGGCCAAGTGCCTGCGCGGCGATGGCGGCCAGTTCGACGGTACTGTCGTCGCTGCCGAGGATGCCGTCGAACGGCGTTAATCGAGCCTGGCGCAGGATATCCCGTAACGCTTTGTCAGTATCGTCGGGATCGGTATGCAGTCCGTGATGGACTTCGGTGATGAGAGAATGTTTGCCGCGGGAGGCGATCAGCGTATCCACCCCCATTCGCCGGGCGGCGAACAGGTAGGGGGCGATACGATAGCTGCCGGGGTGGGCAACCAGCAGCAGGCGCGGTGCGTTACCCAGTGTGATTGTCGGGGGTCAGCCGCAGCCGCCGCCAGCCGCGCCACAGGAGCCGCAGGTGCCGGCGCCGCCGGTGTTGGCAAACACGTTCTTGAACACAAAGCTCTTGTTCACGCCCTGTGTCTTGAAGTCGATTTCCACGCCTTCGAGAAAACTCAGTGCCACCGCATCGACGTAGATGTTCATACCGTCGTTTTCCAGTACGCAATCGTAGGCGCTCGGTTGCTCGACGAAGGTCATGCCGTAGGACATGCCGCCGCAGCCGCCGCCGGAAACAAAAATACGCACGCCGGTCACGGCGTCCTCGTTTTCGGTGAGCGCGATCAGCTGCTCGATGGCTTCCGGGGAAACCTTGATTTCATCGGTGAGTTTAGGGTTGAACTGTACATCGGACATAGGAGGCACCGTGATTCGGTTGCAGATAGTACGCAGCAGTCTACCATGGGTGCGGGTTTTTCAACCACCCCCGGGTCGCGGGTATTACGCGTTCGTCTGTCCGCGCTGGTACGCGTGCAGCAGTTCCTGCAGCGCGCGGGCCGCGTTCGACAACGAACGTTCCCGGTGCGCAACGACGCCCAGCGTGCGCTGCAGCCGGAGTTCGCATACCTCGATATGGCGCAACTGACCGTCGAGCATGGTCAGCGGCAGCAGGCTCCAGCCGATGCCGACCGCGACCAGCATGCGGATGGTTTCCAGATAGTTGGTCGACAACGCCACGTCGAGCGTAGCGCCGGCGCTACGAAATGCCCGTTCAGCAATCTGGCGCGTGTAGGTTCCGGTGGCGGGCAGGATCGCCGGGTGTTTCAACAGTGCCGACAGGCTGGCGCGGCGCTTGTCAGCGAGGGGATGATCGTGCGACACGACGATGCCTAGCGGGTCTTCCCATACAGTGTCGAGCGACAGGTTGGGTGACGGGTCGGGGGGCAGGGTGACGATGGCCAGTTCCAGTTCACCGTGCTCCACCGCCAGGCACGCGGCTTCCGAATCCATGAAGCGAATATCCAGGCGCACTTGCGGATACTGGCGGGTGAATGCTCTGAGCGCCGGCGGCAGGCGATGCAGGCCGATATGGTGGCTGGTGGCGAAGCGCAGCGTGCCGCGCACCTCGCCGCTGAGGTTGGTGATGGCGCGCACGCTGTCCTCGATGTCCACCAGGATGGTGCGTGCTCGCGGCAGTAAGGCACGGCCGGCCTCGGTGAGCGATACGCTGCGGCTGATGCGGTCGAACAGGCGGGCGTCCAGTTCGCTCTCCAGTGCCGCCACCCGCTTGCTGACAGCGGGTTGGGTGAGGAACAGGCGTTCTGCTGCAGCCGAGAACGAGCCGCTGTCGGCGACCGCAAGAAAAGCTTTCAGCGAGGCAATATCCATATTCCACATAGTAATACAAAATATGAAAAATATGAATTTGAGTTATTTATGCGGCCGCCGTAGCATTGCCGCACAGTCAGGAGGAAACCATGAGCGGCAAGACACTCTACGACAAGTTGTGGGATGCGCACCTGGTGCGCGAGGACGAGAATGGCACGGGGCTCATCTATATAGATCGCCACCTGGTGCACGAGGTGACCTCGCCGCAGGCGTTTGAGGGTCTGAGGCTGGCCGGGCGCGAGCTGTGGCGTCGCGATACGGTGCTGGCGGTGCCCGATCACAACGTACCCACCACGCAGCGTGGAAACGGGGTAGCGGGCATCAGTGACCCGGTGGCGCGCATCCAGGTAGAAACGCTCGACAGCAACTGCCAGTCGTTCGACATCACCGAGTTCCGCATGGACGACCCGCGCCAGGGCATCGTCCACGTTATCGGCCCCGAGCAGGGCGCGACCCTGCCCGGTATGACGGTGGTATGTGGCGATTCCCATACTTCGACCCACGGCGCGTTCGGCGCCATGGCGTTTGGGATCGGCACCTCGGAGGTCGAGCATGTGCTCGCCACCCAGTGCCTGATCCAGAAGAAGTCGAGGAACATGCAGGTGCGCGTGGAAGGTGAACTGGGCGCCGGCGTCACCGCCAAGGACGTGGTGCTGGCCATCATCGGCGAAATCGGCACCGCCGGTGGCACCGGCTATGCCATCGAGTTCGCCGGCAGCGCCATCGAGTCGCTGTCCATCGAGGGCCGCATGACCCTGTGCAACATGGCCATCGAGGCCGGTGCGCGCTGCGGCATGGTGGCGGTGGACCAGAAGACCATCGACTACGTGTCCGGCCGGCCGTTTGCGCCGCAGGGTGAAATGCTGAAGCGGGCCATCGGGAACTGGCGCGAGTTGCACAGCGATCCGGACGCCGAATTCGACCGTGTGGTTACGCTCAGGGCCGAAGACATAAAGCCACAGGTCACCTGGGGCACTTCGCCGGAAATGGTGCTGCCGATCGACGGTGTGGTGCCGGACCCGGCGCAGGAAAGCGACAGCGTGAAGCGGACCGGCATGCGCAAGGCGCTGGAGTACATGGCGCTGGAACCAGGCACGCCGGTCACCGATATCCGTCCCGACCGGGTGTTCATCGGTTCCTGCACCAATTCGCGCATCGAGGATTTGCGCGAGGCGGCGGCGGTGGCGAAAGGCCGCAAGGTGGCAGACAGCATCCGCCAGGCGATGGTGGTGCCGGGCTCCGGGCTGGTGAAACAGCAGGCCGAGGCAGAAGGGCTGGACCGCATCTTCATCGAGGCCGGCTTCGAGTGGCGTGAGCCGGGCTGTTCCATGTGCCTGGCCATGAACGCCGACCGGCTGGAACCGGGCGAGCGTTGTGCCTCGACCTCGAACCGCAATTTCGAAGGTCGTCAGGGGCCGGGCGGGCGAACTCACCTGGTGAGTCCGGCGATGGCGGCGGCTGCGGCGGTGAGCGGGCATTTTGTCGATGCCCGCGAACTGGTCTGAACCACACAGCACAGGCGAATAGCGATATGGAAAAATTCACAACACTTGACGGACTGGTGATGCCGCTCGACCGACCCAATGTCGATACCGACGCCATCATCCCCAAGCAGTACCTGAAATCGGTCAAGCGCAGCGGTTTCGGTCCCAACCTGTTCGACGACTGGCGCTATCTCGACCCGGGCGAGCCCGGCGAGGACCACAGCAAGCGGCGTCCCGACCCCGACTTCGTGATGAACCAACCGCGCTACCGGGGCGCCAGCATTCTGCTCGGGCGCGAGAACTTCGGTTGCGGCTCGTCGCGCGAACACGCCGTGTGGGCGCTGGAAGACGCCGGTTTCCGGGTGGTGATGGCGCCGAGTTTCGCCGACATCTTCTTCAACAACTGCTTCAAGAACGGTGTGCTGCCCATCGTGCTGGATGCTGCTGTGCTGGACCGGCTGTTCGAAGCGGTGGAAGCGCGCGAGGGCTACCGATTGACCGTGAACCTGGAAGCGCAGACCATCACCACCCCGGACGGCGAGGTGATCGGTTTCGAGGTGGACGAGTTTCGCAAGTACTGCCTGCTAAACGGTCTGGACGATATTGGCCTGACCCTGCAGCACGCCGATGACATCCGCGCCTACGAACAGTGCCGCCGTGCTGAAGCGCCGTGGTTGTTTGGCGGGGAAAGATGAGTTGATTGGCAACTCCATTGACTATTCATGAGATGAATCAGGATCTACGATGACGAAAAAAATACTCATACTCCCCGGTGACGGTATCGGGCCGGAAATCGTCGCGGAAGCGGTCAAGGTGCTGGAGCGGCTGAAAGCCGACGGCCTGGCGGTGGAACTGGAACAGGGTCTGGTCGGCGGCTCGGCCTACGACGCCAAGGGCCAACCGTTGCCGGAAGATACCCTGGTGCAGGCGCGCGCGGCCGACGCCATCCTGCTCGGCGCGGTCGGCGGCCCGCAGTACGAGTCGCTGGAGCGCCCGCTGCGCCCGGAGCAGGGCCTGCTGGGGCTGCGCGCCGAACTGAAACTGTTTTCCAACCTGCGCCCGGCGATCCTCTACCCGCAGCTCGCCGACGCCTCCAGCCTCAAGCCCGAGGTGGTGTCCGGTCTGGATCTGATGATCGTGCGCGAACTGACCGGTGGCATCTACTTCGGCCAGCCGCGCGGCGTGCGCACCCTCGACAACGGCGAGAAGGAAGGCTTCAACACGCTGGTCTACCGCGAATCCGAGATCGAGCGCATCGGCCGCTCCGCGTTTGAGATCGCGCGCAAACGCGGCAAGCGCCTGTGCTCGGTGGACAAGGCCAACGTGCTGGAAGTCACCGAACTGTGGCGCGAGGTGATGATCCGGGTGGGCAAGGATTACCCGGATGTGGAACTGAGCCACATGTACGTGGACAACGCCGCCATGCAACTGGTGCGCGCCCCCAAACAGTTCGACGTGATGGTTACCACCAACATGTTCGGCGACATCCTCTCTGACGCTGCCGCGATGCTCACCGGTTCCATCGGTATGCTGCCGTCGGCTTCGCTGGATGCGGATGGCAAGGGCATGTACGAGCCCATCCACGGCTCGGCACCGGATATCGCCGGGCAGGGCGTGGCCAACCCGCTGGCCACCATTCTGTCGGTGGCGATGATGCTGCGCTACAGCTTTGCCGAGAACGAGGCGGCCGAACGTATCGAAGCCGCGGTCGGCAAGGTGCTGGACCAGGGCCTGCGCACACCGGACATCGCCGCCGAAGGGCAGGGCAGCGTCGGCACCGCGCAGATGGGCGACGCCGTGGTGGCGGCGCTCGACTAAACAGTTACAGGAATCAGGAGTCATTATGAGTCGTACATTTGATGTGGCCGTGGTCGGCGCAACCGGCGCGGTCGGGGAAGTCATGCTGGAAATTCTCGCCGAGCGCAATTTCCCGGTCGGTGAGGTGTATGCGCTGGCCAGTGAGCGCTCCGCCGGCAAAAAGGTGAAGTTCGGTGACAGGATGCTGACTGTGCAGAACCTGGCCGATTTCGATTTTTCCAAAGTGCAGATCGGCCTGTTCTCCGCCGGCGCGTCCATTTCAAAGGAATACGCGCCGAAGGCGGCCGCGGCCGGCTGCGTGGTGATCGACAACACCTCCCAGTTCCGCTACGACGACGAAATCCCGCTGGTGGTGCCGGAAGTGAACCCGGAGAAGATCGCCGACTACAAGGACCACGGCATCATCGCCAACCCCAACTGTTCCACCATCCAGATGCTGGTGGCGCTGAAGCCCATCCACGATGCTGTGGGCATCGAGCGCATCAATGTCTGCACCTACCAGGCGGTCTCCGGCACCGGCAAGGAGGCCATCGAGGAACTGGCCACCCAGACAGCCAACCTGTTGAATACAAAGGAAGTCAAGGCGAATGTCTACCCCAAGCAGATCGCCTTCAACGTACTGCCGCACATTGACGTGTTCCAGGACAACGGCTATACCAAGGAAGAAATGAAAATGGTCTGGGAGACCCGCAAGATCATGGGCGACGACAGCATCCAGGTGAACCCCACCGCGGTGCGCGTGCCGGTGTTCTTCGGTCACTCCGAGGCCGTGCACATCGAGACCCGCGAAAAGATGAGCGCTGCGCAGTGCCGCGAACTGCTGGCGCGTTCGCCGGGTATCGAAATCATGGACGAGCACGCCGACGGAGGCTATCCCACCGCCGTCACCGAGGGCGCTAATCACGATCCAGTGTACGTAGGTCGCATTCGTGAAGATATCTCTCACCCGAGAGGTTTAGATTTATGGGTGGTCGCCGATAATGTGCGCAAAGGGGCAGCCCTTAACAGTGTTCAGATTGCTGAATTGCTGGTAAAAAACTACCTGTGAGCGGATCCGCTCAGCGGGGGTTCGGTTGCCGTTGGATGCACTTGGTCCGGTCGGGAGAACGGCCGGGTTCGCGCGTGGATGCGAACTAGGGAAAAAAGGGGACTTTTATATGTTCAGGAAATCGGCCTTGGCAATGGCAATGCTGGGCGCATTGACCACAGGAAAGGTGGTTGCACTCGGGCTCGGCGATATTGAGCTTAAATCGTCGCTGAATCAGCCGCTTAGCGCGGAGGTGGCGCTGCTCTCCGCGACCGATGCGGAAATGCAGGAGCTCAAGGTCAGCGTGGCGTCACCGCAGGCTTTCGAGAAAGCGGGCATCGAACGCCCCCTGTTCCTGTCCCGGCTCAAATTCAACGTCACCCGAAACGATACCGGCAAGCCGGTGGTGTTGATCACCAGTCGCGAAGTGATTCGTGAACCTTTTCTCGATTTCCTGATGGAAATTTCATGGAGCAAGGGCCGCCTGCTGCGTGAATACACCGTACTGGTCGATCCGCCGTTGACCATGCCCGCTTCGGCTCCCGCCGTGCAGGCCCCTCCCGCCCGCGCGGCAGCGGTTCAGTCCCCGCCGCTACAGTCTGCGCCCGTGCCCCCGGCGCGGGTACGCCACACCGGCCGTATGTCGCACACCGTGGCCCAGGTGGGGCCAGGTGAATACGGGCCGACACAACGCAACGACACGCTGTGGCAGATTGCCAGGCAGGTACGCCCGGACGAGAGTGTGAGCATCGAACAGACCATGCTCGGCCTGCTGCGTGCCAACCCGCAGGCGTTTGTCGGAAACAACATCAACAATCTCAAGGCCGGTTACGTACTGCGCGTACCGTCCCGTGAAGAACTGACATCGGTCAGTCGCTCCGAGGCGCGGCGCATGGCACGTGCCCAGTATGCTGAATGGCAAGCGGCGCGCAGCGGTAGTGTCGTTCGCACTGCCGAGGCCCCGGTGTCCGGGCCGGCGGGTGCCGGCGGTGGCGCGGTTACCGCCGAACCGAGCCTGCAACTGGTTGCCCCCGAAGGCAGCGGCGCGGCCAGCGCCACGGGAAGTGCCGAAGCCGGGGGCGCCGACCTCGAAGCCCTGCAGCGCGACCTGATCATGGCCAACGAGGCGCTGGAAGCGCAACGTCGCCAGAGCGAGGACATGGCCGGTCGCCTGGCGGTGCTCGAGGAACAGATCCAGAACATGCAGCGACTGATCCAGCTCAAGGACGACGCGCTGGCGCAGTTGCAGGCTCAGGCCGGCACGGAATCCGCTGCGGTGGACGAAAATGCTGCCGCGGTAGCCGAAGCGCCTGTTGAAGCGGCTGCGGAGGCAACGGAGCCGCCGGTTGCCGATACAACAGCGAAACAAGACGTCATTGCCGGCGTCGAAGGTGACATGGCGGCACCTGCTGATGAAGGTGTGGCTCCTGCGGTACCTGGCGCAACTGAACCCGCCGCCGGCGATGTCGGTGTGGAGGGTGAAGCCCCTGTCGCCGAACCCGAAACGACCGTGGCGGACAATGCTGCCGAGGTCGTCGAACAACCGGCGCCGGTGGTGCCCGAAACGGCGACCACCCCGGGCTTCGTCGAGCGCTTGCTGAACAACCCCATGTGGCTGGGCGCGGGTGGTATCGTGCTGGCGCTGCTGGCCTTCTTCGGTCTGCGCCGCAAGCGCAGTGTTGAGACGGAGTTCCAGGAGAGCATCCTGCAGGCGGCCGGCAGCGAGCCCGCTTCGGCCTCCGACAGTGAAATCGTCGCCTCGGCATCCACCAGCGAATCCGCCACCAGCGAATCCTCTTTGCTGTCCGAGTTTGCGGTCAGTGACATGGGCTCGATGCGCAGCGATGGCGAGGCCGATCCGCTCGCCGAGGCCGATGTATACCTCGCCTATGGTCGCTTCCAGCAGGCCGAAGACCTGATTGCCGACGCGCTGGAGAAGGATCCGCAAAACGAGGATCTCAACCTGAAGATGCTCGAAGTGTTCCTGGCTTCGAAAAACCAGCCCGCCTTCGACGGACACGCCGAACTGATCCTGGCGCGCCTGGAAGACAGCGAAGATCCGCTGTGGCAGAAAGTCGCCGAGATGGGCCGCGAACTCAACCCCGACAACCCGATGTACCAGCCCGGTGGTATGGCAACGGGCGCCACCGGCGATGCGTCGGAAGCGATGGATTCGCTGAACAATGAAGTCGACTTCGATATGGAAACGCCCGACGCGGATGAAACCGCAGCGGCCGCGCCGGCGGAGCAGGGCAAGGACGAGGAAGGTCTGGATTTCGATATCGACCTGTCCTTCGATGCCGACAAGGAGTTCAGCGAGGACAAACCGGACAGTGCCGACTTCACACCCCCGGAAGAAACCGCCGAAGCAGCGGCTCCGGAGCTGGACATCGACATGGACAGCGTCGAGCCGGACGCCATCGAGCAGGAGAACACCCTCGACTTCGATATCGACAGCCTGGACCTCGACAACGAAGAAGCTGACACCGAATCGGGCGACGGCGAACTGACCGATCTCGATGAAGTCTCCACCAAACTCGATCTGGCCCGCGCCTACATCGACATGGGCGACCCGGACGGCGCACGCAGCATTCTCGACGAAGTGATCGAGGAAGGCAGCGACGACCAGAAGGACGAAGCCCGCGGCATCATGGAACAGATCGCCTGAACCCCGTCACAAGTACCAACCCCCAGGGGCGCCTCGGCGCCCCTTTTTATTTGATCAGGGTAAAGGGCGGTAAAGGGGACGGAGGGATTTAAAATTGACCTGATGTAAACCCATTGCCCGTGCCGTTTATTTTTGGCCGCAGATGGATGAAAATAACGGGTGAAAAAATAATCCCTCCGTCCCCTTTTGTCGGGAGTGTTGTATGGATTTTCCTGTTGAGCTGATTCCGGCGGGACTGTCGTGGCCGGCGAATGCGCTGTTTGTGGCGGTGTTGTTTCTGGCGCTGCGGAGGGCACCGTTGGCGAGGTTGCTGGAGAACAGTTTCTCGCACCTGTACTTCGCGGCTTGCGTGGTGCTGTTGCTGTTGTGGAATACCCGGGCCGGGGTGCTGCCGGCATTGAATTTTCACTTGCTCGGCATGACGGCGGTGACGCTGATGTTCGGCTGGCCGCTGGCGATGCTGGCGGTTCTCATCGTGCTGACCGGGAGTCTGATATACCAGGGCGCGAGTTTTACGCCGATGGGTATCAATGCGCTGGTGATGGGCGGGATTCCCGTGCTGGTGACATCGAGCCTGCTGTCTTTTGCCCAGCGCAAGTTGCCGCATAACTTTTTTGTGTATGTCTACGTCAACGGCTTTCTGGCTGCAGGTCTTTCCATTCTGCTGTCCAGCCTGGCCGGGGCAGGGGTGATGCTGGCAATCGATTCGGCCAATGCGGAATGGTTAAGCTACCAGTATTATCCCTACTTCCCCATGGTGTTCTTTGCCGAAGCATTGCTCAACGGCATGTTGATGACGGCGCTGGTTGCGCTGCGACCGGGCTGGGTGTGCAGTTTCGATGACGAGCGTTACATCCATAACAAGTAGCCCTGGCGGTTGTCACACACCGTGTGCCGTGGCAGCACGCGCGGTATGATGGGGGACCGTCGGTGTGTGTCTGCACGCCACCCACCGCTGACATCCGATCAACATCACCAGGACATCGCATGCTTATCGCCTGTGGAGTGGAATACGACGGCGCGGGTTTCTCCGGTTGGCAGAGTCAGCCGCATGCGCCTTCTGTGCAGGCGGAAGTGGAGGCTGCACTGTCGAAGGTTGCCGATCACCCGGTGCAGCTGTGCTGTGCGGGACGCACCGACGCCGGTGTGCATGCCACTCACCAGGTCATCCACTTCGAGACCACCGCCGAACGCCGCGACCGCTCGTGGGTACTGGGAACCAATGCCAACCTGCCCGCGGAGATTACTCTCACCTGGGCGTGTCGGGTCGATGACAACTTTCACGCGCGCTTTTCCGCCGAGGCGCGCAGCTACCGCTATGTGATCCTGAACCGTGAGATTCCCAGCGCGCTGTTGCGTCGGCGGGTGACCTGGGTGCACGAACCGCTGGACGCCGACCGCATGCAGGCCGGCGCAGGCTACCTGCTCGGCGAACACGATTTTTCCTCCTATCGGGCCACCGCCTGCCAGGCCAGGAGTCCGGTGCGCACGATCCACCGCCTGGACATCAGGCGCCACGGTGATTTCATCTACCTGGACATCGAGGCCAATGCCTTCCTGCACCACATGGTACGTAATATCGCCGGCGTGCTGATGGCCATCGGTCGTGGCGAGCAGGCGCCGCTATGGGCACAGGAAATCCTCGAGCACCGGAACCGCGCCCGTGGCGGGGTGACGGCGCCGTCCGGTGGCCTGTACCTGGTAGGGGTGCGGTATCCGCAGCGTTTCGGTCTGCCGGCACAGGGCATGCTGCCGGTATTCGGATGAATACCCGGCATTATGGTCTAAAGTTTCAGTTGAGGTCGTCCCGGAAATGCCAAAGGGAGTAATCGCCATGATCAAAAACAGTCTTGTTGTGTTGCTGCTGCTTATTACCACCGGCCTCGCCGGTTGTGCGTCAAATCTGTCGGGTGAAAGTTACAGTCGCGCCGAAACCCGAACCGTTCAACGGGTCGAATATGGTGTTATCGAGCAACTTCGCCCGGTCAGAATCGAAGGCACAAAAACGCCTGTTGGCAGTGGTGCAGGCGCTATCGTAGGTGGTATTGCCGGTAGCTCGGTGGGAGGAAAAACAACGGGCAAGGTCATGGCTGTCATTGGCGCGGTTGCCGGCGGCATCGCCGGTGCGGCGATCGAAGAGGGCGTCACCCGTACCCGGGGCGTGGAATTCACACTAAGAATGGAGGACGGACGTAGCATTGTTGTTGTTCAGGCGCTGTCGCCCAACGAAAGATTTTCCGTGGGTGATCGGGTACGCGTGATTTACAGCGGCAGCAACGTCCGTGTCGCCCATTAATAACCGGCACTGGTAAAGAAACAGCATGGCCACCGCTGGAACGGGCAACCGGTCGCGTTCCCCGCTGTCCTGCGAGCTTACCCGTTGGCCGGTTCGTGCCCCTCGCCTTCGGTTTCCCGGACCACCTGTTCGACTTCCTTGCCGTCAATGATTTCTTTCTCGCGCAGGCGGGCTGCCAGCGCATCCAGGGCCTTGCGACGTGAGCGGATGATTTCCTGTGCACGCCGGTGGCCTTCCTCCACCAGGGCGCGAACTTCCTCGTCGATCTGGCGTGCCGTCTCCTCGCTGTAGTTGCGTTCTTCCTGCTGGACGCCGAGGTACATGAGCTGCTGTCGCTTGCCGAAGGTAAGTGGCCCCAGGGTCTCACTCATGCCGAGCTGGGTGATCATCGAACGGGCGATTTCGGTGGCGCGCTCCAGGTCGTTGGAGGCGCCGCTGGAGACATCGCCATAGACAACTTCCTCCGCCACCCGGCCGCCCAGCAGGATGGCGATCTGGTCCTTGAGTTCATTGACGGTGGACAGGAACTTTTCTTCAACCGGCAGCTGCAGGGTGTAACCCAGTGCCGCCACCCCGCGCGGGATAATGGATACCTTGTGTACCGGCTCGCCGGTCGGCACCGTTACCGCAACCAGCGCGTGGCCTGATTCGTGAAACGCCACGCGTTCCTTTTCCTCTGCGTTCAGCGCGCGGTGTTTCTTCTCCGGGCCGGCGATGATACGGTCGATGGCGGCTTCGAAGTCGTCCATGGTGACGGCGTCGTGATCGTGGCGCACGGCATGGATAGCCGCCTCGTTGGCGATGTTGGCCAGGTCGGCGCCGACGAACCCCGGCGTACGCTGTGCCACTACACGCAGGTCCACGTTGTCGGCCAGCTTCATATCGCGGGTGTGGATCTTCAGAATCGCGATACGTGCTTCCAGGTTGGGCTTGTCGACTACGATCTGGCGGTCGAAGCGGCCGGCGCGCATCAACGCCTTATCGAGAATCTCCGGCCGGTTGGTGGCCGCCATCACCACCACGCCGGCCGAGGAATCAAAGCCGTCCATCTCGGTGAGCAGCTGGTTGAGAGTCTGCTCGCGTTCGTCGTGACCGCCCATGGCCGGCCCCATGCCGCGTGCGCCGCCGATGGCATCCAGTTCGTCGATGAAGATAATGCAGGGCGCCTTCTGGCGCGCCTGCTCGAACAGGTCGCGTACCCGCGCCGCACCGACGCCCACGAACATCTCGATGAATTCAGATCCGCTGATGCTGAAGAACGGCACACCGGCCTCGCCGGCCACGGCGCGCGCCAGCAGTGTCTTGCCGGTGCCGGGTGGCCCCATCAGCAGCACGCCCTTGGGCATGTGGCCGCCGAGACGCTGGATGCGTGCGGGGTCCTTGAGGAAAGCGATGGTCTCGGCCAGTTCCTGCTTGGCTTCGTCGGCGCCGGCGACGTCGTCGAACGTAACCTTGACGTCCTCCTCGGAGTGGATGCGCACCTTGTTGCCGATGTTGAGAAAGCTGCGGCCCATGCCGCCCATGCGCTGGGACATCCAGCCCCACAGCAGGAACAGCAGGCCGAACGGCAGTACCCAGTTGAAGAAGAAGTTGGTCAGCCAGTTGTCGCTCTGGCGCACGACGTATTTTACCCCGTTCTTCTCCAGGTCCTTCGCCAGTTCATTGTTCCACAGGGGCACGGTGATGAAGCGCTTCGGTTCACCGGTTTTATCATCCTTGATGGTCAGGGTGCCGCTGATGAATTTTTCGGTGACGACAGCCTCGGCGACTTCCCCTTTTTCGACATGCTGCAGGAATTCGCTGTAGGGGATCTCGGTCTGCCGCACCTCGTGGTAGCCCTGCCATGCATAGAACGAGACCAGCAGGAAGACGATATACAGCCAGAGCGTGAAATCGGGGCGCTGCCAGAACTTGCGCTGGGCCGGCTTGTTGATTTCGATCTCAGGTTTGTTGTTACTGCCGACCTTGAAGTCGCTCTTGTTCATGTCATCCTCGTCGGGTTGGCAAACGGATCATGGTTTACCGTGAGAGTCAGTTAGCGCATTACCCTGCATAATGGTGCCCACCCCGGCGTGATTCAAGCCCGTTTCCTGCCCGCTGTGCGCCCCGTCGGGGCCCGGGTGCGATTATTGGCTATCCCCTCATGCCAGCAGTTTCTCCAGCTGTCGCCGGAGCTCTCGCTTCGCCGGCAGCGCCTGGCGGTATATTTCATCTGCGCGGTAGAACTCCAGCATACGGACATTGTTGAGCGTCGGGCGGACATAGATGTCGGGTCGTCGCCGCTTGAGTTTTTCCTCGACGATGGCACGTTGCATGATGTGTGCCGAGTTGAAGATAGCGTCGAAGAACGACGGGCTGGCGTCATCGTCCTGCGGCGATATGGTGCCCATGACATCGATGGCCACGGTGATGTCGCAATCGTCCGGCAGCAGGTCCCAGGGCACCGGGTTTACGGTGCCGCCGTCCACCAGTACGCGGTCGCCCAGGCGCACGGGCGTAAACAGGCCGGGCAGTGCCATGCTGGCCTGAATGGCGGGTAGCAGTGGCCCGTTTTCCAGTATCACCTGTTCCCGTTTCCAGAAATCCGCCGCTACAATCCGCAGCGGGATAGCGAGCTGGTCAAAGTCGGCGGTATGTACCTTTTGCCGCAGGTAGCGGATGAAGTTCTCTCCATCGATGAGACCACCGCTACCCAGTTCCGGGTCGATGAAGTCAATCCATTTGAACACGTCCGGCCGGAACAGGGAGTTTGGCCAGGAACGCTCGTCGGATGCCGCCGGGCCGTTAATGAAGCGGCGGATCTGTTTACCCGACAGGCCGCTGGCATAGAGCGCGCCAATCACGGCGCCCATGCTGCTGCCGCTGATGGTGCAGGGTGTGATACCCAGTTCGTCGAACACTTCCAGCATGAGAATGTGCGCCAGACCCTTGGCCCCGCCGGCGCCAAGCGCAAGGCCGACACGCGGCGCATCTTTCATCCGGTTGCCCGGGGAGGCGCCCGGCCCGGTTGCACCGGCAGATCGTCCCGCCAGGGAACCGGACGCCGCACCGGCTACGAGCGTGGCAATAAACTTTCTTCGGGTGATAACAGAGGTCATGCTGCCTCCAGGGCGCATGGTCTGTCCGGCCGGGTACCCGCGCCACGACCTGGACCTGACCGGGCGGGCTCATGATGCGGCCCCGTCCGGAATCACCGGTGTGCAGTCGCGTAGCGGGTCCTGGTGACAGGACAGGCGCAGTGGCTGTACCAGGCATCAGGATACGTCCGGTACGGGCGCAGCGGCAACCCGTACAACAAGCCCCCGGCACGGCGTGCAACCCGGCCGGATTCCCCGTGCTGCGCCGGCGTGGCAGCGTGCCGCTGACGAGGTGGCTGCCGAAGGAGGCGCTGTCGCCCGGTCCCGGTCCTGTGCCGGCCTGTTTCGGCTTTCGGCAAACACCGCCGAAATCGCCGAAACAGGCCGGTTTCTGGTAGGATACGCGCCTTGTTGCGCCGTGCCGGATGAAGCTCATGCGAACCCGTGTCAAAATTTGTGGGATTACCCGCGCGCAGGACGGGTGCGCCGCGGCGCGGGCCGGTGCCGACGCTATCGGGCTGGTGTTCTACGAGCGCAGTCCGCGTCATGTGGCGACGGAGCAGGCGGCGCAGATCTGCGCCGCGCTGCCGCCGTTCGTCAGTGTGGTAGCGCTGTTCGTGAACGCGCCGCGCGCGCAGGTGGAGGCGGTGCTGGAACAGGTGCCGGTCGATCTGTTGCAGTTCCACGGCGCCGAGACCGCCGAGCAGTGCGAGGACTTTGGCCGGCCCTATATCAAGGCCATCGGCATGAAGGATGAGGTCGATGTCGAAGCCGTGGTGGAGGCGCACCCGCACGCCAGCGGCTTTTTGTTCGACGCCTGGCAGCCGGATATTCACGGCGGTGGCGGGGTGGCGTTCGACTGGACGCGCATGCCCGCCATCGGCGACCGGCCGGCGATACTGGCTGGCGGGCTGACGCCCGACAACGTCGAGCAGGCGGTGCGCCGGACCCGCCCCTGGGCCGTCGATGTCAGCAGCGGCGTGGAGCAGGACAAGGGCATCAAGTCGGCGGAAAAAATTGCAGCATTTATACGAGGTGTAGTACGTGGCGACACAATGCAGTGACTTATCGGGGTTGCCGGATGCCGAAGGGCATTTCGGACCCTATGGCGGACGTTTTGTCGCCGAGACATTAATGGGGCCGCTGGAAGAACTCCGGCAGGCCTACGAAAAGTTTTGTGTCGACGCGGACTTCCAGCGCGAACTGGACCAGGACCTGGCGCATTTCGTCGGCCGTCCTTCGCCGCTGTATCACGCCGAGCGCTGGAGCAAACAGCTTGGCGGTGCGCAGATCTACCTCAAGCGCGAGGACCTGAACCATACCGGTGCGCACAAGGTGAACAACACCGTGGGCCAGGCGCTGCTGGCGAAACGCATGGGCAAGAAGCGGGTGATCGCCGAGACCGGCGCCGGCCAGCATGGCGTGGCGACCGCTACCGTGGCGGCGCGCTTCGGTATGCAGTGCGTGGTGTACATGGGTGCCGAAGACATCCAGCGCCAGGCGATCAACGTGTACCGCATGCGCCTGCTGGGCGCCGAGGTGGTGTCGGTGGAGTCCGGTTCGAAGACCCTCAAGGATGCACTCAACGAGGCCATGCGCGACTGGGTCACCAATGTTGACAGCACGTTCTACATTATCGGTACCGTGGCTGGCCCGCACCCCTATCCGGCGATGGTACGCGATTTCCAGACCATCATCGGCCGCGAGGCGCGTGCGCAGATGCTGGAGCAGGTCGGCCGGCTGCCGGACGCACTGATCGCCTGTGTGGGCGGCGGTTCCAATGCCATGGGCCTGTTTTATCCCTTCCTCGATGACAAGGACGTGGCCATGTACGGCGTGGAAGGCGGCGGCGAGGGTATCGACAGCGGTCGCCACGCCGCGCCACTGTGTGCCGGCAATCCCGGTGTGCTGCACGGCAACCGCACCTACCTGATGGAAGATGCCGACGGCCAGATCATCGAGACCCATTCGGTGTCGGCTGGTCTTGACTACCCGGGGGTTGGTCCCGAACACGCCTGGCTGAAGGACTGTGGTCGTGCGCAATATGTCGCCGCCACCGACGAGCAGGCACTGGACGCATTCCACGACCTGACGCGCACCGAGGGCATCATACCGGCGCTGGAATCCAGTCATGCGCTGGCTTACGCGAAGCAACTGGCGCCGACGCTGGACAAGGACAGGATTCTACTGGTGAATCTGTCCGGCCGCGGTGACAAGGACATCCACACGGTGGCAGGACTGGAAGGGATCAGGGTATGAGTCGCATCGCTGCACGTTTTGACGCCCTGCGCGGTAACGGCCGCAAGGCGTTGATCCCCTACATTACCGCCGGCGACCCGCAGCCGGACGTGACGGTGCCGCTGATGCACGCGCTGGTGGAAGCGGGTGCCGACCTGCTGGAACTCGGTGTGCCTTTCTCTGACCCGATGGCCGATGGCCCGGTGATCCAGGCGGCCTGTGAACGGGCGCTGAAGCACCACGTCAGCCTGCGCCAGGTAATGGGCATGGTAAAGGAGTTCCGGCGTACCGATAACGACACACCGGTGATCCTGATGGGTTACCTCAACCCCGTTGAAGTCATGGGCTACGAAACCTTCGCCGCGGCGGCGCAGGCGTCTGGCGTGGACGCTGCGCTGACCGTGGACCTGCCGCCCGAAGAAGGGTGCGACCTGGTCGCCGCCCTGAAGGCGCACGATATCGACCCCATTTTCCTCGCCGCCCCCACCAGCAGCGACGAGCGTATCCGCCTGATGGCGAAAAATGGCGGCGGTTTCCTATATTATGTTTCTTTCAAGGGTGTCACCGGCGCCAACCGGCTGGACGTGCAGGCGGTGAAGAGCAAGCTGGATCAGATTCGCGCCAACACCGATCTGCCGGTCGGCGTGGGCTTCGGTATCCGCGATGCGGCGTCTGCCGCCCAGGTTGCTGCCGTGGCGGACGCCGTGGTGGTCGGTAGTGCGCTGGTCAATCGTATCGCCGAACTGGCCAACGAGCCCGCCCGCATCCCTGCAGAGGCGCCGCGGGTGATCGCTGAAATGCGTGCCGCGATGGATGAACAAACGCCTTATACACAGGTACAGAGATAATGAGCTGGTTTGAAAAACTGATGCCGTCGCGCATCAGAACCGAAAACAGGGATAAACGCACTGTGCCGGAAGGCCTCTGGTCCAAGTGCCCGGCCTGCGACGCGGTGTTGTACCGGGCCGAACTGGAGCGCAATCAGGATGTCTGCCCCAAGTGCGATCAGCACATGCGCATTGGTGCGCGGCGGCGTCTCGACCTGTTTCTCGACCCGGAACCGCGCCAGGAAATCGGCGCTGAAGTGCTGCCGGCCGACCCGCTCAAGTTCCGCGACAGCAAGAAGTACATCGACCGCCTCAAGGCCGCCCAGAAAGCCACCGGTGAGACCGATGCGCTGGTGGCGATGCGTGGGCAGGTCGAGGGTATCCCGCTGGTGGCGGCGGCGTTCGAGTTCGGTTTTATGGGGGGTTCCATGGGGTCGGTAGTCGGCGAGCGCTTCGTGCGCGCAGCCAATACCAGTTTCGATCACAATATTCCGCTGGTCTGTTTTTCCGCCAGCGGCGGTGCGCGCATGCAGGAGGCCCTGTTCTCGCTGATGCAGATGGCCAAGACCAGCGCCGCGCTCAGTCGCCTGTCGCGCGCCGGTATTCCGTTCGTTTCGGTGATGACCGATCCGACCATGGGTGGTGTGTCGGCCAGCCTCGCCATGCTGGGCGATATCAATATCGCCGAGCCGAAAGCCCTGATCGGTTTTGCCGGGCCGCGTGTCATCGAACAGACCGTGCGTGAAACGCTGCCGGAAGGTTTTCAGCGCAGTGAGTTTCTGCTCGAACACGGCACCGTCGACCTGATCGTCGATCGCCGGGAGATGCGCGAGCGGGTGGCCTCCATGCTGTCTATCCTGACGCACCACGCGCCGATCAATTAACCTGTTTCCGTGGCGCGCTTCAGCACGCTCTCCGACTGGCTGGCCTGGCAGGAAACGCTGCACCCGGTCGCTATCGACCTCGGCCTGGAACGTGTAGCGGCCGTGGCCGGGCGGCTCGATTGCCTGCAACCGGCGCCCGTGGTCATCACGGTGGCCGGTACCAACGGCAAGGGCTCCACGCTGGCGATGCTGGAGACCATCCTGCGTCGCGCCGGATATCGTACCGGCTGCTACACCTCTCCCCACCTGTTCGAATACAACGAACGTTTGCGCATCGACGGTGAAGTCGTCGCCGACCCGCGCTGGTGCGATGCCTTTGCGCGTATCGATGCGCGGCGCGGCGGGCAATCACTGACCTATTTCGAGTTTGGCACGCTGGCCGCGCTGACCATCATGCAGCAGGAAGCGCTGGACGTGGCGCTACTGGAGGTGGGGCTGGGTGGCCGCCTCGATGCCGTGAACATTGTCGATGCCGATGTGGCTATCGTCACCGCAATCGCGCTGGATCATACTGACTGGCTCGGGGATACCCGCGACGCCATCGGCGCCGAGAAAGCGGGCATTTTCCGCACCGGCAGGCCGGCAATCTGTGGCGACGCCTTTCCGCCCGACAGTCTGCTGGAGGTGGCCGCCGCGGTCGGCGCCGATCTGCAGGTGCTGGGGCGTGATTTTTACGTTCGCCACAGCGGCAAACGCTGGCACTGGCAGGGTGTCGGTGGCTGTTATCAGGATCTCGCCTGGCCGGCACTGCCGGGGGTTCACCAGCTCGCCAACGCCGCCAGCGCACTGGCGGCGCTGGATAGCCTGCAGGACCGTCTTCCGGTGAACGAGTCCGCGGTGATTGCCGGCCTGAAATGGGTCACCCTGCCGGGGCGCGTGCAGGTTTTGCCCGGCATGGTGGAACAGGTGCTGGATGTGTCCCATAATGCCCACGCGGCGCTGGCCCTGGTGGATGCGTTGCGGCACCGGCCGCTGCGCGGTGTCACCCACGCCGTGATCGGTATGATGCGCGACAAGGATATCGATGCCTTCGTCGATACCCTGCGCGGCCGGGTCGATCACTGGTACCCGGTCGGCCTGGACTGCGAGCGGGCACTGTCGGCCGAACAGCTGGCTACATCGTTGCGCGAGACAGGCGCCTCGGTCGATCCCTGCGGGTCGGTCGCCGATGCGCAGCGTACCCTGGCAGGCCGGGTGCGGCCCGGCGACAGGGTAGTGGTGTGTGGTTCTTTCCACACCGTGGCGGAATGGTCCGCACTCGACGTGAATTTCGACTGACAGGGCAACCGGGATGGACAATCTCTTGAAGCAAAGACTGGTGGGCGCGATTGTGCTGGTGGCACTGGGGGTGATTTTCATTCCCATGCTGCTGGAAGGACCGAACCGCACGCTGGTTCCGGAAATGGACGAAATGCCCGAGCCGGAGACGCTGGCGCCGGAGTTGCCGCTGGAGCTGTTTCTGCCCGCCGAAACACCACAGCCGCCGCAGCGCGCTATCGTAACAGAGCCCGCGGACACGGATACGTCGACGACGCCAGTCGATGAAGCCCCGCAGGAACCTCCTGAACCCGCCGCAGCGGCCGCCACGCCGGCGCCGGTTAGCGCACCGCCGCCGGCCGCTGCACCGGCCAAACCGCCTCCAGCCGCAAAACCCGGCGCCACGCCGGCCACCACGCCGGCTGCCGGCAAGGCAGCAGATAGCTGGGTCGTGCAGGTGGTCAGTCTTTCCAGCAAGGCCAATGCGCTGGCGCTGCGCGACAAGCTGCGCAAGGGCGGTTTTGCCACCCAGGTCGAGCAGGTGCGGATCGACGGAAAGACGCACTACCGGGTACGTGTCGGCCCGTTCCTGGAGCGCGCTGACGCGGATCGCGCCCGCGAGCAGATTGCGCAGCGTTTTGCGCAGAATGGACGGGTCATGTCGGCGCGCTAATTTAGTGTTCGCGTTCGCTGTCATCCTTCGAGTAAAATAGCGCCACGTACCGTACCGGCCTGACAGGGCCAGGGAAACACATGCAGGTTTTCGTTTGATCTGGGTCGATTACTTCATTCTTGCGATCATCACCGTTTCCGCGCTGCTGAGTTTGTGGCGCGGGTTCATCAAGGAAGCGCTGTCGCTGGCCAGCTGGATCGCGGCGCTGTGGGTTGCGATGCTGTTTTTCGACGATCTGGGCGGCTATCTTGCGCAGTGGATCGATACCCCGTCGGTGCGTGGTGCGGTCGCGTTTGTCATCCTGTTCGTCGCCACGGTGATTGCCGGCGGGGTGGTGAATTTTCTGGTTGGCAAGCTGGTGGAGAAAACCGGCCTGAGTGCGACCGACCGGGCGTTGGGCGTGGTGTTTGGCGTGGCGCGTGGTGCGGTGATCGTATCCGTGCTGGTGATGCTCGCGGGGTTGACGGCTGTGCCGCGCGATCCCTGGTGGAGCGAGTCGTTGCTGCTCGCGCATTTTCAGGACATGGCCATGTGGTTGCGCAGCTTCCTGCCTGCCGGCATCGCCGAAAAGATTCAATTTCAGTAACCAAGGGTCAGTGTTGTGTGTGGCATAGTCGGTATCGTTTCCAACGGCGCGGTTAATCAGTCGATTTACGACGCGCTGACCATTCTGCAACATCGCGGACAGGATGCTGCCGGCATCATGACCTGCGAGGGCAGCCAGCTGTACCTGCGCAAGAACAACGGCCTGGTGCGCGACGTGTTCCACACCCGCCACATGCTGCGGCTGCGCGGCAAGATGGGTATCGGACACGTCCGCTATCCGACGGCGGGATGTGAAAGCTCGGCGGAGGCGCAGCCGTTCTATGTCAATTCGCCGTACGGTATTACGCTGGCGCACAACGGTAATCTGGTCAATGCCGAGGCGCTCAAACAGAACCTGTTCCGCGAAGACCTCCGTCACATCAACACCGACTCCGATTCCGAAGTGTTGCTCAACGTGCTTGCGCACGAGTTGCAGCGGCGCGGCAAACTGCGCATCAACGCCGACGACGTGTTCGCCGCGGTGTCCGGCGTGCACCACCGCTGCCAGGGTGCCTACGCGGCGGTCGCGATGATCACCGGTTTTGGTATCGTTGCGTTTCGAGACCCGTTCGGCATCCGTCCGCTGGTATACGGGCGTCGTGAGAACAGCGAAGGTTTCGATTACATGGTGGCGTCCGAAAGCGTGGCGCTGGACTCGCTGGGCTTTGAACTGATTGACGACGTGCGCCCGGGCGAGGCCGTGTTCCTCGGCTACGATGGCAGTATCACCACTCGCCAGTGCGCCGACAAGCCGGGTTATGCGCCGTGTATTTTCGAGCACGTCTACCTGGCCCGTCCGGATTCGATTATCGACAACGTGTCCGTCTACAAGGCGCGCCTGCGCATGGGCGAGGCGCTGGCGGAGAAAATTCAGCGCGAGCGGGCGGATCACGATATCGACGTGGTGATTCCCATTCCGGATACCAGTCGTACCGCGGCGCTGCAGCTCGCCAACAGCCTCGGCATCAAGTACCGCGAAGGCTTTATCAAGAACCGCTACATCGGCCGCACCTTCATCATGCCCGGGCAGCAGCAGCGCAAGAAATCGGTGCGCCAGAAGCTCAATGCCATCGACCTGGAATTCCGTGACAAGAACGTAATGCTTGTCGACGACTCGATCGTGCGCGGCACGACCTCGCAACAGATTATCCAGATGGCCCGCGACGCCGGTGCGCGCAACGTCTATTTTGCCTCGGCAGCGCCACCGGTGCGCTACCCCAACGTCTACGGTATCGACATGCCGACCAAGGATGAACTGATCGCCCACGGCCGCACCGTGGAGGAAATCGCGAAGGAAATCGGCGCCGACTGGCTGGTATTCCAGGACCTCGACGATCTGGTCGAGGCGGTGCGCAGGGGCAACCCCGATATCCCTGAATTTGACTGTTCGGTGTTTACCGGCAAGTACGTGACGGCTGGTGTCGATGCCGATTACCTCGACCACATCGAGCGGCTGCGTTGCGACGCCGCCAAGCAGGATCGACGCCTGGCCGATCACGAGGTCATCGAGCTGCACAATAACGCTTGACGGTTTGTGGCGGCCGATCTAACCTCGCTGCTGTCGCGCCGATTTGAATTCAGCTTGCGGGCGCATAATAAATCCGGCTAAAGCGAAGGCGCCTGCCTCGTACAGCCGACGGCGGGTTTTTTTGTGCCCGCGACAATCTGATGAAGGAGCAGGGTCATGCCTGACCACAATGACAGATCGCCGGGGCTGGAAACGCTGGCGGTGCGTGCGGGACAGCACCGTACCCCGGAAGGCGAACACGCCGAACCCATTTTTCCGACCTCCAGTTATGTCTTTGAGTCGGCGGCCGCGGCCGCGGCGCGCTTTGCCGGTGAGGAACCCGGCAATATCTATTCGCGTTTCACCAACCCCACTGTGCGCACCTTCGAGGAGCGGCTGGCGGCGCTGGAAGGCGGCGAGCGCTGTGTGGCAACAGCGTCCGGCATGGCGGCAATCTATGCCACCTGCGCCGGTCTGCTGAAGTCCGGTGATCACGTGGTATCGTCGCGCAGCGTATTCGGTAGCACCACGCTGCTGTTCACCAACTTCCTGCACAAGTTCGGCATCGAAACCACATTTGTGTCGCAGGAGGATGTCGACGACTGGGCGCAGGCCATTCGTCCGGAAACGCGCCTGCTGTTCCTGGAAACGCCGTCCAACCCGCTGACGGCTATCGCGGATATACGCGCACTGGCCGATCTCGCGCACGCCCATGATTGCCTGCTGGTGGTAGACAACTGTTTCTGTACACCGGCGCTGCAGCGCCCGCTGGATCTCGGTGCCGATATCGTGATTCACTCCGCGACCAAGTACCTCGACGGCCAGGGACGCTGTGTCGGCGGTGCCGTGGTCGGTTCGGAGGCTGTGGTTGGCGAGGGCGTGTACGGTTTTCTGCGCACCTGCGGGCCTAGCATGAGTCCGTTCAATGCCTGGGTGTTTCTGAAGGGGCTGGAGACCCTGTCGCTGCGTATGAAGGCGCACTGTGCGTCGGCGCAGGCACTGGCGGAGTGGTTGCAGGACCAGTTGAACGTGGAACGGGTGTTCTATCCGGGCCTGGCGTCGCACCCGCAGCACGAACTGGCCAGCGAACAGCAGTCGGGTTACGGCGGCATTGTGTCATTCGAGGTGAAAGGTGGCCAGGCGGCGGCCTGGAAGCTGATCGACAACACCCGTATCTGTTCCATCACCGCCAACCTGGGTGACGCAAAGACCACCATCACACACCCCGCGACAACCACGCACGGGCGCCTGACACCGGAGCAGCGCGCTGAGTCCGGTATCTCCGACGGGCTGGTGCGTGTCGCCGTGGGGCTGGAAACACTGGATGACCTGATCGACGACTTGCAACGCGGGCTTTGACAGAGAGGATATGACGATGGACAAACGAATGGTGGCGTACTTTTTTCCATTGTTACTGGCGACGCTGTGGAGCGCGATTTCCCACGCAGCCGATGTGCCGTCGACGGATCGAGTCAGTTTTCGCGTGGAAGTGGCGCGTGAGGTGCAGAATGACCGGCTCACCGTGTCGCTGCAGGCGCAGGCGGAGAACCGGGATGCGGCGGCGCTGGCCGATGAAATCAACAGGACCATGCGCTGGGCGTTGCAACAGGTGGCGGCCGTCGACAAGGTTACGGCGAAAAGCGGTAACTACCGGACTTACCCGGTTTACGACAAGAACAGGATCGTGCGTTGGCGCGGTGCCCAGGTCTTGCAACTGGAATCCGCTGATGTTGCAGCGTTGACACGCTTGATCGGTACTTTGCAGGCGCGCCTGCCGATGCAGTCGATGCAGTTTTCCGTGTCGCCCGCAGCGCGGGTTGCGGTCGAGGATGAATTGATTGCGCAAGCGCTCAAGGCATTCAGCCAACGGGCGTCGCTGATTACCCGCAATCTGGATGCCAGCGGTTACACATTGCTCGACGTCAATATCGGCAACACAGGCCGGTTGCCGGTGATGCCGGTGCGTCTGGAAAGTGGCGCGCGGGTCAGCGCAGCGGCTGTGGCACCGCCCGCCGTGGAGCAGGGCAGCAGCCGCATCAGCGTGCAGGTCAGCGGCTCGATCCGGCTGTCAAGGCAGTAATCCGCCTGCCGGTACGATGGTACGACGGCCCTCACTGGTCGATATAGACGCTGATCTTGCCGACACCCCAGCGCAGGAAGTCATCGAACGCCAGCTCGGGCTTTTCCGACAGATCGACGCCGGCGGGCACGCGGGCGATATTGACCGTACAGGTGCTGGATACGGCGCGGTCGATCTTGTCGCCGTTGTAGTGCGGCATGACAACGAACTGTCTTACGGTCTCGTGCTCAAATTCAAACGGGCTGGAAATCTGCAAGAGGTAATAGCTTTCGCGTGTGGGGCCGGGAATCACCGCGATGCCTTCGGCAGTGACCGGGTTCTGACCGGTGTACTCATACGGCTCGTAGATTTCGAGGACATGTTGTTGTGTCATGGGCTTGTCCCTCGATGATGTTGCTTTGAGCATGCCCAATGCGGCCAGGACTGTCAAAGTTGTCAGTATGCAACATATTATCCGGTACCTGATAAATACTTCATAACCTATTGTTTAATGAGCAATAATAGTAGAAACCTTCTGCTGGAGCTGGCGCAGGAAGCGATCGCCGCCGTGCGCGGTGACCGGTTGGTGCGCGCCGCCGCAGAGCAGGTGCCGGACTGGCCGGCGCTGGATGTGCTGGCCGTCGGCAAGGCCGCATCCTCCATGCTGGAGGGGGCATGCGAGATGCTGGGTCCGCGATTGCGCCGTGCCTTGCTGATCATCCCGGACGACCATCCGCCGCGGCCTTTGCGGGACGATACGCGGATCGAGATCCGGCCGGGGGACCACCCGCTGCCCGGTGAAGCGAGCATTGTCGCCGGTCGGCGACTGCTGGAATGGTTGCCGGCATCCGCTGATCCGCTACTGGTGCTGCTGTCCGGCGGTGCCTCCGCGCTGGTCGAGGTGCCGGCGGCGGGCATATCGCTCGAAGTCCTGCAGCGCGCCAACCGCTGGCTGCTTGGCAGCGGCCTGGATATTTCCCGTATCAATGCCATCCGCAAGCGGTTGTCGCGGATCAAGGGTGGTCAGCTGTTGCGCTATGTGGGTGAGCGGCCGATCCAGGTGTGGATGATTTCCGACGTGCGCGGTGACGACCCTGCTGTGATCGGTTCCGGGTTGTTGTATCCGCCGGACTCTGCGGATCTGAACGAGGTGGATCTTTCCGGCCTGCCCGAGCCGTTGCGGGTAGCGCTGAACACAGCGCCGGCGCCGGCGGAACCACTCGGCACGGTGCCGGAACACCGGCTGCTTGCCAATCTGCGCACTGCCTGCGATGCGCTGGCGGAAGCTGCTTTCCAGCGTGGCCTGCGCGTGCAGATCCATGATACGGAGCTGTGCGGCGATGCCGCCGAAACCGGCGTGCGGCTGGTGGCCGAACTGGTCGACGCCGAGCCCGGCCTGCACGTCTGGGGCGGGGAAACCACGGTGCGGCTGCCGCCGCAGCCCGGTCGCGGCGGTCGTAACCAGCACCTGGCGCTGGCCGCCGCCATGGTGTTGGCAGGTAAAACCGGAACTTGCCTGCTGACGCTGGGCACCGACGGCAGCGACGGACCGACCGACGACGCGGGTGCGCTGGTCGATGGCGGCAGTATCGAACGCGGCGAGTTGGCCGGTCTCGATGCCGGGGCAGCCTTGCGCGCGGCAGATGCCGGTACTTTCCTGGAAGCCAGCGGTGATCTGGTGTCGACCGGACCCACCGGCACTAACGTGCGTGATATCGTGCTGGCATGGAAAACACCATGAACGCCGATGCCGGTGCCAGCCCGGACGGACCCGTGAGCGGCAACCTGTTCGACTGGGCAAAACGCTGTCTGGACAGCCCCGACCCGGAGCAAAAGATGGCGCTGACTGCGCAGGCATTCAGCGCTCTGCTGGCGGGCACGCTGAGCCTGGAGTCAAGCGGGGAACCTGTGCCCTTTGCCGACGCCGGGCGGCCCGGGCGCCCCGGGCTGGTGGCGCCGCGCGATCTGCCGCGCCGCAGCCTGGCCAGTCGTGAAGGGCGTATTGCATTCCTGCACGCTATTGCCCACATTGAATTCAACGCCATTAACCTCGCCTGGGACGCGGTGTATCGCTTCCGCGGCCTGCCGGCCGGCTATTATCACGACTGGGCGCGGGTCGCCGCCGAAGAGGCGTATCATTTCCGGCTGCTGGTGGCGCGGCTGGCCGACTTCGGTTGCGCCTATGGCGACCTGGACGCGCACGACGGCCTGTGGACCACCGCGCGACGCACCGCGCACGACCCGCTGGTACGCATGGCGCTGGTGCCGCGGGTGCTGGAGGCGCGCGGACTGGACGTGACCCCCGGCATGATTGAGCGGCTGCGCCAGGTCGGCGATAATGCCAGCATAGCGTTGCTGCAGATCATCCTGCGCGATGAAATTGGCCACGTGGAAATCGGTACGCGCTGGTTTCATTATTTGTGCGCGCAACGTCAGCTCGACCCCGAGCCGACTTTCACCGCATTGCTGGACGAATACATGCGTGGCGTGGTGCGACCGCCGTTTCATTACGAAGCGCGTCGTCGCGCCGGTTTCAGCGACAGTGAAATGCGTCACCTCGAATTGATGTCAAAGAAGGGCAGGCAGGAAAAACGATGAAAGTGTCAGGTTGTAGTGTGCAGGTTGGTCGGGTGTTCCGTTTTATGCTGCTGTTACCGGCGTTGTTGCTGACCGCTTCACCGATTATCGCGGAAACGCGTGCCACGGTGCTCTGGTACCTGGAGCAGGAAGCCGGTAATGATCCCTGGGAAGTGCGTTACATCGTCACCGATCGCTATCTGCGCTCCGACGAAGGCGACGACAGTGTGGACTTTGTGCTGCTCGACCGGCGTGAGAAGCAGATCTACAACGTCGTCGAGGATACTCGTACCATTCTCAACATCGACGGCAAGGGATCGCTCGACGCGCGTCCGGATTCGCTGGCCATCGAGGTCCGGCGCAGCCACGACAGTGACGCGCCCCGCCTGGAGGGTAAGGATTCCACCACGCTGGAACTGCGCGCGGACGGGAAATCCTGTTATTCGAGTATTGTCGTGGAAGGGCTGCTGGATGATGCCCGCCAGGCCTTCGAAGAGTTCGCGGGGGTGCTGGCGATCCAGCAACAGCGCTCGAAAGGCAATACACCCGCCGAGTACGTGACGCCCTGTTTCCTGGCCCGTTACCTGTATGCCACCGATTTTGATGTCAGCGTGGGGCTGCCGGTGGTGACCTGGGCGCCGGACGGTGCGCACCGCCAGCTGATGCGTTACCAGCGCGATGTGCCTGTCGATGACGCGCTGTTTGTGTTGCCAGAAGGTTACGAGCGGTTTCAGCCACTGGCGCCCTGAGCGGCTACAGCGGCAGGTCTTCCAGTATCAGTTGCCCGTCCGTTTGCGCACGCAGTGCGCTGCCGGTCGTGTGCCAGTCCCCCAGTACGATACGCGTGAACGGATGCGAATCGCCTTCCGTCTGGTGGATACCCGGCCGGTGAGTGTGGCCGTGTATCAGCAGGTCAGTACGGTGTTGCATCACGAACCGTGCAACGGTGTGCGGATTCACGTCCATGATGTCGCGGCTTTTCCCCAGTATCGACTGGCGGCTTTCCGCCCGCGCCTGTAACGCCAGCTCGCGGCGTTCATCCGGCGACCGGGCCAGCACGGCCTGTTGCCACGCGGGGTCGCGCACCTTGTTGCGCACCCGCTGGTAGTCCCGGTCGTCGCTGCACAGCAGATCCCCGTGCATGAGCAGGGTGCGGCGGCCGTACAGGTCGATCACCACCGGGTCAGGCAGCAGCCGGCAACTGCTTGCCGCCAGGAAACGTTCGCCGATCAGGAAGTCGCGATTGCCGTGCATCAGCGCCACCGCTGTGCCCGCGTCGGCGCAGTGCTTCAGTGCGCTGCTGACCTGCCGGCATAGCGGCGCGGTGTCATCGTCGCCGATCCAGACTTCGAACAGGTCCCCGAGTATATAAAGGCTTTCGGCACTGCCGGCCTGTTGATCGAGCCAGTGCAGGAATCCGTCGACAATCGCCGGGCGTGACGGGTCGAGGTGCAGGTCGGAGATGAAAAGGGTGCTCAAAGTCGGGATGCCTCCCCGTTGCGGGGAGGCGCCGCTGGTCAGTCTTCGACGGTGACTTTCTCGATGATTACGTCGTCGACAGGCACGTCCTGGTGGCCGCCGCTGTTGCCGGTGGCGACCTTTTCGATGTCCTGTACCACATCGAGTCCTTCAACGACCCTGCCAAATACACAGTAGCCCCAGCCCTGCGGGTTGGGCGCGGTGAAGTCCAGGAAACCGTTATCCTTGGCATTGATAAAGAACTGCGCGGTGGCTGAGTCCGGGTCCGGGGTGCGCGCCATGGCGATCGTGCCCAGTTCGTTTTTCAGTCCGTTGTCAGCTTCGTTCTTGATCGGGTCGCGCGTGGGCTTTTGCGTCATGCCCGGCTCGAAGCCACCGCCCTGGATCATGAAGCCGGGGATTACGCGGTGGAAAATGGTGCCGTCATAAAAGCCGGATTTTGCGTATTCGACAAAATTGGCCACGGTAACGGGGGCTTTTTCTTCATCGAGTTCGAGCACGATAGTGCCCTTGTTGGTCTGCATGCGCACGTTCATAAAATCTGTCTCCTGATGATCTACTGCATTTGCAGGGAAGCGGGTGCCCTGGGCGCTGTTGATGTGGCGGCGGGTTCTTCCACCGTTACTTTTTCAATAATAATGTCCTCGACGGGGACATCCGCGAACCTGCCGCGTCTGCCGCGGCGGGCATTCTCGATGGTTCTGACCACGTCCATGCCCTTGACGACCTTGCCAAACACGCAATAGCCGCCCTGCGAGGGGTAGTCCAGGTTGGTGTTGTCGTTGGTGTTGATGAAGAACTGTGCGGTGGCGGAATCCGGGTTGCGGGTGCGCGCCATGGCGATGGTGCCGGTGGTATTGCGCAGGCCGTTCTGCGACTCGTTTTTGATGGGCGCGCGGGTCTGTTTTTTGACCATGCCCGGCTCGAAGCCACCGCCCTGGATCATGAAGCCGGGGATTACGCGGTGGAAAATGGTACCGTCATAAAAGCCGGCCTGTGCATATTCCACAAAATTGTTGACGGTGACCGGTGCCCGGCGACGGTCCAGTTCCAGCACAATTTCGCCCTTGCTGGTCTGCATATGGACGGTGACGGTGTCACCGTTGCTGTTCGCACTGTTACCGGTGTCTGCATAGGCAGCCGTGCAGAATAACAGTGTGCCGAGGAGGATTTTAACAATGTGCGTCATGGCGGGGACTCCCTTTTGAAGCGCATATCATAGCGGTTTCCGCGCGACTGACCAATTTTTGTTAACATGCCCGCGGTTCGGGCGGCCAGCAACCGCCTGTGGGGGTGCGATACGTGCCCGGCAGTGCCAATGGAGCGTTAGCGAATGCTGAAACTGTTCAATACCCTGACACGACGCAAGGAAGAGTTCGTCCCGATCGAGCCGGGCAAGGTGCGCCTGTACGTGTGCGGCATGACCGTATACGACCTGTGCCATCTTGGTCACGCGCGTGTGCTGGTGGTATTCGACGTGATCGTCCGCCACCTGCGCAGTCTGGGCTATGAAGTCACCTACGTGCGCAACATTACCGATATCGACGACAAGATTATTCGTCGCGCGCAGGAGAAAGGAGAGTCCATCCAGGCGCTGACCGATCGCTACATTGCCGCGATGCACGAGGATGCCGACGCGCTGGGTGTGTTGCGGCCGGATTTCGAACCACGCGCCACCGAATCGATGGACGAAATTCTCGCCATGATCGGTAAATTGCTGGAGAAGGGCTATGCCTACCAGGGCGAAAACGGCGATATCTACTATTCGGTGAGCCGCTTTGAACACTACGGGCAGCTTTCCGGCAAGAAGCTGGAAGACCTGCGTGCCGGTGCGCGCGTGGATGTGGACGAAGACAAGCGCGACTCGCTGGATTTCGTGCTGTGGAAAGCCGCCAAGCCCGGCGAGCCGAGCTGGCCGTCGCCGTGGGGCGAAGGCCGGCCGGGCTGGCACATCGAGTGCTCGGCCATGTCCACCGAGTGCCTGGGGGCGCATTTCGATATCCACGGCGGCGGCATGGATCTGCAGTTTCCCCACCACGAGAACGAGATCGCCCAGTCCGAGGCGGCGACCGGCGAACACTTCGTCAACTACTGGATACACAACGGTTTCGTGCAGGTAGACGAGGAGAAAATGTCCAAGTCGCTGGGCAATTTCTTTACCGTCCGCGAAGTTCTGGCGCGTTACCAACCGGAAGAAGTGCGCTATTTCATTCTCGCCAGCCACTACCGCAGCCCATTGCACTACAGCGACGACAACCTCGACAAGGCGCGCGCGGCCCTGCAGCGGCTGTACACGGCATTGCGGGGTACGGAAACCAGCCCCGACGCCGAGCCGGTCGCCGGCTACGTCGAGCGCTTCGAGGCGGCGATGAACGATGATTTCAATACGCCCGAGGCGCTGGCCGTGCTGTTCGACCTGGCCCGAGCCGTCAACCGCAGCCGCGATGCCGGCGACAGTCAGCTGGATTCCCTGGTCGCCACGCTGCGCCAGCTGGGCGGGCGGCTGGGCCTGTTGCAATCGGATCCCGAGGCCTACCTGCGCGGTGAAACGGCCGCTGGCGAGGCGGCGGACGATGCCATGATCGACGAACTCGTCGCTCAGCGTGAGGCCGCCCGCGAGCGGCGTGACTGGGCCGAGGCCGACCGCCTTCGCGACCAGCTGACGGAGATGGGTATCGAGCTGGAAGATAGCGCGGACGGCACCCGCTGGCGTCGGGCCTAGGCCACCGCCAACGACTCGCGGCGTTTCTGACTGATCCATGTTGCGTCATACTGGCGCAAGCCGGGATCCCCGGGATTCCAGGTGTGCAATACCGGCTTGTACCGGCACGATGGCAGGATGGTGAATTCCTTAAAGCCCGGGGCGGGTTGGCCGCTCTCACGGAAGGAATCAGCCGCGTCAGCTGTGCGGCTGTTGCGGGCCCGTTATGACTGAAGGAAATACCAGGGATTTTCGTACCTTGCCGGTTCGTGTGACCGGTATTGTCTTTTGGGGCATGGTGGTCATCGGCCTGATGGTGGTGATGGTCATGCTCAACGGGCGTGAAGACCAGATCATCCAGCGCCAGCAGGCCGTGGTGGACCGGTTCATGGCCGGTCTGTACCAGGAATTTCTCGAACGGCCGGTCGGCGATATCGAGGAGCTTGCCAGACTGGCCGAGCGCCTGCGATCAGCTTCCGGGATTGTCGAGGGCCTGCGTATCGCGGCAGACGGGCGTGAGTTGAAGTACGGCCGGATCCCCGACACAGCCATGCAGTACACCCGCCCGGTGTGGCTGGCGAATGCCGGCGACCCCGCGCCGGGCCCCGTGACGATCACACTCTACCTCCCCTCGATCGATTTGCAAGTTGCGGAAAGCCGAAAACAGTTACTGCTCGGCATGGGCGGGCTGTTTCTGTTGTTCGGGCTGGTGCTTCAACGGGTGCTGGACCTGGTGCTGAGCAAGCCGTTCCGGAAAATGATCGGTACCGCCCAGGCCTTTTCTTCCGGCGATGAGCGGGTGCGGTTCGACGAAACGCGCAATGACGAGTTTGGCTATCTGGGGCGCTTTATCAATGAAGCGCTGGATTATTCACTCAGGCAGAAAGAAGAACTGCACCGGGCGCTGGCGCGTGCCGTGGCGTCCGAGCAGGCGCTGCAGCGACAGAAGGACCAGGCTGAAGTCACGTTGCACTCTATCGGCGACGCTGTCATCACCACGGACCCGAGGGGGCGCATCGAGTACATGAATCCCATCGCCGAGGACTTGCTCGGCTGTCCGCTTGACGAGATTCGCGGCACGCCACTGGGCAAGATCATGCGCCTGGTCGATGAGGACAGCGGTGCCCTGCTGACCAACCCGGTGGAGCTGTGCCTGGCCAGCGGCGAGCGCATTGCCGAAGGCGGTCACAAGCTGTTACTGCGCCATGATGGCGAGCAGGTCGCCATCGCCGATTCGGCGGCGCCGATTCGCAGCCCGGAGGGGGAGTTGACCGGTGTCGTTATGGTGTTCCACGACGTGGGGCAGGCGCGCAAGCTGGCGAGGCAGTTGTCGTTTCAGGCCAGCCACGATCCGCTCACCGGCCTGTTCAATCGCCGCGAATTCGAGGCGCAGCTGGAGCGCTTGCTGGAAAGTGCGCAGAGCGCGGATCTCCAGCACGCCATGTGCTATATCGATCTCGACCAGTTCAAGGTCGTCAACGATGTTTGCGGACACAGCGCGGGTGACGAGTTGTTGCGGCAATTATCGGCGCTTTTGCAGCGCCAGGTGCGTGAGGCGGACGTGCTGGCGCGCCTCGGCGGTGATGAGTTCGGTGTACTGCTCACGCATTGCAGTGCCGAGCAGGCGGTGCGGATTGCCGAGAACATTCGTAGCGCGGTGCGTGGGTTCCGTTTCCTGTTCGGTGAACGCAGTTTCGAGATCGGCGCCAGCATCGGAGTGGTGGCGATCACGGCACAGAGCCATTCCGTGTCTGAACTGATGAGTGCAGCCGATATTGCCTGCTATGCGGCCAAGGATGGAGGGCGCAACCGTGTCCACCTGTTTGAACCCACGGACGCGGAAGTCAACCAGCGTCGCGGTGAAATGAACTGGGTCACGGAAATCCGCAGCGCGCTCGACGAGGAACGTTTCTATTTGCTGTATCAGCCTATTGTCGCCTTGACGGGGGAAAACAGCGGGCGGCCGGCACACTATGAAATCCTGCTGCGAATGCGTGGCCGCGATGGCAGTGAAATATTGCCCATGGCATTTCTTCCCGCCGCCGAGCGCTACCACCTGATGACCCGCATCGATGAATGGGTTGTCGATGCGGTTATGCGCTTACTGGACCGGGGCACGCTGCTGACCGACCAGGCGAATGTTCTGATCAACCTCTGTGGCACCTCGCTGATTGACCAGGGCTTCGTCGACTTCCTCGAACGCCGGCTGGCCACCGCGGCCATTCCGGCCAGCCGCATCTGTTTCGAGATTGCCGAATCGTCGGTGATTTCCAATCTGCGCACCATCGGTGAGGCGATCAAGCGGTTGCGGGCGCTGGGGTGCCGGTTTGCGCTGGATGATTTTGGCAGCGGTCTGAGCGCGTTCGGGTATCTCAAGGGGCTGGAAATCGACTACATCAAGATCGACGGCAGTATCGTTCGCAACATGACCGTCAGCGCGGTGGACGCCGCCATGGTCAGGGCGATCAACGATATCGGGCACGCGGTTGGCGTGCGCACCATTGCCGAATTTATCGAAACGCAGGAAGTCCGTGACTGCCTCGCGGCGCTGGGTGTGGATTTCGGGCAGGGGCACTGTATCGCCATGCCTCGTGCGGTCGAGGAAATACTGGAATCGCCGCAGCCGCGGCTCGATCTTGTCTGAGTGCGCGTTGCGGCTCAGTCGTGCAGTTCTTCCGCCGCGAACACGGTGTTTTGTATCAGGGTGGCGACCGTCATCGGACCCACGCCGCCCGGCACCGGCGTAATCCACGCCGCTCGTTCTTTTGCCGCCTCGAAACCGACATCGCCGATCAGACCGTTTTCGGTGCGGTGGATGCCGACGTCGACCACGGTGGCGCCGGGGCGTATCCATTCTCCGGGGACCAGCCCCGGTTTTCCGGCCGCCACCACCAGGATCTCCGCGGCACGCACGTGCCCCTCCAGGTCGCGGGTAAAGCGGTGACAGCAGGTCACCGTCGCACCCGCCAGCAGCAGTTCCAGCGCCATCGGCCGGCCGACATGATTGGACACGCCTACCACCACCGCTTCGCGGCCGTGGTAGGTCTCGCCGATGCTGTCGAGCAGGGTGATGATGCCGCGCGGCGTACAGGGTCTCAGCTGCGGCTTGCGTACCGCGAGGCGGCCGATGTTGTAGGGGTGAAAGCCGTCCACGTCCTTGTCAGGCTGGATGCGCTCGAGAATCGTCTGGGTGCTGATCTGTTCCGGTAACGGCAGCTGGACCAGGATGCCGTCGATTGCATCGTCCTCGTTGAGAATATCGATCAGTTCCAGCAGCGCCGTTTCCGTGGTGTCTTCCGGCAGATCCCAGGAACGCGACAGCAGTCCCACCTCTTCGCAGGCGGCGCGCTTGTTGCGCACATAGATCTCGGAAGCCGGGTCGGCGCCAACCAGGATAACGGCCAGTCCCGGGCGTCGTTTGCCGGCGGCCAGACGGGCGTCGATGGTGTCCTTCGCCTGCTGGCGAATAGTGGCTGCAACGGCTTTTCCGTCGATAATGCGGGCGCTCATATGAAAAATTCCGGTTCCTGGCTTCGCTGCGGGAAGGGCGGCGATTCTCGCATGCGCGTTGCAACCGGACAAGCGCAGGGAAAATTTTCTGGTATACTTTCGGGCTTCGGCCGTTGACGCTGGTGGGATGGAACCGTATTATCGCCCGCCCATCCGGTGCTGCCGAGATGCGGGGCATAGCGCAGTCTGGTAGCGCGCCTGCTTTGGGAGCAGGATGTCGGGAGTTCGAATCTCTCTGCCCCGACCAATTGCGTGCTGTCTGAGGCGTCAGACAGGGATCGGTGGTTCGAGTTTTTGCCCCGGTAGCTCAGTCGGATAGAGCAACGGCCTTCTAAGCCGTGGGTCAGGGGTTCGAATCCTCTCCGGGGCGCCAGACAGGATGAGTTTTTAGCAGTTGATGGCGGGCGTAGCTCAGTTGGTAGAGCACAGGATTGTGACTCCTGTGGTCGCCGGTTCGATCCCGGTCGCTCGCCCCATTACAGGTTTGTTCCGGGCCGTTAGCTCAGTTGGTAGAGCAGGAGACTCTTAATCTCTTGGTCGAGCGTTCGAGTCGCTCACGGCCCACCAATCCGAACCCGCGCTTGCGCGGGTTTTTTATTTCCCTGATATCTTTTGGGGTTATACTCAATTTTCCAAACCCGTATAATCACTTGTTGATGTCGCGGCCTTGAATAATCAGTAACTTGGCGCACGTCGCGAAAGTGGCGGAATTGGTAGACGCGCTGGATTTAGGTTCCAGTGGGGTAACCCGTGAGAGTTCGAGTCTCTCCTTTCGCACCAGAATTACAACGGTTTTATGTTCCGCCGCAATTGCTACGATCTGGGTGTGCGGGGATCAAAACGCTTAACAATATCGATTTCACGTTTTTTTTGAGGTAACGACATGCAAGTTTCTGTTGAAACAACCAGTGGGCTGGAACGCCGTATGACGGTGCAGATCCCGGCGGAACAGATGGACCAGCAGGTGGCCAGTAAGCTCCAGCAGCTTTCCCGCTCGGTACGTCTGGACGGCTTCCGTCCCGGCAAGGTGCCGCTCAGCGTGGTAAAGAAGCGCTACGAATCACAGGTGCGCCAGGAAACGGCCGCGGAACTGATCGCCTCGACCTACGAGCAGGCCCTGCAGCAGGAAAATCTCAAGCCCGCCGGCGAACCGAGCATTGAGCAGACGCGCAACCGCAGCGGTGAAGAACTGGAATACGTGGCGATCTTCGAGGTGTACCCGGATATCGATGTGCCTGACCTGGGCGAACTGAAGATCGAACGCCCGGTCGCCGAAGTCGATGAGGCGGAGGTCGAGAAAATGCTCGACAAGCTGCGTCAGCAGCGTGTCACCTGGACCGCGGTCGAGCGTCCCGCCGCGGAGGGTGACCGTGTCGAGATCGATTTTGAGGGTACAATCGATGGTCAGCCGTTCAGCGGCAATGCGGCGAAGAATGTGCCGCTGGAACTGGGCAGCGGGTCGATGATCCCCGGCTTCGAGGAGCAGCTCATCGGCGTCAGCGCCGGCGACAGCAAGACTATCGAAGTCACTTTCCCGGAGGACTACGGTTCAGCCGAGGTGGCGGGCAAGACCGCGAAATTCGCTATCACCGTGCACAGCGTTTCCGAGCCGACCCTGCCGGAACTGGACGATGAGTTCGCGCGCGCCTTTGGCGTCGGCGACGGCGGTCTCGAAGCCCTGCGCGAGGAAGTGCGCAAGAACATGCGCCGTGAACTGGACGCCGCGATCAAGACCCGGATCAAGTCACAGGTGTTCGATGCCCTGCTGGAAAAGGCCGATCTGGACGTTCCGGCGGCATTGCTGGACAGCGAGATCGATGCGCTGGTCAAGAAAGACAGTGCCGGTGCCGATGCAGGGGGCGACCGCAGTCGCTACGAGGATGAAGCGCGGCGGCGCGTGTCGCTGGGGCTGCTGATTTCGGAGATCATCCAGCGTAACCAGCTGGCCGTCGATCCCGATCGCGTGCGCCAGATGATCGAGGACATGGCACAGTCCTACGAGAATCCCGAGGAAGTCGTGCAGTGGTACTACAGCAATCAGGAAATGCTGTCCGGTGTACAAACCCTCATCATGGAAGAAACCGTGGTCGAGTGGGTAATGGGCCAGGCGCAAGTCGAGGAGAAATCCACGACTTTCGAGGAACTCTTGCAGCAGGCCGCTGGCGGCTCTGCCTGAATCTACAAAGGAAGCAACTGAATGTCAGATAGCATGATCAACGGCGGTGGAGATATCCAGGCTTTGAATCTCGTTCCCATGGTGATCGAGCAGACCGCGCGCGGTGAACGCGCCTACGATATCTACTCGCGCCTGCTCAAGGAACGCGTGGTGTTCGTGGTCGGTCCGGTCGAGGACTACATGGCGAACGTCATCGTGGCGCAGTTGCTGTTCCTGGAATCCGAGAATCCCGACAAGGATATTCATCTCTATATCAATTCCCCCGGTGGTTCTGTGACTGCCGGGCTGGCAATTTATGACACCATGCAGTTCATCAAGGCGGACGTGAGCACCATGTGCATCGGCCAGGCGGCGAGCATGGGCGCCATCCTGCTGGCCGGTGGCGCCAAGGGCAAACGTTTCTGCCTGCCGCATTCGCGCATGATGATTCACCAGCCGCTGGGCGGTTTCCAGGGGCAGGCGACGGATATCGATATTCACGCCCGTGAAATCCTGCTGGTACGCGAGCGCCTGAACAGGATTCTGGCCAACCACACGGGTCAGTCGATGGAGCAGATCCAGACCGATACAGACCGGGACAACTTCCTCGGTGCCCAGGATGCGAAGGATTACGGTCTGATCGACGAGATTCTGGTATCGCGCAAGGAATCGGCCGCTGCCCAGGAAGGCAAGGAATCCTGAAGCCTGCTGCCGGTTTAAAAACCGTAGATTCCCGCCGGGAACACTTGTCAGCGGTGCGGGTACGTAGTTGAATAGGAACTCACTGTTTTCACGGCAGTCCGAGTATTCAGGCGGCCGGGAATCTGCCGCTTATACAGGCAAAGGGAGCCGCGAGTCGGGACATCGAGTATGAATAACGATCGAAATGGTAAGGGCGACGACGGAAAACTGCTGTACTGTTCTTTCTGCGGAAAGAGCCAGCACGAGGTGCGCAAGCTGATTGCGGGACCGTCCGTTTTCATCTGCGACGAGTGCGTCGAACTCTGCAATGACATCATTCGTGAAGAAATGCAGGAGAAGACCGCCAGCGGCAGCAACAAGCTGCCGACCCCGCAGGAAATCAACGATGTGCTCAACGAGTACGTCATCGGGCAGAAGAACGCCAAGAAGGTGCTCTCGGTTGCCGTCTACAACCATTACAAGCGTCTTGAGGCCGCCGGCCACAAGGACGAAGTTGAACTGTCCAAGAGCAACATCCTGCTGATCGGACCGACCGGTTCCGGCAAGACCCTGCTGGCGGAAACGCTGGCGCGGTTGTTGAATGTGCCGTTTACCATCGCCGATGCGACCACGCTGACCGAGGCCGGCTACGTGGGCGAGGACGTCGAGAACATCATCCAGAAGCTGCTGCAGAAGTGTGACTACGACGTCGACAAGGCCCAGACCGGCATTGTCTACATCGATGAGATCGACAAGATATCGCGCAAGTCGGACAACCCCTCCATCACCCGTGACGTGTCGGGCGAGGGCGTGCAGCAGGCACTGCTGAAGCTGATCGAGGGCACGGTCGCCTCGGTGCCGCCGCAGGGCGGACGCAAGCATCCGCAGCAGGAGTTTCTGCAGGTCGACACCTCGAACATCCTGTTTATCGTCGGTGGCGCCTTTGCCGGGCTGGAAAAGATCATCAAGGGCCGTTCCGAGAAGGGCGGCATCGGCTTCTCGGCCGAGGTCAAGACCCACGACGAGGACGTCAATGTCGGCGAAATCCTCTACGACGTGGAACCGGAAGACCTGATAAAGTTCGGCCTGATCCCCGAGTTCGTCGGCCGTCTGCCGGTGGTCGCCACGCTGGAAGAGCTGGACGAGGACGCGCTGGTGCGTATCCTGACCGAGCCCAAGAATGCGCTGACCAAGCAGTACGCCAAGCTGTTTGACATGGAAGGTGCCGAGATCGAGTTCCGCGAGGGCGCGCTGCTCGCTGTGGCCCGCAAGGCCATGGAACGAAAGACCGGCGCCCGTGGTCTGAGAACCATCATGGAGCATGTCCTGCTGGATACCATGTATGAGTTGCCGTCGCTGGAGAACGTACAGAAGGTTGTGGTCGATGAACGCGCCATTGCCGGTGAATCTGACCCCTACCTGGTCTACGACTCCGAGCCGGAGCAGCGGGCTGCTTCGGACTGACGCCATTTTTTCCGTCCACCCTGCGCGGGGCTGGCAGCCGTTTGGCCGCAGGCTCCGGCAGCACCTGCCGGCAGACAAACTATACTGGCAGAACACGCCACGTATCGCCGGCAGCCATGGATTCATGCCATGGCTTGTTTCTTGCAGAAATTCTACCAGGGACACCAAACCGCCATTGAAATGTCTTGCGGTGGTCCCCATATCAAATTGCCGGGAGCCCTCTCTGTAGTTAGTGCTCCCCTGATCAGAACCGGATACTGAGGTACTCTCCAATGGAGCACAGTAAAAACACCCCTGAAGCAACCAGCACCGAATCGACAGCCGTGGTTCCGGTTCTTCCGTTGCGGGATGTCGTCGTTTACCCCCACATGGTCATCCCATTGTTTGTCGGGCGCGAGAAGTCCATTCACGCGCTGGAAGCCGCGATGGATGATGACAAGCGGATTCTTCTGGTCGCACAGAAAAGCGCCGAAGTCGATGATCCGCAGGTAGAAGACATACACGAGATCGGAACGCTGTCCACCATTCTGCAGCTGCTGAAACTGCCCGACGGTACCGTCAAGGTGCTGGTCGAGGGTTCCGAGCGCGCCAGCGTGGTGAAGTTCGAGACCACCGATGAATTCTTTTCGGCCCAGGTCAAGCTGCTGGGCCAGGGCGAGCAGGCCGGCGAGCGCGAGGTCGACGTGCTGATGCGTTCGCTGCTGACCCTGTTCGACCAGTACGTGAAGCTGAACAAGAAGGTCCCGCCGGAGATCCTGACCTCGCTGTCGGGTATCGACGAACCCGGTCGCCTGGCCGACACCATCGCCGCGCACATGGCGCTCAAACTGGACGAGAAGCAGCGCATCCTCGAAATCGAGGACGTGCGACAGCGCCTGGAACACCTGATGGGCATGATCGAGGGCGAGATCGACGTCCTGCAGATCGAAAAGCGTATCCGTGGCCGCGTCAAGCAGCAGATGGAGAAGAGCCAGCGCGAGTACTATCTCAATGAACAGATGAAGGCCATCCAGAAGGAACTGGGTGACATGGACGATGTGCCCAACGAGGTCGACGAGCTTCAGGAGAAGATCGAGAAGGCGGGCATGAGCAAGGAAGCGAAAGAGAAGGCCTTGTCCGAGCTGAACAAGCTCAAGATGATGTCGCCGATGTCCGCCGAGGCTTCCGTGGTGCGTAACTACATCGACTGGCTGGTCAGCGTGCCCTGGAAGAAGCGCACCAAGATCCGCCACGACCTGGCGCGCGCCCAGAAGGTGCTCGACGAGGACCACTACGGTCTCGACAAGGTCAAGGAACGTATTCTTGAATACCTTGCGGTCCAGCAGCGCGTACGCAAGCTGAAAGGCCCGATCCTGTGCCTGGTGGGTCCGCCCGGGGTCGGCAAGACCTCGCTGGGTCGCTCTATCGCGCGCGCCACCAACCGCAAGTTTACCCGCATGTCACTGGGTGGTGTGCGCGACGAGGCGGAGATCCGTGGTCACCGCCGCACCTACATCGGTTCGCTGCCGGGCAAGATCATCCAGAACCTGTCCAAGGTCGGTGTGCGCAACCCGCTGTTCCTGCTCGACGAGATCGACAAGATGTCCATGGACTTCCGTGGCGATCCGTCTTCTGCGCTGCTGGAAGTGCTGGACCCGGAACAGAACTCGACTTTCGGCGATCACTACCTGGAAGTGGAATTTGATCTTTCCGACGTGATGTTCGTGGCGACCTCCAACTCGCTGAACATCCCCGGCCCGTTACTGGACCGCATGGAAGTGATCCGCATCCCGGGTTACACCGAGGACGAAAAGGTCAATATTGCGATCCGTTACCTGCTGCCCAAGCAGATCAAGAATGCCGGTCTCAAGGAAGACGAGATTTCTGTCAGCGAGAAGGCGATCTGCGACATCGTACGTTTCTACACCCGCGAGGCGGGTGTGCGTAACCTGGAACGCGAAATCGCCAAGATCTGCCGCAAGGTGGTCAAGGAACTGTTGTTGTCCAAAGGCAGCAAGAAGAAGGTCTCCGTGACACCACGGAACCTGGACAAGTATCTGGGTGTGCGCCGTTTCCGTTACGGACTGGCGGAAGAGCACGATCAGATCGGTCAGGTCACCGGCCTGGCGTGGACCGAGGTCGGCGGCGAGTTGCTGAGCATTGAGTCCACCATCGTGCCCGGCAAGGGCCGGCTGATCCATACCGGCCAGCTCGGTGACGTGATGCAGGAGTCGATCCAGGCGGCCACCACGGTGGTACGCAGCCGTGCCGAGACGCTGGGTATCGAGGAAGACTTCTACCAGAAGTACGACATCCACGTGCACGTGCCGGAAGGTGCCACGCCCAAGGACGGTCCGAGTGCCGGTGTCGGTATGTGCACGGCGCTGGTGTCCGCACTGACGCGCATCCCGGTGCGCGCCGACGTCGCCATGACCGGTGAGATCACCCTGCGCGGCGAAGTGCTGCCCATCGGTGGACTCAAGGAAAAGCTGCTTGCGGCGCATCGTGGCGGAATTACCACGGTGCTGATTCCGGAAGAGAACCGCAAGGATCTCGCGGAAATTCCCAAGAACGTCAAGGACAAGCTGGATATTCGTCCCGTCAGGTGGATTGACGAAGTGCTGGAACTCGCGCTTCAGCATCCGCCGGTGCCGCTTGCCGGCAAGGCGGACGAGAAGTCCGGTGACAAGATCAAGGAAAAAGCCAAACCCGGCGGAAAGGGCAAGGCGCTCCGTACTCACTGACATTCTGTCTGTATTTAGCCCGCCATCTGCGTAATCGGGCATCTTTTACGCAGATGGCGGGCTTTTTATTTGACGCGTCCGTAATACACTTGGTATAAAACCGGGCGGGCGCTCGGGGGCTCCGGAATTGGCCTTTCTTTAGCAGGGTTTGAACTGCAAGGTTCGAGTCCCGGTGCGCGAATTGAAGTATAATTTACAACTTAAAGATGTTGAGGGCCAAACTCGATGAATAAAGCCGAACTGATTGACGCCGTTGCAAGCTCCGCAGATCTGTCCAAGGCGGACGCAACACGGGCTGTCGATGCCGTGATTGACACCATTACCGAAACGCTGCGTAAGGGTGATTCTGTCACGCTTGTGGGTTTTGGCACCTTTGAAGTTCGCGCCCGTGCCGCGCGTGCCGGACGCAATCCCCAGACCGGTGAAACCATCCAGATCAAGGCGTCCAATACGCCCGCGTTCAAGGCTGGTAAAGCGTTCAAGGATGCCGTAAACTAGCGCGCTTTCCTGGGGTGCTTAGCTCAGCTGGGAGAGCGTCGCCCTTACAAGGCGAATGTCGGGGGTTCGATTCCCTCAGCACCCACCAAGAGAGTTTGTTCATGGAGTGGTAGTTCAGCTGGTTAGAATACCGGCCTGTCACGCCGGGGGTCGCGGGTTCGAATCCCGTCCGCTCCGCCACCTTAAGTAGAACGGGCGTCCATTCGGGCGCCCGTTTTTCTTTTCAGGCGTTATAATGCGCCTTCTTTTCAAAAAACAAGATTACAGTTAGCGGGATTCAGCTATGTTGCAAGCGTTTCGTGAAAGGGTCATGGGCTGGTTGGGCTGGGTCATCATTGGCCTGGTGATCATGACCTTTGCCCTGTTTGGGCTGGGTTCCTACCTGCAGGACAAGAGCCGCGTCTATGCCGCAAAGGTCAACGACGTGGAGATTACCCCGCGCGAACTCCAGGAAGCCTACCAGCAGCAGCGCACCCGCCTGCAGGAAATGATGGGCGACGCCTTTGATCCTGCCCTGCTCGACGAAAAACAGATCCGCAAACAGGCGCTGGACAGCCTGATCAGTCGTGAACTGATATTACAGGCCGCCCGTGACAATGGCCTGGTGATCAGTGACGCGCTGCTTGCCGCACAGATCCACGAAGTACCGGCATTCCAGCAAGACGGCAAGTTTTCCGAGCAGAAGTACCGGGATATCATCCGCTCGCGTGGACAGAGTGTTTCCGAGTTTGAAAATGAAATCCGCCGCAGCCTGCTGGCCGACCAGTTGCTGAGCGGCCTGGCGGGTACCACCTTCGTAACCCCGGGGGAACTGAACCGCGCTTACAGCCTGCAAAACCAGAAGCGGGATTTTGCCTACCTGATCGTATCGGCAAAGCCGTTTGAATCAACGGTCGAAGTCAGCGAGGAGCAGATCCGCGAGTACTATCAAAAACACGCCGATGACTTTATGGTGCCGGAGCGTGTGAAGCTCTCCTACGTGCGCCTGACCGGCGAAAAACTCGCTGATTCGCTGGACGTTGACGAGGCCGAGCTTGAGTCGTTCTACGAACAACGCAAGGCATCGCTGAAAACCAAGGAGCAGCGCAGGGCCAGCCACATCCTTATTTCAGTGCCGTCCGACGCGGACGAGGAAACGGTCGCAAAAGCGCGTGCGGAAGCTGAAGACATTCGCGCACAGCTGGCTGCCGGCGCCGATTTCGCCGAGCTCGCGAAGAAACACTCCGATGATCCGGGGTCGGCGCAGAAGGGCGGTGACCTGGGCTTCTTCAGCAGTGGCGACATGGTGCCGGCATTCGACAACACGGTATTCGGCATGGAAGAGGGCGATATCTCTGACCCGGTTCGCACCCAGTTCGGGTTCCATATCATCAAGCTGACCGGTATTCGCGGCAGTAAAATCCCGCCACTCGACGAAGCGCGTGACGAACTGGTTCGCGAGATGAAGCAGGAAAAGATCGACGACCTGTTCTACGAACAACTCGAACGGCTGACCGATCTCAGCTACGAGAACTCCGATTCACTGGACGCGGCGGCCGAGGCGCTGGGCCTGGAAATTCACACCAGCGACTGGATCGACGCCAATGGCGGTCCCGGCATCGGTCAGTATCCGAAAGTGCGCGCGGCGGCATTCTCCGAGGACGTGCTCGAGGGTGGCAACAACAGTGAGCCGATCGAAGTCGGTCCCGACGACGTGATCGTGCTGCGCGTCGAGGAGCGTCAGCCGGAACACCAGGCGCCGCTGGAAGAGGTGCGCGACCAGATAGTGGCGCGCCTGAAGCACGAACTGGCAGCGCAGGAGGCGCGCAAGCGTGGTGAACAGCTTGCCGCACAACTGGCTGAAGGCGCCACGCTGGAGGCGCTAAACAATCAGGACTACTACGCGTTCCGGAAAGCGGAAGGTGTAATGCGCACCGCCGCCGGTTTCAATCCGGAAGTGATGCGCAAGGTATTTACGCTGGCGCGTCCGCAGGATGGCAAACCGGTCGACTACAGCTTCGCACTGTCCAATGGCGACTATGCGCTGATTCGTCTTACCGCTGTCAAGGATGGTGACCCGGCCGAACTCGAACCGGAGCAGCGTAAACAGATGGAACGCGGCTACGAGAACATGTACCGCACGCTGGTGCTGGAGACCCTGGTCAGGGATCTGCGTACCCGCGCCGAGATCATCATTCCGCAGGCCAGCGAGTAAGTCTCGCTCGCATGCTGCGCCTCCAGCTGCACTGGCAGATACTGATTGCCCTGGTGCTGGCGGTGATCGCCGGCCGTCTGAGCGGGATGGACGGGGGTGTTTTCGGCGTCACGCTGTTCCCGGTGTACGAGTTTACCGGCGCGTTGTTTATGAACGCGCTGAAGATGGTCATCGTGCCGCTGATCGTGTCGAGTATTATCACCGGTGTTGCGGGAATCGGTAATACCCACGGGCTGGGACGGCTCGGCGGCAAGACGCTGCTGTTCTACATGGTCACCAGCCTGCTGGCGATCGTGGTCGGCCTGATGTTCGTCAACCTGATGACACCGGGCATCATCGACGGACAGCCGGCGCGTGAAGTCCTTGGTCTGAGCGAGGTCGCGGCGGCCGAAGCTGCGCAGAAGGTGCAGGGGCGCAGTGCCGCCGACCTGACCGGCGTGTTCCTTAGCATGATTCCGCCCAATGTCGTCGCCGCTGCGGCCAACGGGCAGATGCTCGGGCTGATCTTTTTCAGCCTGCTGTTCGGTTATTTTCTCACCCGCATCGACCGCGAGGCCGGTGACATTATTTCCCGCTTCTGGTCCGGCGTCGCCGACATCATGATGCTGATGACCGGGCTGATCATGAAGTTCGCGCCGATCGGCGTGTTCGGACTGGTGGCAAAGACCGTCGCCAGCATCGACGCCGAACAACTCAACCAGCTCGCCTTCACGCTGGGAAGTTTCACGCTCAGCGTACTGTTGGCACTGGCCTTCCACCTGTTTGTTACGCTGCCGTTGATGTTGTCGCTGGTCGGCCGGGTCAATCCGGTAAAACAGTTCCAGGCCATGATGCCGGCGCTGCTCACGGCCTTCTCGACCGCGTCCTCATCCGCGACCCTGCCCCTGACCATGGAATGTGTGCGTGACAACGCGAAAGTCTCCAACCGCACCGCGAGCTTCGTGTTGCCACTGGGCGCCACCGTCAACATGGACGGCACGGCCCTGTACGAATGCGTCGCCGCCATGTTCATCGCCCAGGCCTACGGCCTGCAACTGGACCTGGTGACGCAGTTCACTGTAGTGCTGGTGGCCCTGCTGACCTCGATCGGTGTCGCCGGCATCCCCGCCGCGAGCCTGGTCGCCATCACCATCATCCTCGCCACCATCGGCCTGCCCGCCGAGGCCATCGGTCTGATCCTCGCCGTCGACCGCATCCTCGACATGTTCCGTACCTCCGTCAACGTCTTCAGCGACTCCTGCGGCGCCGTCATCATCGCCCGCACCGAAGGCGAAGACCAGGTCCTGCAGAACTAACACCCGAAATTTCAAAGGGGTCAGACTCGATTGATCT
>CAYSRA010000007.1:0-48327 GCA_964433205.1 uncultured Thiohalobacter sp. | reverse complement strand
ACCTGTTCCTGAATTTTCTGATTTGCGCGTCTACTTCATTCCATGGCAGACGGCTACCGTCTGCCCGCATCGCATCATACGCCTGGACTACCCGATCAATGGTGATTAAATTGGCTGCCATCAGTTCATCAACCAGCCAAAGCGTTCCCCGGACTTCGACCGCTTCCAGCGCCGACACCTGCCGCAGCGCGGCATCCCCTGTTAACAGTGCGCAACCTTCCTGCTTCGCCAGAGCCAGCGCCATACAATCATTGAGACTCACACCTGAGCTGCGGTGCCGCACATATAAACTGCCCGTGTCTTCGACTGCCGCGGCCTCCAGTTCTATCACCTGTAATCCTTTATCCGGCAGATCCACATGATTCTCCCGTAGCTCGTACTCAAACAAAACATCAGGCAGGCCGAACTCGTAGTCAAGCCTGAACAGTTCGTCCAACAGTCCGCCGACGATTATGTCAATGAGAATATTGGCATCACTGATTAGCAGCTTGCGGCTCACAGAGTTCCACGTTCCTTATGGTTCTGAATTCCGACAGCGACTTGCCCAGCAACTCCGCAGCCTTTGATTCGCTGACCAGGTCTTCGGCGCAAGCGTGAAATACGAGTTGCATAAACAGCTTCGGTTTTTCTGAGGGGTACTCGACAGGTTCCTTCTTCCTCCATTTCTTCATCGCAAAAAGCTTCCACATATTGGCGGATGCTGACTTGGTCAAAACTTTCAGATCAGTCGCCCTGTGCAACCAGCCCTGCATACTTAAACCATAGGCGGTTTTCAGGACACAAAGCTCGACTGGCTCCAGTCGGTTTCTTTTATTGCCCAGTTCTTTGTAGACTTCCGAAGCCGGCACCAGGAATGCGCCGGCAAAGCGATTGGCTGCCTTTTCCTCATCCAGGTCTTCCGCCATTCGGTCCTTCAGAACCAGATGGCCCAATTCGTGTGCCAGAGTGAAGCGTTGACGATCTCCCGGCCAGTCCCGGCCCACCACGACAACCGGCTTGCCATTCACTTCCGCCGCGAGCCCGTCGAATTTTTCTTCATGCAGCGCATTGGACTGAAAGACCAAAACACCCTTCTCTTCCAGGGTATCGATAAGATCCGGAATCGGGTTATCACCCAGACCCCAGGCGTGCCTGACGACACTCGCCGCGTCCTCAATGTCATCGTAGCTTCCAATGAACGGGAGTTCTTCTGGAAGTTTGAAGGGTTCGACGGGGCTGACTGGCAGGAACTCTTCCAGTTCCAGAAATCGCTCGACCTGCTCGATAACATCGCCCTTGATTTGTTCAAGGGTTTTCCGGGGCAACTTTGAATGCTTGCGGTATTCGAGATCTTTCAATTGTACCTTTGCAGTTCGAAAGAAATATTCCACACGGACACCGAGCGCATTAGCAAGCGACATCAGCACTCTGGATGAGGGGGTGGATTTGTTGCTCTCGTACTTTGAGATCGCCATCGCGGATATATTCGCCTTTTCCGCGAGGGCTCGCATCGAGAGGCCCGCGGCTTTTCTCGCCTGCAGAATGCGTTCTCCGATCACGGTGGGCACCTCCCAAGTTTACAAAATTTGGATGTCGCTATATTTTTTGTAAACTTTAGGTCATGGGATAGTTGCCGTCAAGCAACATTTTGATACTGTCGCTTCAACTGGCGATGAACATCGTAAGGGAGCGATTCGAGATCTTCGCAGACCTATAACTCCAGGACTGGTCACTGGACGAAGCGTGACGCCGGAACCGGGGTAGTTCACCAAACAGGGTGCACCTCTTCCCTGTTGCACAGGTTACCGCAGGCTAACTCACCTACGACGAACGGGCGCGACAGGGCTCGGGCGCTATTCAGCAACGCAACCGGTTCCTCGTCCCCGGCGTACAGATGATCGGTTCAGGTTGAAATATCAACCAGGATCATGCCGGATCGGACTGTCGCCGGGGAACACCCTTCAGTTGTGGCTCGGTGGCTCCCAGGCGAGCCAGTCGCCTTGCACTCTCACGTTCGATCAGAGCTATCAGGCCCTCGCGCACCAGTGCTGCCTTCCCGGAGACGCCGGTGATCCGCCGAGCCTCTTCCAGTAGCTGGTCATCGATATCCAGGGTGGTTTTCATCCGCGGTTACTGGTTCTCATCGGACAGCGATTCGACCTCGGCCACCCCCGGCCCCAGCAGCACCGCAATCCAGCGCGTGTCGTCACGCGAGGCCAGCGCGATCTGCACCGAAATCGTCAGGGGTACTGAAAGGAACATGCCCACCGGGCCGAACACCCACCCCCAGAACACCAGGGAGACAAACACGATCAGCGGCGAAACACCCAGTTGGTTGCCCATCCAGCGCGGCTCCAGAATACTGCCGATCACGACGTTCACGACCAGGTACAGCGCTGAAACCCCCAGTGCACCACCGACGCCGAACTGCAGCAGGGCGAGAAGAACGGCGGGAATGGCGGCGATAATCGACCCGATATTGGGGATGAAATTCAGCAGGAAGGCAAAGAACCCCCATAACACGGCAAAATCGACACCCATCATCGACAGTCCGGCGGCCACCAGCACGCCGGTCAGCGCAGAGGTCAGCAGCTTGATACTCATATAGCGCTTGATATTCTCCAGTACGGCATAGCTCTCTGTCAGCGCGTGATCGGGGGCATCCAGTGCCGTGCGCAGTTTGGCGGGGAAGCTGGATGCCTCCATGAGGATAAAGATCACCGTCAGCAGGATGAGAAACGCATTGGTCAGCACATTACCCAGCCCCTTCAACAGGCCGGAAGCCAGTGCCATGGCCGACCCGGGGTTAAGGAAGCTCAGAAAGGTCTGGTCCGAAACATCGATGCCCAACGTGGCAAGCCATTGCGCAAACTGCACCACCTGGCCCTGCAATCGCTCCTGGTAGGACGGCAACGCCTGGCTGAACGCATCCAGCGATGTCCCCAGCAGTGCCGCCAGCGCCATACCGGCCGCTACGATAACCAGGATGATCACCACCAGTGCCAGCGGCAAAGGCAAACCCTTGCGGTTCAGCCAGTTCAGGTACGGGGCGCTGATAATGGAAATGAACGCCGCCAGCAGAAACGGCACGATAATGGTCTGCGCCGTCTTCATGCCTGCGATCACCACGACGAAGGCGGCCAGCCCGAGGATAAAGCGCAAGCCTGCCGGCTGGGAATTCATGCGGGAACGGACCTCAGGAACATGTCACCCGGACAGGTCACTTGGGGGTAAACGAAAACTTCTGGCCGCCAACACTGGCTTCGTACATCAGGCCGCCTTTGGTCATGGTGAATACTGCAACCCCGTTGCTGTAATCCGCGTCCGCCGAACTGCGCATTAACCCGCCCCCTAAGTTATTCTGTTCAAAGGGGAATACTACCAACAACCGGGCTTAAAGCAACCACGCCCCCCGACTGTGCGGCAAACCTTCTCATTCCGGTATTTTCAGCAGCCTGGCTTAAGAACCGGGGTCCGGCTGCCGATATCCTTGCAGCTAACAGTATTGTTGGCCCCCAAGGAACAGGATGGAGCGCCCGGATGGCAATCGCACCACAATTTAAAAAATTGCTGGATACGTGTCTGGATATGGAAGTCAGCCACCTTCGCCCGTTGATCGACCGCATGTTTGAGAATGCCGACGTTGCACTGCTCGATTTCGCGGAAAAAGCCCAGAACAACATGGCCCAGACCGTGTTCTTCGAAGCCATGAGCGAGGCGCGCATACGCCGCAAGGCCATCGAACAGGGTTTCTTCCAGGAAATAAAACGCAGCTACGCCGAATTCCCCGTCTCACCAGCTGCTGAAGCCCCAGCGGATGCCGGCAACGCAACACTCTCGCTGGTCAATACGGATGACATGGAACTGTCCGTGGCCATCCAGAATGCCAGCCAGAAACTCAGCAGCCGTATCATGGACCGCATTTTTGCGCTCAAACAACGATTGTCTATTGTGAACAGCGGCGATGCCGTGGAGGAATTGCAGATCCCCGGGGGACCTGCATGGCTCGGCGCCGCTTTCCAGCACGCCGTAGGCAAACTGGAACTCGAAAACAAGGTGCGTATCGTATTTATTGCACTGTTTGAAAAATACGTGCTCGGAAATGTGGATGACCTGTTCGACGAATACAACAAGCGTCTGATCGAAGCGGATATACTGCCAAATCTGCGCTACGAGGTTAGAAAACAGCCGGGCAGCGTTGAAATTGTCCAGACAGAAGTTGCAGAGGGCGAGGAAAACGGTGGGCAAAGTGTCTATGACAACGCCCCCGAAGCACCGGAAGCCGAGCAGAGTCCGTCTGAACTCGGCGACGAACTGTTCGGCCGGATCTGTGAGCTGATGGCGGTGCGGCGCTCGGCGCCGGACGGCGGAAACGGCTGTGGCGGCGGAGCCCCTGCAGGCGCCGGCAATGTCACCTCCATACATGCCGGGGCACCGTCCGGCTACAGCGGGCCGGGGCCCGCAGCCGCTGCCGGTTTTGCCGGCGGTGCCGGGGCGCCGACGACCTCAGGCACCGCCGAAGGCCCGGAGGGAACCGGTCGTTCGGTGCTGCTGCCGCGCATCAAGCAGGTGCAGACACGCATGTCCTCGGCATCCGCATCCGTCTCAAGCGATGAATTCATCGAAAATATCGAGATCGACCAGACATTGATCGATCGCCTGCAGACCACGCTGGCGGAAGAGCGCAGCAAGGTGTTTGGCGACATGGATCGCCGCAAGATCCCGGCCGCCGACACCAATATTATCGAACTCGTTGGCCTGATGTTCGAATACATGTTGAAGGAAGAGACTCTTCCCAACATCGTCAAGGCGCTGTTGAGTCGCCTTCATACACCGTTGCTGAAGGTCGCGGTAATCGACAAGTCATTCTTCACCCGTTCACAGCACCCGGCCCGCAAGCTGCTGAACAACATGACAGCAGCAGGAATACGCTGGGTCGACGAAACCAACGTGGAACGCGGCATCTTCCCGAAAATGAAAGATATCGTCGACCAGGTGCTGAACGACTTCGATGAAGATGTGGAAATCTTCGCGGAACTGGTCAGCGAGTTTGGAAAAACGGTTTCCGACCTGGAGCAGCGCTCCAGTCTGGTGGAAAAACGCACCAATGAGGCCGCCAACGGGCAGGAGAAACTGCAGGCGGCACGGGCGCGTGCACAGCAGGAAATACACAGCCTGATCGGTGGCCATGCAGTTGCTGTGGTAGCAACAGAATTCCTGCAACGCATCTGGTCGGACAAGCTGACCTTCATTCTGTTACGACAGCCAGACGCCGATAACAGCGATGACTGGCAGGCCGCTGTCAAGCTGGCGGCCGCAGTCGTTCGCTATACATCGCCTGTCGGCGACGATGCTGAACGCAGGCAGCGCGCACAATCGCTGAGCGAACACCAGAGCGAGCTGCGCGAAGCCTCTGCAACGTTGCAACAGCCCGACCGGGAAAAACTACTGGTCAGGCTGTTTTCCAGCCAGGACAAGCTGCTGAACGCGCAGGGTCCGGCTGGCGATGTGGCCGTTGAGGTCACCACACCGAAGCCTGCCGTCAAGGAACAGGCCGTGGCGGGTTCTTCCCTTTCGCCACAACAGGAAATCATGATCAGGGAACTCAAGTCCGTTCCGTTCGGGACCTGGTTCGAGTTCTCGAACAGCAGCGGCACTGTGCAACGCGCCAAGTTGTCGTGGCGCAGCACTGTTACGGAAAAGTTCATGTTCGTCGATCAGATGGGAGTCAAGGCCGCGATAATTTCCATGACCGATCTCGCGGACAACATGATCGCCGGCAAGGTGCGTCTGCTCAACGAGCAGAAGAAACCATTCGTCGACCGAGCGCTCGGCGCCATCCATCGTATGCTCGATCACGGCAACCGACAGACTGCACAGGCGTGATACAGGAGAATTTCCGATGACCACTGAAGCCGGCATGCAAAGCGAGGATCAGCGCAAGCGTACCCGGGTATCCATACCCGACCACCCGCGCATCTTCGACATGCACAGTAATACCGTTGTCGGGCAACTGGTCAACCTTTCCATTGAAGGGCTGATGATGATGAGCCCTTCCCCGGTCAAGCCCGGCACACTGATTCAGATGCGCATCCCGCTGCAGTGTGGTGTGGAAGTGATCGACGTCCTGATCGGTGTGGAAAGCCTGTGGTGTGACGATACCGATGCATCGGGCATCTGCTGGACCGGGTTTCACATTATCGACATCTCCGCGGAACACCGCAAAATCATCGGCACGCTGGTTTACGACTGATACCCGCAACCCGGAACACCCTCCCTGCGGACAGTGAATGCGTCACCCTTGTCGGGATAGAATTGCATACCCTCGGACAACCGATATACTTGAAAAATGTCCGCCGGTATCCCCCTTGACCTGACTGCCCATCCGATCGGCTACATATCGCTGATTCTTTTCAGTCTCGCCTACCTGCTGGTGATGGCCGAGGAGTTCACCCATCTCCGCAAGTCAAAACCGGTCATTCTGGTGGCCGGGATCATCTGGATGCTGATCGCCTGGCAGTACAGCCGGAACGGCATGGCAGAGATCGCTAGCGAAGCTCTGGGACACACCCTGCTGGAGTTTTCGGAACTGTTCCTGTTCCTGCTCGTCGCCATGACCTATGTCAACGCCATGGACGAGCGCCGGGTATTTGAATCACTGCGCTCCCGACTCGCGCACAGGCGCTGCAGCTACCGCCTGCTGTTCTGGATTACCGGTGCGCTGGCATTTTTCCTTTCGCCGGTCATCGACAACCTGACGACGGCACTGGTGATGTGTGCCGTGGTGCTGGCGGTGGGGAAGGACAACAGAAAATTTATCAGCCTGTCCTGTATCAACATTGTCGTTGCCGCCAACGCCGGCGGCGCATTCAGCCCGTTCGGCGATGTCACGACGCTGATGGTCTGGCAAAGAGGTCTGGTGGAATTTGAAAGTTTCTTCCGGCTGCTTGCTCCGTCCGCGGTAAATTTCCTGGTGCCGGCACTGTGCATGCACGCCTTCGTGCCGTCGGGCAGGCCGGTGTCAGATGCAACCCCTGTGCCGATACGACGCGGCGGCATTGTCATCGCGGTTCTGTTTGCGGCCACTATCGTGACCGCCGTGGGCGTACACAATTTCCTGCGTCTGCCACCCATGCTGGGCATGATGACAGGTCTGGCCTACCTGCAGTTCTTCGGTTATTACCTGAAAAAAACCCACCAACGCAACAACCGTGCGGCAAATGATGACAGGGCCATCAGCGGGGTACTTCCGGTTGCCGAGGACGACGAGCCTTTCGATATCTACCGCCGTCTGGCACGTGCGGAATGGGACACCCTGTTATTCTTTTACGGTATCGTGCTCGGTGTCGGCGGGCTGGCATTCATCGGCTACCTGGGCAGCGTTTCCGAGCTGATGTATACCGGCCTGGGTGCCACAACCGCCAACGTTCTGGTCGGCATCCTGTCTTCCGTTATCGACAATATTCCGGTGATGTTCGCGGTGCTGTCGATGAATCCGGATATGCCGCTGGGTGAATGGCTGCTGATCACCCTGACGGCAGGTGTGGGGGGCAGCCTGCTGTCGATCGGTTCCGCAGCCGGCGTGGCCCTGATGGGACAGGCGCGCGGCAAGTACACCTTCTTCTCCCACCTGAAGTGGACGCCCGTGATTGCGCTGGGTTACGCGGCCAGTATCGCCACTCACCTGTGGTTGAATGCGGACACCTGGCAAATTCCTGTCAATGCCGGCTGAGCCGGCTCCGGCTCAGTGCAGGTCGGATTTCCGCCATACCACTGACCCGCCGGACGCCTTGTCCAGCGTATCGAGGCAGGCTTCGTGTGCGTTCAGTTCCTCGGCATCCGGCACAATCACGCGCAACGCCGGGCGGTTACTATCCAGCCGACGCAGCGGTTGGGCCGTATGTGCGCCACTGCCGGACTCCTCACTGTCACCCAGTGACAGCGTGACCTGGCCGCCGGTCATGGCCAGGTAGACGTCGGCCAGGATTTCCGCATCGAGTAACGCGCCATGGAGGTCACGACCGGAGTTGTCTATCGCGTAGCGTTTACACAGTGCGTCAAGATTGTTCTTCTGGCCGGGGTGCATACGGCGTGCCATCACCAGCGTATCCAGTACTCCGCACAGGTCCGCCACCTGCTGGTCGCTACCGCACAGGCGCAACTCGTGGTTGAGAAAACCGACGTCGAACGGTGCGTTGTGAATCACCAGTTCGGCACCGCGAATGAACTCCACGAAATCGTCCACGACATCCTCGAACAGCGGCTTGTCGGCAAGAAACTCGTTGGTAATACCATGCACCTCGATAGCGCCGGGGTCGATCACACGCCCGGGCTGGAGATACTGGTGAAAGGTGTTGCCGGTAAGCTTGCGGTCTACCAGCTCGACACAGCCGATTTCGATAACGCGGTGGCCGTCCTTCGGCTCCAGGCCCGTTGTTTCGGTATCCAGTACGATCTGTCGCATTTCCTACGCTCCCAGTTGTTCGATGCCACGATTGGCCAGTTCGTCGGCACGCTCGTTTTCCACGTGTCCGCTGTGCCCCTTCACCCAGTGCCAGGACACGTCGTGCCGCTGCGTGGCCGCATCGAGACGCTTCCACAGGTCGACATTTTTCACCGGCTTGCGCGCCGCCGTTTTCCAGCCGCGCCTCTTCCAGTTAGGCATCCATTCGGTAATGCCGCTGCGGACATAGACCGAATCTGTCGTCAAGCGGACCTTGCACGGGCGCGTGAGGCTTTCCAGCGCCATAATCGCCGCCATCAACTCCATGCGGTTGTTGGTCGTCTCGCGTTCGCCACCAAACAGCTCTTTCTCGTGACCGTTATAGCGCAACAGGGCGCCCCAGCCACCCGGCCCCGGGTTGCCACGGCAGGCGCCATCAGTAAAGATTTCCACATCAGCCATGTCCAGCCAGACCTCCCCGTTGTGATTCGATAACCCCGCCGGCGAGAATGGCACGGCGCGGCCGCCAGCGCGGCTTGACCGGCGTCAGCGTGGCAACGCGCTTCTTCGCAACCAGCAGGTAGGATGCCGCCAGCAACGGCCAGCGGTCGCGGTGCAGGCGCTGCAGAATGCCCCACCGGCCCCGCCCGCTCCCGTAGAGCCACGGCGGGTGTGGGAACAGGTAACGGGTGTGCACCGTATCGAAACCCAGCAGCGACAGCCAGTCCTTCAACCGCGAAAGACCGATAAAACGTAATGACCAGGGAGCAGCCTGGCGCCTTGCAGCCAGCAGTCGTCGCAGCCCCCACCAGCCATAGGGATTGAAACCCAGCACGATGATATGCCCCTCGGCAATCAGACAGCGGTCGATTTCGCGCAGCACCTGGTGCGGGTCCTGCGCCACTTCCAGGGCATGCGGCAGCACGAAGGCATCGACGCTGTCCGACAGGTATGGAAGCTGCTCGCTGCGGGCCAGCACATCCGGCCGGGGTGTCAGACCGCTGCGGCTGCAAGTCTGCATAATCCGGTGGATGATCCGGCTGGCCGTCAACGATTCCAGTTCACAGGACGGATCCAGCACTACCAGGTGGTAACCGAACACATCGCACAGCACATCGCGCAATGCCGCCTGCTCGGTCTCCGCCAGATGGCGGCCGAGCGGCTGTCCGCACCATCCGCGCAAACCTTCGAGCCGGACGGTTCCGGGATATGAACTGCTGTCGTCTGCCATCATCAAACTGATCATAACGCATACCGGGGCGCTGGCTACAGTGCTTGACGCGCCCCGGCCGGGCTGTCAGCATAACGCCCGCAAATTTTCGAAATCCTTTACTGATCACCGACTTGTCGCTCAATGAAGCGGGCGCGCAGCCGATAGGAACATTATGCTCACGCGAATCCGGATATTGTTCCTGGCAATCACCCTGCTGCTCGGTGGCTGTGCAGCCCCCCGGCACGTCGCCAAACCCGGCCCACGGGTGCCCGCAGCGGCCCAATCCGTTCCCGACAGCCAGACGCCCGCCCTTCCCTTGCTGGCATCGGCACAGCCGCTGACCGGCATTCTGTCCGACACACCCGCGATACTGGCGCCTGATGATCTATGGGAAGCCATGCGGCGCGAATTTGGCCTGCCTGCCAGCAATAACAAACGCGTCGAGGTGCAACGCAACTGGTACGCCAGGCATCCTGACTATATGCGCCGCGTCAGCCAGCGCGCCGGCCGCTACGCCGCCTATATTCTGCAACAGGTGAAAGCACGCGACATGCCCGCGGAAATCGCGCTGCTGCCGGTAGTGGAAAGCGCCTATGACCCGTTTGCCTATTCGCACGGGCGCGCTGCCGGCCTGTGGCAGTTCATCCCCGGCACCGGCAAACGCTTCGGCCTGAAACAGGACTGGTGGTATGACGGTCGCCGCGACCTGATCGAATCAACACGCGCTGCACTCGACTATCTCGAATACCTGCACAAGCACTTCGATGGCGACTGGCTGCTGGCGCTGGCGGCCTACAACTCAGGGGAAGGCACCGTCAGGAAGGCCGTGCGCCGCAACCGGAAAAAAGGCAAGTCGATAAGCTTCTGGGATCTCGATCTGCCCCGTGAAACGCGCGCCTATGTCCCCAAGCTGATTGCGCTGAAACAACTGGTCAACTCGCCAGAGAAATACGGCGTGGCACTGGAACCGGTCGGTGTCCAGCCGCCTTTCGACATCATCAAAACCGGGGGCCAGATCGATCTGGCCATCGCGGCGGAGCTGGCCGGCACCGATCTCGACACCCTGTACCGTTTCAACCCGGGTTTCAACCAGTGGGCAACACCACCGAAAGGTCCGCACCGCCTGCTCATTCCGCACCCGCAGGCCGGGCAGTTCCGCGACGGCATCGCCGCCCTGCCGCTGGAGAAACGTATCCAGTGGGTGCGCCACAAGGTCGCCCGCGGGCAGACCCTGAGCCACATCGCCAGGCGCTACCACACAACCGTCGATGCGCTGAAAGCCGCCAACCAGATCCGCGGCCACTCGATCCGTGCCGGCAAGTATCTGGTAGTGCCTGTGTCCAGCACCGGCCAGGAGAACTACCGGCTCAGCGCCAGCCAGCGCCTGAACCGCAAGCAGAGCGCCTCCCGCAAAGGGCAACGCACCCAGCACATTGTCAACCGTGGCGACACCTTCTGGGATCTGTCACGCCAGTACAAGGTCAGCATGCGCAAACTGGCCGCCTGGAACGGCATGGCGCCCGGCGACCCGCTGAAAGTCGGGCAGAAACTGGTCATCTGGACCCACCAGCCGACGCGCACCCGTGTGCACCCCGGCTCGCAACGGCGTGCCATCTACTACACCGTGCGCAAGGGAGACTCGTTGTCGCGTATCTCTAGTCGCTTCAAGGTAGGCGTCAGTGAGGTGCGACGCTGGAACGGCCTGCCCGGAAAAGGCTACCTGCAGCCGGGCCAGCGGCTAAAACTCTACATCGACGTTACCCGTCAGACCGGCACCTAGTCGCATCCGGCACTACCGGGCTTCCATGCGCCGCACAACGGCTTTCTCCAGTTCCACAAGAAACAGCACGGATGAAGCGACCAGCAGGATACGCAGCCAGGTCGCGCCGTCGATTGCCGTAGTGCCGAACAACGACTGCATCGACCCGAGATAGGTAAACCCGAGCTGGAACAGCGCCAGCACGCCGATAGCGACCAGCACCCAGGGGTTCCCCGTCAGTCCGGCGCGATTGAATATCGGCGCGGTAATATAACGGGAACTGAACAGGTAGAAGATTTCGAAAGCGACCAGCGCGTTCACCGCGACCGTCCGCGCATGCTCGATAGCGGCGCCCCGCTCCATCTCCCAGAGAAACAGCCCGAACGTTCCGCCCATCAGGATGACCGCAACGAACAACACTCGCCATACCAGGTGCAGCGTCAGCAGAGGCTCGCGCGGATCACGCGGTGGGCGCCGCATGACATCCGCTTCCGGCGGCTCGAACGCCAGTGATAGCGCCAGCGTCACCGCCGTGACCATATTGACCCAGAGGATCTGCACCGGCGTCAACGGCAGTTGCTGGAAACCGAACACGATTGCGGCCAGTATCACCAGCGCTTCGCCGCCATTGGTCGGCAGAATGAACAGGATGGCTTTTTTGAGATTGTCGTAGACCGTGCGGCCTTCCTCCACGGCATGGGCGATAGAGGCAAAGTTGTCGTCCGCCAGCACCATTTCGGCGGCTTCCTTGGCCGCCTCCGTGCCATTGCGCCCCATGGCCGTGCCCACATCCGCCCGTTTCAGCGCCGGCGCATCGTTGACACCGTCGCCGGTCATCGCCACGACCAGCCCCTGCTCCTGCAACAGCTTTACCAGCCTCAGCTTGTGCTCGGGATCGACACGCGCATACACGTCGACCTCCTCCACCCGCTGCCGCAACACCTCGTCGCTCATCAACTCAAGTTCCTGCCCCGTAAGTACCTCGCGGGTGTTGACGAGCTTCAGTTGCCGGGCAATCGCGAGCGCTGTCTCACCATGATCACCTGTGATCATCTTCACGCGAATGCCGGCCTGCTGGCAGACCCGTATCGCCTCGATGGCTTCTTCGCGCGGCGGATCGATCAGCCCGAACAGGCCCAGCATGGTCAGGTCACCGTCCACATCGTCGAATGTCAGTTCCAGCAGTTCCGGGTCGACGGGGCGACAGGCAATTGCCAGCACTCGCTGTCCCTGCCGGGCCAGTTCTTTCACGCGCGCCAACCAGTAATCGTGGTCCAGTGCCTCGTCACCCGCCGCCGTTCGCTGCCGCGAACACATGTTCAGCACCTGCTCCGGCGCACCTTTCACGAAAATGAATGCTTCTCCGGTATGGCTGTGGTGCAGGGTCGCCATAAATCGGTGTGCGGATTCAAAGGGAATGAGGTCGGTACGCGGGTACTGTTTCGCCAGCACATCGATATCCAGGCCGGCCTTCATACCGGATACCAGCAGCGCGCCCTCTGTCGGGTCGCCATGAACGAGCCACTCGTCCTCCCTGTGCTGCAGGGACGCGTCGTTGCAAAGCACCGCGGCCCGGGCCACTTCCTGCAGCAATGCCGTCGCTTCCTGCGACAGCGTGGCACCGTTCACGGAAATGGCACCGTGCGGATCGTAGCCCGTGCCGCCCACCTCAAACAGATAGCCGGTGGTGGCAATGGTGCGCACCGTCATTTCATTACGCGTCAGCGTGCCGGTCTTGTCCGAGCAGATGACGCTGACCGCACCCAGCGTCTCGACGGCCGGCAGTCGCCGGATGATGGCGTTGCGCTGCGCCATACGCTGCACCCCGATCGCCAGCGTTATACTCATAATGGCCGGCAGACCCTCGGGGATGGCCGCCACCGCGAGGCTGACGGCCGCCAGAAACATTTCCGCGGCATTGTAATCGCGTACCAGCACCCCGAAAGCAAAGGTAACACCCGCGATACCGAGAATGACCACCGTGAGCCAGCGCCCGAAGTCGGCCATCTGCCGCAACAGCGGTGTCGTGACCGTCTCTACTTCGGATACCAGCGTACCGATGCGCCCGATTTCCGTTTGCGCCCCGGTCGCCACGACGATACCTGAACCCTGGCCGTGGGTGACGATCGTGCCGGAGTAGGCCATGCAGCGGCGGTCCCCGACTATGGTGTCCACTGCCACGGGTTCAACAGACTTTTCCACCGCCAGGGACTCTCCCGTCAACACGGCTTCCTGAATCTGCAAGCCCTTTTCACGAAACAGCCGCAGATCGGCGGGCACCTTGTCACCCGACTGCAGCAGGACGATATCTCCCGGCACCAGCGCTTCCGCCCGAACCAGTAACTGCCGGCCGTCGCGCATCACCATGGCACTCGGCGACAGCATCTGGCGGATTGCTTTCAACGCGTCCTCTGCTTTACCTTCCTGAATGAAACCGATCAGCGCGTTGATAAATACCACGCCAAGAATCACGCTGGCGTCTACCCAGTGTCCCAGCACAGCCGTGACCGCACTGGCGACAATCAACACATAGATCAGCACGTTGTGGAACTGGTAAAGGAACCGCACCAGTGCACTGCGAGCCTGGGGCTCCGGGAGCCGGTTCGGGCCGTACCGGCCTATGCGCCTGTCCACCTCGTCCCGAGACAATCCATCCGGAGCGGTTTCGAGCAACGTAAACACCCTGTCGGCAGGCTCGGCGTGCCAGGCAACCGACGGTTGGGGAAGTCGTTCACCGTCACTCCCCCGCCCAATGCCCATTTCAGCCACCCCCCATACCGCGATTGACCCGGCCGTAATAATCGTCACGGAACTTCTTCAGCGCGTCTTCCACCTCGGCATCACCCTCGCCCATATGCAGCAACGCTGCCCGCGCCAGTTCCGCACTGGCTTCCAGCGTTTCCGATACCGTGTAGTGCGCACCCAGTGCCCTCAGCTCACGACACCTTGCAAGATCGTGCCCGCGCGCGAAAACCCGCGCGGAGGGGAACGCCGAGTGGACCGTCGAAACTACCCTTTCGGCTGCATCCTGGTCATCGATGGAAACGATCACCCGCGGCGAACCGGCGGCACCGGCAGCCCTCAGTACTTCGGGACGCGTCGCATCGCCGAAAAATACCGCCTTGCCTTCCGCTCGTTCACGATCCACGATCGATGCATCGCGTTCGATGGCCACGTAGGGGATTTTCATCAATTCCAGTATATAGCCGATCCGCTGCCCCATACGCCCGAAGCCGGCAAGGATGACCGGCGGCGCCTCCTGCTCCATGGCCACCGTATCGGCACCCGGCACAACCGCAATCGCTCTGCGCGAGGTCAGAAAAATCCGGCTGGCGGCCCTGTCGAGCAACGGTGTAGCGAGCATGCTCAGCAGTACAACGATCAGAAGGTGTTGAAACAGCATCTCGTCCATCAAGCCCAGGCCCTTCGCCAGCGCAAACAGCACAAGTGCGAACTCGCCACTCTGGGCCAGCAACAACGACAGCGAAACCGATACACGCCCCTCGACACCGAACAGCCGCGCCAATGGCCAAAGGGTAAGGAATTTGACCGCCATCAGGGCGACGACCGCGCCCAACAACAGCAACGGGTTTTCCAGGAACAGGTCCAGGTCGAGGGACATTCCCATGGACATGAAGAACAGGCCCAGCAACAGTCCACGGAACGGCTGGATCTCGGCAACGATCTGGTGGCGGTAGGATGAATCGGCAATCAGCAACCCGGCAACGAATGCGCCCATGGCCATCGACAGGCCGGCGCTCTCCATCGCCTGCGCCGACCCCAGCACCAGCAGCAGGGCCGACGCCGTAAAAATTTCCGGGGAACCGAAACGGGCCAGCAGCCTGAACAGCGGATTCAGGACATAGCGGGCCGCGATGATGATGATGAACAGAATCGCCAGAGCCTGGGCCAGCGCAATAAAAACATCGCTGGCGATGGCCAGTTCCGGCGCAGCGATCAGCGACACGAAGGCCAGCAGTGGAACCACCGCCAGGTCCTGCAGCAACAACACCGCAACGGCAGGTCGCCCGTACGCCGACGACAGCATTTTTTTCTCGGTCAGCAGCTGCAGGACGAAGGCTGTGGAGGAAAGCGCCAGTGCCAGACCGGTCAACAGGGAGATCCGCCACGTCACGTCGACGACGACATGGACGGCAAGCGTTATCAGCGTGCCCGTCACCAACACCTGAAGCGTCCCCAGCCCCAGCACCAGCCCCTTCATTTTCCACAACCGTGACGGATTGATTTCGATGCCTATGACAAACAGCAAAAGCACCACGCCCAGCTCGGCAAGATGCGCAATTTCGTCATAGTTCTCGATATAGCCGAGCCCCGAGGGCCCGAGAACGACGCCGGCTACCAGGAAGCCGGGGATAGCGCCCAGACCGAGTGACTGAAACAGGGGTACCGCGATGACGGCTGCTGACAGCAGGATGATAATATCGATGAGGTAATCGATACTCACGGGCTATCGCTCATCCGTTACCGGTTGCCGGTTGTAATCGGTCGCCGTAACGCCCGTAAAACCATTTCATCGCGAAAGGTGGAAGCAGCGTCGTCAACGCAATGACGATCACCATGCCCGCGTAGATCTCGTTGTTGAATATGCCGCTCACTCGACCCAGTTCGGCAAAGATAAGGCCGACTTCACCGCGCGGAATCATGGCCATGCCGATACTCCAGCGTGCCAGCCACGACTCCCGGATCAGGAACGCACCGACCACTTTGCCGGCAATGGCCGCCAGCAGCAGTGACAGCGAAAAACCCCAGATAAACGGCGATCCCCAGTCGATCTCGCGCAGGTTGAGCGACAATCCCACAAACACGAAAAAGATCGGTGTAAACAGCTGCACGATGGGTTTCATCTGGTCTTCGATACGGTGCGCAAAGCGTTCGTCGGCGCGCAGCGCAACACCCAGTGGCAGAAAGAACCGGCGCGACAGCGCCAGGCCGGCGGCAAAACCGCCCAGCAGTTCCGGCGCTCCCAGCACGTGCGCCAGCCAGGCAAAGAACAGCACCAGCGAGACGATACTGGTCGGTAACAGGCCGGGGATTTTGCTGACATTGTCGAAGTGCTGAATCACCAATGACATCAACCTGGCGGCAACGGGGGCGAGAACGAAAAAGGCGCCGACAAACACCAGCACCTTGCCCGCGTTGACCAGACTGACGCCACCATCGATGGAGAATTCGTAGAGCAGCGCCAGCAGTATCACGCCAAGCACGTCGTCCAGCACCGCGGCCCCCAGCACGATCTGTCCCTCCGGCGAATGCTGACGGCGAAGATCCGACAGCACCCGCACCGTGATGCCGATACTGGTCGCCGTCAACGTGCCGCCGATAAACAGCGAAACCAGCAGCGAAAGGTCGAATACCCAGTAGCCGAGGGCAAACCCCAGAACCAGTGGCAACACGAAGCCGACAAGTGCCACCACCACGGATTTCAGCCCGGTACTGACCAGGCGTTTGATGTCGGTCTCCAGGCCGACTTCGAACAGCAGCAGGATAATGCCGATTTCAGCCATCAGCTTGATGGCCTCGGCTGGCTCGATCCAGCCCAGCAGGCTTGGCCCCAACACCACACCGGCAAACAGTTCGCCGATGACTGCCGGCGCTTGCAGGCGTGTTGCCAGTTCGGCGAATACCCTCGCCGTCAGGAGAATAATCAGCAGGTACAGGAAGAACTCGTGGGTTTCCATCAAACCTGCTCCCGGCCGTTACCGGTTACTGACCCATCGCAACCAGAAGAATCCGCTCACCCCGGCGATCAGCGATGCCAGCAGGATACCTGTCTTCGCCATCAACAGGTATTCCTCCTGGCCGGCAAAACCCAGTTCGGCAATGAATATCGCCATGGTGAAACCGATGCCCGCCAGCAACGCCACGCCGGCAATCTGGCTGAAGCGTGTGTCCGCGGGGAGCTGGCCGATACCCAGGCGCAGCGCCAGCCAGCTGGCACCGGCAATTCCGATAAATTTACCCACCACCAGGCCGAATATCACGCCCAGCGTAACCGGGTGGGTCAGCGTATCACCGAGACCGGAAAGCGCGATGGGAATCCCCGCATTGAAAAATGCAAAGACGGGAATCACCAGAAACGCCACCGGCATGTGCAGACCGTGTTCCAGTCGCTGCAATGGTGTCTCCACCTTGTGCACACCGTTTTCCAGTGTCTGCACCACGGCGCGCAATGCATCGTTGGTCATAATGCTCTTTCCCGGCTGATGACTGGCGTCGAAGCGCGCCATCAGTTCCTTCACGTGACCACTGAAGCGGGCCGGGTCATACTTGGGGCTGGCCGGGATGGTAAAGGCCGTCAGTACGCCGGCCAGCGTGGCATGGATGCCGGACTTGAGCAGCGCAAACCAGAGCAGACCACCAAGCAGAAAATACGGCAGTGGCTGGCGGATACCCGCGCGGTTGATGACAATCAGCACCGCCAGTATGACTGCCGCGGAGATCAGCGCCTCCCAGACGATCTGATCGGTGTAAAAGAATGCAATCACCAGCACCGCACCCAGATCATCGACAATCGCCAGCGCCACCAGGAAGGTAATCAGCGCCTTCGGCACACGATCCGCCAGTAGCACCAGTGCACCGATAGCGAAGGCGATATCGGTGGCCATCGGTATCCCCCAGCCGCCGGCGGCGTCACCTGACGGATTGAAGGCGAAATAGATCAGCACCGGCACAACCATGCCGCCAATCGCCGCAACGATCGGCAGCGCTGCCTGACGCGGCACGGCCAGTTCGCCCACCAGCATCTCGCGTTTGAGTTCCAGTCCCACCACGAAGAAGAACAGTGCCATCAGACCGTCGTTCACCCAGTGGTGCAAGGTCTTCTCCAGGCGCCAGTCACCGACATTGATGCCGAACGGCGTGTGCAACAGGTGCAGGTACATCTGTGACAACGCGCTGTTCGCCAGCACCAGCGCCAGTATCGCTGTCGCCATCAACAGCAGACCGGAGGTGGTCTGGCGGTGGATAAACTCTTCGAACGGCGTCAGGATACGGTCGAAGGATTTTTCCCACGGAGCATGAAAAACGCCGCCGTTCGCCGAGGGTCCTGTGGTTTTTTTCTCGTCGCTCATGGCTTCTTCCCCTTCTTTTTTTGCCCGGGCGGTGGCGACATATCGCTGAACAGCCACTCCCTTGCTGTTTCTGTAATCGCTGCCACGGCAGGATGCGAGATCTTGCGTTCTACGGAAATCGCGTAAAACTGCTGTCGCACCGCTTCCGTTTCTCCGATTACGACAACTCCATACTGCCTTTCCACTTCTTCCGCGATAGGCGTCGGCGCAATAAACACCCCGGCACCGGTCTGGCCGAACGCTTTCATCAACGCGCTGTCATCGAACTCGCCGACGATCCGCGGATGTATGTGCAAACCATCGAGCCACTGGACAAGGCGGCTGCGCACTACCGTCATTTCGCCCGGCAACAGCATTGGTGCGCCACCGAGATTGGACGGGAAATCTTCACCCAGTTCCGCAGCCAGTTCACGGGTTGCAAGGAAACTGATACCGCAATCACCAAGCCGGTGATTGAATCCTCGCACATTGACAGCGGAGGGGATCGGTCCGTCAGCGATCACCAGGTCGACCCGGTGCACCGCTAACTGGGTCAGCAGACTGTCGATGGCACCTTCCCGGCAGATAATGCGTACCGGTTCCGGCAGTTTCAGGGACGGCGCAAGCAACCGGTAAGCAATGGACTTGGGCACCACGTCGGCAACCCCCACGCGGAACATCAACGGCCTGCCACCCGGCAGGTTGCAGACCATTTCCTCCAGTTCGCTGCCAAGAGAGAAAATTTCATCGGCATAGCTCAGCACCAGCCGCCCGGTCTCGGTCAACTCCAGGGTGCGTCCGACCCGGGTGAACAGGGCTTCGCCGAGGTTTTCTTCCAGCAGACTGATCTGACCGCTGATGGTCTGCGGCGTCAGGCTCAGTCGCTCGCTGGCGCGGGCAATACTACCCGCCCTGGCGACAACCCAGAAATAATGCAGGTGCTTGTAATTGATCATCGCCCGCTCCAGACTTCGTTAAATACGAATAGTTTGCACATAATAATCGACTTTTTCTTACTTTTAAACCGCCCTATCCTGAACAGACGAAGATACCGGGGCGGATCTGTACTCCGCCATCGAATGAACCGAAGTGAGCGGGTCTCCCGCGAGGAACCATGGCCGCCTGCTGAAGCCGTGACTAAAATAAACTACTATGTTGCGCTTGCCGACGCCGCTGACAGATAACCACTGACAAGGAACCCGAACTTGAGCGCTATTGATCAGCTTGTTGCCGGATACCGCCGTTTCCGTGCTGGATACTACGAAGAAAATCGTGAAAAACTGATGAACCTGGCCGACGTGGGCCAGTCACCGCGGGTCGCAGTGATCGCCTGTTGCGATTCACGGGTCGATCCCGCCGTCATCACGGACAGCACACCGGGTGACCTGTTCGTGATCCGCAATGTCGCGAACCTGGTGCCGCCATGCGAGGGAGAAGGTATCTGGCACGGCACCAGTGCCGCCCTGCAGTTTGCCGTATGCAGCCTTGGCGTCGAGCACGTCATTGTGATGGGACACGCCCGCTGTGGCGGCATCCGTTCGCTACTGGAGACCCCCGAAGACCGCCACGAGGACAGTTACGTTGCCGACTGGATGAGCATCGCTGACGAGGCCCGCCAGCGAACGCTGGAGCGAACCGACCTGACGACGCTCGACGAACGGATCTACGCCTGCGAACTGGATGCCATCAGGATATCACTGGCCAATCTGCAGAGTTTCCCCTGGATACGTGAACGCGTTGCCCAGCACCGCCTGCAGCTGCACGGCTGGTACTACGACATGGCATCCGGCGATCTGCTGTGCCTCAACGAGGCCAGCGGGCGCTTCGTCTCCGCCGGTTAGCGGGATAACCACAAGTCTGCAAAACAGCCGCAGCGCAGCGTCATACAAGGAGACCGGGCGGCCCGGTTCACCCGGTCCAGTGGACATGTAGTGGCGCCTGTTCCAGTTCCTCGATCACCTGCGCAAACTCATCACATACCGGCAGGTGCGGCCACGCAATCCACTGCGCATCGTCACGATGCCAGAACACGCGCCACTGCGCGCCGTCCAGTTGCAGCCGCACCAACGCCCGCCCGTTGTGCTGCAATAACAGGCTGTCACCACCCTCAGGGCAGCATGTCAGCACACTGGCCGGGCCACTGCGCTGCGCGCAGAATGCCTCCAGTTGCTTTCGGGCACGCTGCAGGGCCAGTACGCTGAGGCTCACCGCGGCATCTCCCGTGACGGCAGGTAATCAAACACGCGCTGCACAAAGGCGTCGCGCGCAACCGGGTCCGCCAGCGAACACTCATCGGTCAGAGGCAGGTCGGGGAAAATGTCCCGGATCACCGCGGCGAAAACACCCGAAGTCTTGTCGAGCAGATACCCCTGTGCATCGAACAGATCCGTATCAATCAGGCCGCAACTCGGTGACCGGCTCTTGAAAATGTAGCCGCTGACATCGGCGAGTTGTTCCGACATCCGTTGCGCATAATCCTGCAACGCCTGCGTGACCTCGACCGTATCGTCCTCGACACCGACGGCGTGCACACGCCCGCCGCGCGTTACCAGCCGGATCGGCGCACGCGGCACACCCATGCCGATGCCGACCTCGGGGCAGACCGGCAACCACTCGAACAACGCGGAAAGTTGTTCGGTAATACAGGAATCACGCCGGTGGTTGCCGTCGTAACGCACCGGTTCACCGAGCAGACAACTGCTCACCGCAACGCGTGGCCGGTGCTGCGCGCCCTTCATACCTGCCGCCGTCAGGCCTCTGCCCCGAGCGCCCGGGCGCGCGCAAGTCGTTCAGCGAGTTCCGCGTCGTCGCAGTCCCTCTCCCAGCCGGCCATGTGGCGCACCAGCAACTGTGACAGTGCCTCGACGTGATCGGGACGTGCATTGAGCGCAGGGATGTAGTGGAATTCCTGCCCGCCGCTTTCCAGGAACGTTTCCCGGTTCTGCACGGAAATCTCCTCCAGCGTTTCCAGGCAGTCAGCGCTGAAGCCCGGGCACACCACATCGACACGGCCAACGCCGGCGGCACCCCACTCGCGCAATGTGTGATCCACATAGGGCGACAACCATTCCTCGCGGCCGAAGCGCGACTGGAATGCCAGTAACCACTGATCATCGTTCAGCCCCAGCTTGTCCGCCAGCAGCCGCGCAGTCTTGTTCACTTCACAGAAATAGGGATCGCCGGCCAGCAGGCAGCGGCGCGGAATCCCGTGGAATGACATCAGCAACCTGTCCGGCCGGCCTTTGGCTTCCCAGTGTTCGCGTATGCTGGCGGCCAGCGCCTCGAGGTAGGCCGGGTCATCATGGTAGTGCTGGATAAACCGCAAACCCGGCACCCAGCGGCGGCGGGCGAGCACGCGCGTCACCTCGTCGAACACCGACGCCGTGGTGGTCGCCGAATACTGGGGATACATCGGCAGCACCAGGATCCGCCGCGCCCCGCGCCGCTGCAGTTCGTCGAGACCTGCCTCGATCGAGGGCGAACCGTAACGCATCGCCAGCACCGTCTCGACACGACCCGGCGCCAGTTCGGCAAGCCGGTCGTGTATCAGTTCACACTGCTGTTGTGGAATCACCAGCAGCGGCGAGCCTTCCGCCGTCCAGATCGAGCGGTACAGGGCCGCCACCTTGCGCGGCCGCAAACGCAGAATGACACCGTGCAAAATCAGCCACCACAGCGGCCGCCAGATTTCCACGACGCGCGGGTCCCACAGGAACTCGGCAAGGTAACGGCGCACCGAACGGGTATCCGGCCGGTCCGGCGTACCGAGGTTGACCAGCAGCACCCCGGTACACTCCGGCGCATCGTGGCGGAATTCGCTTTCATCGACGTAACGGCTCACGTGGCGTTGCTCCGGGGCGAAGTCCGGCAAAGGGGATAAAAAAGGCGCACTGACGTGCGTTGCAGGCGGGTAAAATACATCCGGCTATCCTAACAGATTCAATCCAGCAGTTGCCGCAGCAACTCGCGCATCCGTGCCAGTGCCTGGTCTCGCCCGACCAGGCCGGCGCGGCGCGCGCAGCGTGTCCAGTCGTGCTTTTGCAGGATACGGCCGATCAGCAGGCCGGCATCCTCCGGCGACAGCGGTTCGAGTGATTGCGGCGACATCAGACGATTGCACAGCCATGTCCACAGTGCGCCGATGGCCGACTCCGGAAACCGCCGCTGATGGGCGACGCGATGGATATCTGCGAGATCGTCCGCTGTCAGCATCTGCTCGCTGTCCTGCGCATCACGCATCAATGCCATTACCAGGGCGGCATCGAGCTCGCGCAAACTGTCGGCCAACTGGTGTGGGAAATGTCGCAAAAAACGCTGGCAGGCGCGCGCAGCCAACGCGCTTCCACGCCGGCTCAACGGCTTCAGAACCACCACCGAATGAAACCCGCTGGCGGTACCGCGCCGCTCACTGATGCGCACCGGCTGCCAGTCTGCACGACGCCAGAAATGTAACAGGGCTTCGCTCGCGCCAAAGCTGCTGCCCAGGTAATCGATACCCTCCGTCGCTGCCTGTGCGCCGATAGCCTCGATCAGTTGCGAACCCAGGCCACGCCCCTGCACTGCCGGGTGCACGGCAATGCGCATCACCCGCGCTGCGTGTTGCAACGGCGCGCCTTCCAGGCCAAGGTGTACCGCCAGCGTCTCCGGCAGCAGATGACCGTGCGGCCGGCGCACCCCGGCCGTGATCGCCTGTGCGGCTTCGGCATCGAAACCACCCTCTTGCGCCACCAGCGCGGCCGCGGCGACGTGCCCATCGACACGCAGCAGATACACGGAAATATTCGGCCCGTCGAGCAACTGGCGAAGGTCGAACGGCCGTGTCTTGTAGTGCGCCAGCACCAGCAGACCGAACAGTTCGCGCAGGGTGGACTCGTCGGCAACCAGTTGATCGCGATCGACGCGTTCAATGCTTGCGCTATCCACGCTGGCCCCCACAACAGCTTCATCCGGCGCGGCAGCGGCGTCCAGCATCAGCAGGCGAAACACCAGCGGTTCCAGCGGATCACCCTGCGCCCAGCGCACTGGCGTTTCCAGCGTCACGGTTTTCCAGCTGTTGGTGTAGCGATCCAGCACCTTGTTGAAACGCAGCGCAAAGCCCCGCCCGGTACCTTCATAGCCGTGTACGGTAGTGGAAAACGCGATGCGTGGATAACGTCTCAACAACTGTTCGAGCAGCGGTGCAGAAATCGCCGCAGCCTCATCGACGAGTATCAGGTCAGCTTCGCAAAACGCGTGCACCAGTGCATCAGGCGGCAGATAACGCAGCCGTGCATGCAACGCCGGCGGCAGCAGGGCGTACGCCCGCTCCATGACAGCATCCACTGCCTGCCGGCGCGGCGCGGTCACCACAACCCGCAATCCGCGGTCCGCGATCAGGCGGGCCGCCGCAATCCCGAACGCGGCCGATTTGCCGCGCCCGCGGTCGGAACGAAGCACCACCGGACGGCGCCGATGCCCGCTCGCCACGTGCATGACAGCCTCGACAGCATGCTGCTGGTCGCGGGTGCGGCAAGGGAAAAGGTCGGTTTCCGCGGGCGGGGAAACGGATTCCGGCGACTGCGGGTGACGGCGTATACACCCTGCCTCGATCCACAGACTGTACGGGTCCGCTTCCAGCTGACGCACCAGCCGTTGGAGATAGCGGCCGCTGACGTCGTCAGCCGAAAAGGGCGCAACGGCCATGCGCGAATGCTCGGGATCGGCCCATGCCGGCCAGTCTGCCGCGGCAGGTGTCAGCAGAAACAGCAGTCCGCCGCCGCGCAGGGTGCCGGCCAGCGCACCGAGCGCGTCCGGATCGAAACCGGACCAGGCGTTGAAAACCAGCACTTCGCACTCGCCACCAAGTTGCCGGAAGGCTTCACGACCGCGACTGACACGCACTCCTGGCAGTGCCTGTTCGCCGTGCCAGTGTACGTCGAGTGCCGGCTTGTCGGCGATCAGGCGCGCAACCCGCCCGACAGCCGACCCGACATCTCCGCTCAACCAAACCAGCCGCCGCTGGCGCAGCGCACGTGCCTCGGCCCACAGGGTGTCGACGATCGCATCGATCGCAGCGTTATCAGTCAGGGTGGATTGAAGTTCGCACGCCATGGGAGGATTCTCCCAGAAACCCCGCGACAGCGCGAACAGCAGGCAGACGGGTTCAGCGCTTGCCGCGCGCCTTGCGCCGTGACGGCGCGATGTGAATGGCGCGCCCGTGCAGGGCCAGCGCGGCCTCGTGGAACGACTCCGACAACGCCGGGTGGGCAAACACGGTCAGCGCGATGTCCTCGGCACTGCCCCCCAGTTGCATGGCGATCACCGCCTCGGCGATCAGCTCCGAACACTGCGGGCCGATCATGTGCACCCCGAGAATACGATCGGTTTTCTCATCTGCCAGCACCTTGATGAAACCCTCGGTTTCGCCCATCGCGCGCGCGCGGCCGCTGGCGCTGAAGGGAAACACGCCACTTCGATATGCCACGCCCGTGGCACGCAGATCCTGTTCAGTACGGCCAACCCAGGCGATCTCGGGCAGCGTATAGACCACGGAGGGGATGGTTTCGTAATCCAGGTGTGCGACCTGTCCGGCAATCAGTTCGGCGACCATCACGCCTTCTTCGGAACCCTTGTGCGCCAGCATCGGGCCACGCACCGCATCACCGATCGCCCAGACCCCGGGCAGATTGGTACAGCATTGTTCGTCCACGTGAATCACACCCCACTCATCCAGCAACAGACCGGCTTCGTCGGCGGCCAGGCCATTGGTATTGGGACGCCTGCCCACCGCGACCACCAGCCGGTCGAACACCATATCGTGTTCGCCCTTTTCGTCCTGGTAGCGCAGTGCAACCTCGCCGTCTTTCACCGCGCACGACATAACGCGGCTGCCGAGGCGGATATCCAGTCCCTGTGCGGTAAAACTGCGCAGCGCCAGTTTCGACACCTGCTCATCGGCGACCGGCAGGAAACTGTCCTGCGCTTCCAGCAAAACCACCTGCTCCGCACCGAGGCGCCGCCACACGCTGCCCAGTTCCAGACCTATAACGCCCGCGCCAATAATGCCCAGCCGTGCCGGCACCTGGTCAAACGCCAGCGCGCCGGACGAATCAACAACGTATTCCTCATCGAGCTCGATACCGGGCAGCTGCACCGGCAGCGAACCCGGCGCAAGAATGATATTTTCAGCATTCAGCATTGTTTCGCTGTCGCCTTGCCGCACCACAACGTGCCGGTCTGCACACAACTGCGCCCGACCCGATACAAGGGTCACGCCGTTGGCCCTGAACAGCTGCGCAATACCCTGCGTCAGTTCGCGCACCACCCGCTGTTTACGTTTCATCATGGTATCGAGATCCAGGCTGACCTCACCGATATCGATGCCATGGACATCCAGGCCCTGCCGGGCAAGGGCATAGTGCTCGGACGATTCGAGCAGGGCCTTGGACGGAATACAACCCACATTGAGGCAGGTACCGCCCAGCGACGGCTTACCTTCCTCATCGAGCCATGCGTCGATACAGGCGGTTTTCAGCCCCAGCTGCGCACAGCGGATCGCGGCCACGTAGCCGGCCGGTCCCGCGCCTATGACGATCACCTGATATTGATCGGACATGCGACTCATACTCCCAGCATCAGTCGCGCCGGGTCCTCGATCATTTCCTTCACCGTGACGAGGAACTGCACGGCTTCACGCCCGTCGACCAGGCGGTGATCATAGGACAACGCAACGTTCATCATCGGCCGTATCACGACTGCGCCGTTCTCGGCCACCGGACGTTCCTGGATCTTGTGCATACCGAGTATGCCGCTTTGCGGCGGGTTCAGAATCGGCGTCGACAACAACGAACCGAACACACCACCGTTGGTAATACTGAAGGTGCCGCCGGTAATATCTTCCAGCGTCAGCGTGCCTTCGCGCGCCTTGCCCGCGTAATCACGAATCTGGATTTCAATGTCCGCCATCTCCATCCGGTCGGCATCGCGCAGAATCGGTACCACCAGGCCGCGTGGCGATGAGACGGCAATACCGATATCGAAAAACCCGTGATACACGACGTCGGTGCCGTCGATCGATGCATTGAGCTGGGGAAAACGCCGCAGGCCTTCGATCACCGCCTTGACGAAGAACGACATGAACCCCAGCCGAACCCCGTAACGCTTTTCGAATGTATCGCGGTAGCGGGCACGTAGTTCCATGACGGGCTGCATGTTGATCTCGTTGAAGGTGGTCAGGATCGCCGCATTGTGCTGGGCTTCCAGCAAACGCTCGGCAATGCGCGCGCGCAGGCGCGTCATGGGGACACGCTTCTCCGGCCGATCACTATCGGGAACCAGTGTATCGGGTGCAGGCGTCTTATCACGGCTCTCTGTTGCCGTTTCCGTAGCTGCGGCGTCTGCAGCCCCCTCCTCCGCCGCGCTGCCGGCTGCCTGTTCGAGCACCGCCAGCACATCTTCCTTGAGGATGCGGTTACCCGTTCCACTACCGGCTATGTTGCGGATATCCAGGCCGTTTTCCTCGATCAGTTTCCTCGCGGCAGGCGTGGCAAACGACTCTTCATCCTGTACCGGTTGTGTCGTGGCAGCTTCGACCTCGACAGGCTCCGGGGCATGTTTTGGTGCAGCAACCGCGCCTTCGCGCATGCGGCCAATCACCTGGCCCGACTTCACCACCGCCCCTTCGTCTTCAAGAATCTCTTCCAGCACGCCGTCCCGCGGTGCCGGCACGTCAAACACGACCTTGTCCGTTTCTATCTCCACGACCGACTCATCGCGTTTTACCGCGTCACCAGGTTTCTTATGCCAGGACAGAATCGTACCGTCCGTCACGGATTCAGGAAAAACCGGAACCTTGAGTTCAATCGACATCATACTTCCTTTTTATGGATTGGTCTGTGAGATTTCGGGGTCGAGTCCAAGCGCCTCGGCAACCAGACGGTGCTGCTGCTGCAGGTGCAACCAGGCATAACCCACGGCCGGTGCTGCCGAGAACGGCCGCCCGACATAGTGCAGCTTCGAAGCGTCGGACGTTGTTGCATGCAGATGGTGCTGGATCGAGAACCAGGCGCCCTGATTCTGCGGCTCTTCCTGACACCATATAATGTCAGCCGCATTCGGGTAGCGCGCCAGTTCGTTGCGCAACAGTCCCTCGGGAAATGGATACAGGCGCTCGACACGAATAATGGCAATATCCTCGATCTTCTGCTCGCGGCGCTTCTCCAGCAGTTCGTAGTACACCTTGCCGGCACACAGCACCACTCGTCGCACGACGTCGTCCTGTAACGCGTCGACTTCGGCGATCACCGGCTGGAACTGGCCTTCACTGAAATCTTCCAGCGTGCTCACGGCGAGGCGGTGGCGTAGCAGGCTCTTGGGCGACATAACCACCAGGGGCTTGCGACATTTCAGCATCACCTGCCGACGCAACAGGTGAAAAATCTGCGCCGGCGTGGTTGGCACACAGACCTGCATATTGTGCTCGGCGCATAATTGCAGGTAACGCTCCAGACGCGCAGAGGAATGCTCCGGACCCTGCCCCTCGAGTCCGTGCGGCAAAAACATCACCAGCCCGCAAAGCCGGTTCCACTTCTGTTCGCCGGCGCTGATGAACTGGTCGATGACAACCTGTGCGTTGTTGGCGAAATCGCCGAATTGCGCCTCCCAGATCACCAGCGTCTTTGGATCCGTGGTCGCGTAGCCATACTCGAAAGCCAGCACAGCTTCCTCCGACAACAGTGAGTTGATGACCAGGAAATTGGCCTGCTTCTCGCCGATGTTGCGCAACGGGACATAGGCCGAGCCATCCTTCTGGCAGTACAGCACGGCATGACGATGGAAAAAAGTACCGCGCCCGCTGTCCTGCCCGCATAAACGCACCGGGAAACCCTCGTCGACCAGCGTGGCATACGACATGGTTTCGGCGAATCCCCAGTCGATAGGCATCGCGCCGGCCGCCATCTTGCGCCGGTTGCCGATAATCTTTGCAACGTTCGGGTTCAGTTCGAAGCCATCCGGCAGCCTGTCCAGGTGGCGCCATAGTTGACGCAGCCGGTCAATCGATACCGACGTATCGAGAAACGCGGTGCAGGCCTGCGCAAGGTACGGCTGCCAGTTAACGGCCCACGGATAATTTGCCTCTTCCTTTGGCACCAGTTCATCCACCACCCTCTCACCGCGGTCCAGCCGATCACGATAGGCATCCATGATCTGCTGCGGCGTATCGGCATCGTACACACCCTCTGCCACCAGCCGCTCGGCATACAGCGCACGCGGTGTCGGGTGATTACGGATCGCCCGGTACATTACCGGCTGGGTCGCAGTGGGTTCGTCTGCCTCACTGTGACCATGGCGCCGGTAGCAAACAAGATCGATAACCACATCCTTGTGATAGTTCATCCGGTAATCCAGCGCCAGTTGCGTAACAGCGATGACCGCATCGGGATCGTCGCCGTTCACGTGAAAAATCGGCGCGTTGACCATCTTGGCGATATCGGTGCAGTACAGCGTTGAACGGGCATCACGCTGGGCGCTGGTGGTAAAACCGATCTGGTTGTTGACCACAATGTGCACGGTGCCCTTGGTGGAAAAACCGCGCGACTGGGACATGTTGAAGGTTTCCATCACTACACCCTGTCCGGCAAACGCCGCATCGCCGTGGATCAGTATCGGCACGACATACTTGCCTTCGTCGTCACCACTTCGCTGCTGGCGCGCCCGCACCGAACCCTCCACCACCGGCCCGACGATTTCCAGGTGTGACGGATTGAAGGCGAGATTCACGTGCACAATGCCTTTGCCTGCACGCAGGTCGGAAGAGAACCCCTGGTGGTATTTCACATCGCCGGAACCGCTGGAATCCCTGCCAGCCTTGCCTTCGAACTCCTCGAACAGTTCAGCGGCGGTCTTGCCTACAATATTGATCAGCACGTTCAGGCGGCCACGGTGTGCCATGCCAATGCTGACTTCCTTGATACCGTGTGTTCCGCCGCGCTGAATCAGTTCGTCGAGCAGCGGGATCAGTGCGTCACCGCCCTCCAGCGAGAAGCGTTTCTGTCCCACGTAACGCGTATGCAGGTAGCGCTCCAGTCCCTCGGCCGCGGTCAGGCGCTGCAGAATGCGCCGGCGCAACGCCACATCGAGTGACAACTCGCCACCGGCACGCTCGATACGCTCCTGGATCCAGCGTTTCTCCTGGGTCTCGGTAATGTGCATGTACTCGGAGCCGACGCTGCCACAGTAAATAGCCTGCAGGCGCGACAGGATTTCACGCAACGTGGCTCGCTCGCCGATGGCCAGAGATCCGGTATCGAACTGGATATCCATATCCGCCTCGCCGAGACCGTGAAACGCGGGCGTCAGTTCCGGAAGCTCCGGCTTTTCACGCAGACCCAGTGGATCGATGTCAGCAATCTGGTGAGCGCGGAACCGGTAGGCATTGATCAGCTGCAGTACCCGGATCTGCTTTTCCGCATGCAGGTCGGCGCGGGGCACGCCAGGTGGCGGACGCAGACGCGCATACGGACGCCGGGTCAGGGTACGGAACGTCTCGCGGATAGCAGAGTGGGACGGCTCGGCGCCATGGCCGTTGACCCGCGGCAGGGTCTGGAAGAATGTCCGCCAGTGCTCCGGGACACTGCCCGGGTCACTCAGAAAGCGCTCGTAGAGATCCTCGAGATACGCCGCGTTATGACCCGCAAGCTGCGAGTCTTCCCAGAATTCCAGCAGGCCCTTGGGCCGGGTGATGTCATCCATTCATTATTGTCCCTGCCAGTTGAGCGACGACTTTTCGGCACCTTATGTAAACATAGGCAATTGTTACGCCAAGTCCAGCCCTTGCGCGCACTTGTTTAACGAAACCGCCCGGACCGTCGCCGGCTGGTGCTGGTGGCGGCAAGGAAGCCGGATCCCGCCTGAATGGAGGCGGTCCGTTCTTTTTTCAACCGCTCGACACCATCATCACTTCTTGCAGCCGAGCACCTTCTTTATCTTCGTGATCTGCTCTTCCTTGTCTTCCAGCTCCTGAACCAGCCTGTGTACCAGCGTCGGGCCGGCCGCATAGGCGCGCGCAAATCCCAACTTGAAGCCCAGTTTGGTGATTTCGCGTGCGAGATATTCCAGTTCCTCGTCCTCCAGTCGGCCTCCCTTGCCAGCCAGCACTTTCTTCGCTTCTCGTATCAACGTCATAGACATGTTCTCACCTCATTATTCGTATCGGGGGTACAACCACAACAGGTGTGATTAAAAAGTACGCCTCCCGCAACCACATATCAACATGGCAGTGACCACAATCGAGGTGCAGGAATGTTAACCGGTGTAGAGACCCAGCGGATCGTCCGGGTTGACGCCATCCATGAAGGGAATGCGGCGGTCACTGTGAGTGACCTGGTAGACCAGACCCATCCAGTTACCGACCACCGCTTCAGCGGTATCGTGCCAGGTATTGTCCAGGGTGGCCGTCAACTGCGCTTCGGGGAATGGTGGCAAAGCACGGCCCTGGTTACGCGCCGCATCGAGACGCAGCCGATACTCGTTGAGCAGCGCCTGCGCACGCAGGCCCAGGTAGTTGTCCGGGAAAGGAGGATAGTCCGTGCGCTGCCCATCCACCCACAACGACACCTCGCGCTTGTACTCTTTCAGCAATGACACGGTGTCGTATTCCGGGTGCCCCTGGAAAAATACCACGCGCAAGCCATCGCGACTGGTCGCCAGGTGGACGCCGACCCCGCTTTCCACCAGCACGCGCAAACCGGCATCACGGAACTGGGCCGGTGTCACCGCATTCCAGCGCGAATGCGGCACATCGAAGCGGGTATTGACGTCGTTGACCAGCGGGTGCAGTTTATCGACCACCCGGTGCGGGAACACACCCCATATCTTGTGCCCCTGCGGCACACGCACCTGACCGTGACGGAACTGCAGCACGGCGTGAGTCGCGAGACAGGAACACAGCGTCGAAGTGACATTTTCCAGCGACCAGTCGATGACGGTCTTCAGCGGCTCCCAGAACGGCTGGTCGTTGAGCCTTGGCCCGACCACGTTGGCCCCGGTCACGATCAACGCATCCAGACCTTCCTCGCGTATCCTGTCGAACGATTCGTAATAGGTATCGATATACGCCTGCGCATCGGCGCTGCGTTCCAGTTCGGGCAGTGTGAAGGGGTGCACGTAGAACTGGGCGATCGGGTTACTCTCCCCGATCAAGCGGAAAAACTGCCGCTCGGTCGCCGCCATCGCCGCGTCGGGCATCATGTTGAGCAGGCCCACGTGCAACTCGCGGATGTCCTGTTGCGAGGCGCGATTCGGCGCAAGCACGCGCGTCCCTTCCTGCTTGAGGCGCTCGAAGGTTGGCAGTGCGTTGTGGGCAACCAGTGGCATGAGAGATCAGTCCGTCCGCGCGATCACGGTTTCCAGCAGGTTAAGGAAATCCTTCTCGTCGCGCACCTGCGCGACCTCACGGGAGGTCACGGTGTAACCGTGCGGTTTGGCAATGGCCTCGTAGCGCGGAATCCGTGCGTGGAACAGGCGCGGAAACACCCAGCGGGTGAAATCATCGGGATCCATTTCGGCAGCGTAACCCAGGCCTTGCTCGGCCAGGTAAGCGTCGAGCTGTTCGGTCAGGAAACCGGGACGGTAATACAACGGTTTGGGATCGCTCTGCGCACGCTCGATGAGCTTCTGCTCCTCTTCCTTGTCGGTGACCTGTATATACAGGATCAACGTATGCTCGACCAGTAGATCGATGACCGATGGTTCTTCCAGTTCACACAGGCTGCCGCCCACATCGTTGACGAAATGCGGGTATCCGTAAATCTGTTGCGCCTTGTGAATGAACGCCGGAACGTCGTGCATGGCGGCAATCTCCGCCTCGCGGTACTGGGCCTGTCGATGCACAAACTCGTCCAGCGGCACGCCTCCGCGCTCGGGGTCACCGAGCTTGCCGACAAAACTCAGCACCGGACCCAGGTCATCGACCTTGATGTTGTTGCGGATGTAGATCCAGTCGCGGCGCAGCAGATCCTTCAGGAACGGCACCTGCATGGCCTGCTGCTTGATCAGGTCGAGGATCGCCTCGTCGAGATAGCGGGTGCCGATCCGGTAGTCACCCGAATAATGGAACCAGTCGTGCCCGCACAGCAGTGAAGACAGGTAGGTCTTGCCGACCCCCGACATCCCCAGCAGGGTTACCTTCTTGTGCTTCCAGGCTCTGAACCCGTCGATGTCGAATTTCACCGCCACCACTCCGAACATTGGAAAGCGTTTGATTATGCGGTATTTATCCCGGGTCTGGAACACCCCCGGGGGAAAAGTCCACGCCCCGTAAACGCATCCCGGCAATGGACCGGCGGGGAGACGTCAGGCGGTGACGCCGGCTGCTGTCTCATCCGCCAGCTCGCGCAGACCCTGCAGCGCCTGTGCCAGCACCGGGTTATCGCTGTCGCGCGGGTAGACCATGTAGGCGGGATGAACGTATTCCGGCGAGTCGTTAACACGATACAGACTGCCGGCGGCGATAAACGGCTCGGCCATACGCGCTGGCAGGAAACAACTGCCACCATTACTGAGAATCAGCTGTATGCCCAGCCAGCCGATATTGACCACCTGTGGCGGCCGCTCCAGGTCGGGGTAACTCTGGGCGTGCTGGGCGTAAAAACCCGGCCCCCACTCGACATAGACATAGTCGTTGCCGGGTTTGACGTCATCGGGGCAACTGCTCACCAGCACCAGTGTCTCGTCGAACAGGTGCTCGACAATCAACCCGGGGCTGTGGCCCGGCGTGTACATCAAACCGATATCCAGTGTGCCTTCGATGAGCTGCCGCATCAGGTCTTCCTCGAAGCCGATTTCGCTGCGAATGGCGACATCGTTCGCGGCGCGCCGCATCCAGCCCACCCAGGCCGGCAAAAAACCTTCCCAGAGTGCGATCCGGCCACCGATACGGATGGTGGCACTGTAACGGCCCGGCAGACCAACCTCGTGACGCGCCTGCTCGGCGGTCAGCACGAGCCGCTTGGCGTGCTGAAGGAAACGCCGCCCGGCGGGCGTCAGGCTGGCACCCGAACGGTTGCGCACGAACAGCCTCGCGCCCAGTTCCTCCTCCAGGCGCTGGATGCGGGCGCTGACTGTCGATTGCGTCACGTGGAGCTGGCGGGCCGCCTCAAGAAAACTGCCGTGCGCAGTAATGGCGAGAAAAGTTCTCGACTGTTCAATATCCATGTGAATGCCCCCGTCAGCCTGCGCGGATTTATATCGGTATCATCGATAGTATCCATTGAACAATATCATTTGACAATGATTGAATGCGGCCGATACAGTGATCAGTACCGTTACAAACCGGACAAATGAGAGACTGAACATGAGCACTGATACGCAAGTTGCCCTGGATATCGAAGGCTACCTGGTTGATCCGGAAGACTGGAACGAGGAGATTGCCCGGCAAATGGCCGCTGCCGAAGGCCTGGAACTGACTGATGAGTACTGGGCGATTATCCATTTTATGCGGGCTTACTGGGCCGAGCACAAGGTCATACCAGATGTGCGCCACGTCGTCGGCTTCATGGTCGACCGGTACGGCTACGACAAAAAAATGGCAAAAAAACGCCTGTTCGAGCTATTTCCCTACGGCTACGTAAAACAGGCCTGCAAAATCGCCGGCATGCAGCGCCCGCGTGCCTGGAGCACCGGCTGAATTTGCTGTATGGTGGCGGCTGTTTTTTAACTTGCTGGCCCACCGGGCCGAGGACCGCTTCATGCAGATCGAGCCAAACAAGGTCGTTACCCTGAACTACACCCTGACCGACAGCGATGGCAATATCATCGACCAGTCCAATGACGGTAGCTTTGCCTACCTGCATGGGGCCAGCAACATTATCCCCGGCCTGGAAAACGCCCTGACCGGCAAGAGCGCCGGCGACAAGCTGGACGTCGCGGTTGCACCCGCCGATGGCTACGGCGAACGCGACGCAGAAAAGACCCAGTCGGTACCGCGCAACATGTTTCCGGAAGACGCCGAAATCGAAACCGGTATGCAGTTCCACGCCCAGAGCCCGACCGGCGAAACCCTGGTGGTCACGGTCGTCAAGGTTGAAGACGATACTGTCACCGTTGACGGCAACCACCCGCTGGCCGGTGTCGCCCTCAACTTCGACGTTGAAGTCATGGACGTGCGCGATGCTTCCGAAGAGGAAATCGAGCACGGTCACGTACACGCACCCGGTGCTCACGAGCACGGCTGAATATCGGCTCACCCTCGCGTAATACAGAGATCCCCGCAGTGCGGGGATTTTTTATGTCCGGCCGTTTTTCCCAACGGCTATTCGCCACAGTTCTCGACCTCGAACTCGAGCGTCGAGTGGGTAATGGAAAAGACTTCGGCCAGTCGTTGTTTCAGCGCGTCCTTGATGCGGGCGGTATCCTCGAAGCGATCGATGACAATGTGGGCCTCCAGCGCATTGCGGTGCTCGTCGATCTGCCACAGGTGCACGTGGTGGACGTTGCGCACGCCCTTCACCGATTCCATTGCCGCCTTTACGTCGGCCACGGACAGATCGTGGGGCGCGCCCTCCATGAGCAGGTGAACGGTTTGCGGTAACAGGCCGGCCGCCTGGTACAGCACGTACACCGCGATAACCAGCGTCACCAGAGTATCCGTCCAGTACCAGCCGTACAGCAAAATCAGGCTGCCGGCGACAATCACGCCCACTGACGCCAGCGCATCGGAAACGTTATGCAGAAACGCCGCGCGGATGTTCATGCTGTTTTTTGACATGGTCCAGGTCAGTACCGCCGTCGCCACATCGACGACCAGCGCCACGCCGGCCACGACAACGACAATCCAGCCTTCGATGACCTGCGGCTCGAACATACGCCAGATTGCTTCATAGATGAGATACAGGCCGATGATGACCAGCATCACCAGGTTCACCAGCGCTGCGATCACTTCGGCGCGGCGATAACCGAAGGTGCGCATATCGTCGGCCGGTTGACGACCGATACGCCGCGCCAGCCAGGCGATCAGCAGTGAACTGGCGTCGCTGAAATTGTGCAACGCATCAGCCACCAGCGACAAACTGCCGGAGATAATGCCGCCAATCACCTGCGCCAGTGTCAGCAGCATGTTCGCGACAATCGCGAACATCAGGCGACGGTCGCCTATGCTCTCGACATCGTGGTGATGATGGTGATCGTGGCTCATGCCGGCGATGCTTCATACTGCACAGGGAACCGGCAGCAGTCGAAGGGGGTATCCGGAGGAAGTTCGGTACGCGCAGCGGTGGCGGTGCAGTAGACACTCATGCAGGGATGATAAACGTCAGGCCGGCAAATTCCTATACAAGCGACAACTCACTGCAACCCGACAGAGCCGTTCACGGCGCGCGCTGCGGCGCCTGTTGCGGAATCAACGTGCCTATTTCATTGCATTCCGACTGTATCAGACGTTCCTTGTCGGGACGTCGCAGCTTCTTGATGGCGGCCTCACGGCGGCTGGCACTGCTGCGATCGTGACCGCTCTCCAGGTACACCAGCTGTTGCGGCTGACGGCCACGGAAATAGCGCGCCCCGCGCTGGCTGGCGTGCTGCTGCATGCGCCGTTCGACATCATTGCTGATACCCGTATACAGCGAATTGTCGCTGCAAAGAATGATGTACACCTGCCAGTTGTTCACGGACGGTCGATAACCAGGGTGTGGCCACACTGGCGGCAGTGGTAGCGGGCTTCGCCCCGTTGCACCCGGTTGTGGCGACAGGTGGTGAGTTCATGCGCGCGGCAGGCACAGCGGTAGGCGAAGCGCCGCTGCCGTCGCACCGGCAGACCGGTCAGGTCGTAACGCGCCGTCGCGCGCGGCTCGGCCCCCAGCGCGCGCATCACCGACTGCCACTCCGCGCCGTGCGCACGTACCCGGCGCAGCCCCCACAACTGGTCGACCACGAAGTGCGCCACCTCGTGCGGTACGGTTTCACTGAGGTTGTCGTCGAAGTAGCGCGCGAAAATCCACGGGTTGTAGCGAATCGCCGCTTCACCACGCAGCACCCGGTATTGACCGGCGGCACAGCCGCTTAGATCGAACCGCACCGGTGGCGTAACAAACCCGCGCTCGAACAGGCCGGCGGCGCGTGCCACGCACGCCTGCGTCGCCTGTCGCACCTGGACCTGCTGCAACTCATCGATGGGTTCGGCTGACATAACAGGCATGATAACGAAAAACCCTCCCGGCGGGGATTGGATATACTGTGGCGCATGGGACGCTACCGACCGCCACAACCCGAATCGTCGCTTTACATTACCCGCGCCGGCTACGAACGCCTGCAGCAGGAACACCGCGACATCTGGAAACACCGCGCCGAGGTCACCAGAGCGCTGTCGGCGGCAGCGGCCGAAGGCGACCGATCCGAAAACGCCGAGTATATTTACCGCAAGAAGGAACTGCGTGAAATCGACCGGCGTATCCGCTACCTGCAAAAGCGCCTGCCGGAACTGAAAGTGGTATCCGAACCGCCGACCGACCGGGAGCGCATCTTTTTCGGTGCCTGGGTGACACTGGAAAACGACGCGGGTGAGGAAGTGACTTACCGCATTGTCGGACCCGACGAATTCGACCCCGGCAAGGGCTGGATCAGCATGGACTCCCCCGTGGCACGGGCGTTGATGAAAAAAACGCTGGACGATGAAGTCACGATCCGGATCGGGGAGCGGGAATCCCGGTTTATCGTGCTGGAAATCCGCTACCCGGAGTGACCCCGCACGCTGGCGCCAGACATTGGCCTGCCCTGCAGCGATGGTACGACGACCGGCATTATGTCGGTGTCGGCCCCCCGCGCCTCCTGCGTCCGCCGCCTTTTCCCTTGCGCCCGGACACCGGCGCATCGGGAAGCCCGGTATGCCGGGTACGGAATGCCTTGCCGCTCCGGTGCTCGTGTGTATCACCGGTACCGCGCGGTTGCCAGGTGGGAATGAGGTGCTTCTTGCCGTTGCCGATCAGATCCGCACGCCCCATGCGTTTCAGCGCATCGCGTAACAACGGCCAGTTGTTGGCATCGTGGTAGCGCAGGAAAGCCTTGTGCAGACGGCGCGTTCGCAGCCCCTTGGGCACAGGTACGGTTTCGCTGTTGCGTCGCACACCGCTCAACGGATTCTTGCCGGAGTGGTACATGGCAGTCGCAGTCGCCATAGGCGACGGCAGGAAGGTCTGCACCTGGTCGGCGCGGAACCCGTTGCGCTTCAGCCACAGCGCGAGGTTCATCATGTCCTCGTCCGTGGTACCCGGGTGGGCGGCGATGAAATAGGGAATCAGGTATTGCTGTTTGCCCGCTTCCCTGGAGTATTTTTCGAACATCTCCTTGAAAATGTCGTAGGTTCCGATGCCGGGCTTCATCATCTTTGTCAGCGGCGATTGCTCGGTATGCTCCGGCGCAATTTTCAGATAGCCGCCAACATGGTGCGTCACCAGTTCCCTGACGTATTCGGGCGACTTCACCGCCAGGTCGTAACGCAGGCCGGAAGCCACCAGTACTTTCTTGATACCCGGCAGTTCGCGCACGCGCCGGTACAGCTTCACCAGCGGCGCATGATCCGTCCCGAGATTGCTGCAGATACCCGGGTAGACACAGGAGGGCTTGCGACAGGCCGCCTCGATTTTGCGGCTCCTGCATGCCAGCCGGTACATGTTGGCGGTGGGGCCGCCCACGTCCGATATCACCCCGGTAAAGCCCGGCACGGTGTCGCGGATGGTCTCGATCTCGCGCACGATGGAATCTTCCGAGCGGTTCTGGATGATGCGGCCCTCGTGCTCGGTAATGGAACAGAAGGTACAGCCGCCGAAACAGCCGCGCATGATGTTGACCGAGAAGCGGATCATCTCCCACGCCGGGATACGTTCATCGCCGTACACGCGGTGCGGCTGGCGCGTATAGGGTAGTTCAAACACCCGGTCCAGCTCTTTGGTGGTCAGCGGGATCGGCGGCGGGTTGAGCCACAGGTCGCGCTTGCCGTGGCGCTGCACCAGTACGCGGGCGTTGCCGGGGTTGGTCTCCAGGTGCATCACGCGCGAGGCGTGGGCATAGAGCACCGGATCCTGCTTCACCGCCTCATAGGAGGGCATGCGGATGTAACTGTGTTCGCGGTCGATGCGCGTCCGACGCAGTAGCGGGACGGCAACCTCGGTCTCCCCCGCTGCCATATCACAGGGCTTGCCCTGCATTGACGAGGCGTAGGGGTCGGCGTGCGGTTCGACCTTGCCGGGCACATCGATTTCCTGCGAATCGATCCCGGTCCAGCCCTCCGGGATATCGCTGGTGATGAAACCGGTGCCGCGAATATCGCGCAACTGCTCGACGGGTTCCCCGGCCGCCAGCCGGTGCGCAATCTCTACCACCTGGCGCTCGCCGTTGCCGTACACCAGCAGGTCGGCCTTCGCATCCAGCAACACCGAACGGCGCACCTTGTCAGACCAGTAATCGTAGTGCGCGATGCGGCGCAGACTTGCCTCGATGCCGCCGATCACCAGCGGCACATCGGCAAACGCCTCGCGACAGCGCTGCGCGTAGACCAGCACCGAACGATCCGGCCGGCTGCCGCCCTTGCCGCCCGGTGTATAGGCATCGTCAGAACGCACCTTGCGGTCCGAGGTGTAGCGGTTGACCATCGAATCCATGTTGCCGGCCGTCACCCCCCAGAACAGGTTGGGCCGTCCCAGCCGGGCAAAATCATCGGCCGAGGTCCAGTCCGGCTGGGCAATGATACCGACGCGGAATCCCTGAGCCTCCAGCACCCGCCCTATCACCGCCATGCCGAAACTGGGGTGGTCGACATAGGCATCGCCGGTAACCAGAATAATGTCGCAGGAATCCCAGCCGAGGTCGTCCATCTCCTCGCGCGTGCACGGCAGCAGCGGTGCCGTGCCGAAGCGCTTTGCCCAGTACGGGCGATAGGAAAACAGGGACTTGGGTTGTTGCATGGCGGGGAAACCTGTCTGGCGCCAGCCAGGGAAATATCAGATCGCCATTATAGCAGTTAGCGGCGGCTTTGACGCCCTTTCCCGCTGTCAGGCGCGTGAAATGAACTCACGCGTTTCCGTGTTGATCTTGATCACCTCACCCGGTGTCAGGTATTCGGGCACCTGTACGATCAGCCCGGTGCTGAGCGTGGCCGGCTTGGTACGCGCGGAAGAAGACGCCGCCTTCATGCCCGGCGCACAGTCAGTGATCTCCAGCGCCACCGTGGCCGGCAGTTCGATCGCCAGCACCGCGCCGTCGGCGATCAGGGCACTGAGTCCTTCCAGCCCGTCGGTGAGGAAATCCAGTTCATCTTCCAGCACATCGTCGGACAAAGTGTACTGTTCATAGCTTTCAATATCCATAAAGGTGCAACCGTCACCGTCGCGGTACAGCATCTGCACCGCGCGCCGCACCATGTCCACCGGCTCGACCGACTCGTCACCCTTGAAGCTGCGCTCGAACTTCTGCCGCGATAACAGGTCCTGCCCGCGCACCTTGTACAGCGTGCTGCCACTGCGTGAAGACGGCGACTGCACCTGCACGTGCTTGACCAGGATATTCTTGCCGTCGAGCTGGAACACCATGCCTTTCTTTATTTCATTCGCTTTCATCGGGAAGGGTTGCCTTACTGGTTGCTTTGCGATGGGCACATTCTAGCGCGGAACAGGGATAAGTGCCGGTGTATCCCCCCTGCCCGGCTCAACGGTTTGCCCGCTGCGCGGGTACCCTGCGCTTCTCGCAAAACGCAGCGCGGTCCCAAACTCGCGGTTTCTGCGAAACCGCTCAAACAGGGACCGCTTCATCTGCGTTTTGCTGCGATGCTCGGCTGCACCGATTCGCCAGGCAGGGGGAATACACCGGCACAGGAACCTTCCGAAGAAAAAAAGGGGACGGAGGGATTAAAATTTAATCCCTCCGTCCCCTTTTTACGAGTTTCGCGAGCGCGCAAAATGTCGAGAAGCGCAGGGAACCCGCGTAGCGGGCAAACCGTCGTCGAAGGAAGGCCATACCCGCCCGGGACGATTTCAACCACCATTGTTATGAATTCTCCCGAACATCCTCTACCATAGCGCCGCTTGAATAGAATGAGGTCAATCCGTGCAGCAATTTATTCCCGGCCAACGCTGGATCAGCGTCGCCGAAACACAGATGGGTCTGGGCACCGTGTTGTCCGTGGAACACCGCACCGTCACCGTGCTGTTCATGGCCACCGGCGAAACCCGCACCTACGCCCGCGAGACCGCGCCACTGACGCGCGTGCAGTTCGTCGCCGGCGATACCGTACTCGACGAAAGCGGTAATGCCCTGACCGTGGAGTCGGTCGAGGAACACGATGGCCTGTTCACCTACATTGGCCGCGACGAGAACGGCCGGCCGGCACGGCTGTCGGAGTCGCAGCTCAACAACTTCATGCAACTCAACCGTCCGACCGAGCGCCTGTTCAACGGCCAGATCGACAGGAACAAGTGGTTCGAATTGCGCCACGAAACCCTGCAACACCTCAACCGGCTCACGCACTCGGACCTGCGCGGCCTGACCGGTTGCCGTACCAGCCTGATCCCCCACCAGCTGTACATCGCGCACGAGGTGTCCGGTCGCTACGCGCCGCGCGTGCTGCTGGCCGACGAGGTGGGACTGGGCAAGACGATCGAGGCGGGGCTGATCCTGCACCGCCAGTTGCTGACCGAGCGCGCCCGCCGTGCGCTCATCATTGTGCCGGAAAGCCTGGTGCACCAGTGGCTGGTGGAGATGCTGCGTCGCTTCAACCTGTTCTTCAGCGTGTTCGACGCCGAACGCTGCGACGCCATCGCTGAAGAAAACGATGCCGGCAACCCGTTTCACAGCGAACAACTGGTGTTGTGCAGCCTGGAGTTCCTGCGCGACAACCCGCAACGCGCCACCCAGGCGGTGGAAGGTGAATGGGATCTGCTGATCGTCGACGAGGCCCACCACCTGCACTGGTCACCCGAGGCGTCCAGCCCGGAATACCGGCTGGTGGAACAGCTGGCGGGCAATACCCGCGGCGTCCTGCTGCTCACGGCGACACCGGAGCAGCTCGGCAAGGCCGGCCATTTTGCCCGCCTGCGCCTGCTCGATCCGGACCGGTTCGCCGACTACGAAAGCTTCCTCGCCGAAGAAGCCGCCTATGAACCCGTGGCGCAGGCCGTGGAATGCCTGCTGGAAGGCGGCGAAATCAGCGCAGAGGCCCGCCAGGCGCTGCACGCACAGCTCGATGATGCCGACAGCCGCACCCTGCTCGACCGGCTCGAAACCCTGCCCGAAGACTCGCCGGAACAGGCCCGGATTCGCACTACCCTGATCGAGCAGTTACTTGACCGTCATGGCACCGGCCGGGTGCTGTTCCGCAACACCCGCGCCGCCATCAAGGGCTTCCCGAAACGCGAAGTACACGCTCACGCACTGCCATTGCCGGAACCCTACGCCCAATGTCTGGCGCAGGCGGATGCACTCGACGACGAAGACACCGGTCTGCTGCTCACACCGGAGCGCCTGTACCGGGCACTGTCCGGCCCGGACGCCGAAGCCTGGGCCGAATTCGATCCACGCGTGTCCTGGCTGATGCAACAACTGTCCGCCCTCAGACCCGAAAAGGTACTGGTCATTACCGCCAGTGCCGAAACTGCGCTGGATCTGGCCAACCATCTGAAGCAACGCAGCGGCATCCACGCCGCCGTGTTTCACGAAGGCCTGTCACTGATCGAGCGTGATCGTGCCGCGGCGTTCTTCGCCGATCCACTGGAAGGCACCCAGGTGCTGGTGTGTTCCGAAATCGGCAGCGAGGGACGTAACTTCCAGTTTGCCCACCACCTTGTTCTGTTCGATCTTCCGCTCAACCCGGACCTGCTGGAACAACGCATCGGCCGCCTCGACCGCATCGGTCAACACGACATCATCCGCATTCACATCCCCTGGCTGGAGCAAAGCGCCCAATCGGTGCTATTCCGCTGGATACACGAGGGGCTGGGCGCGTTTGAGCACACCTGCCCGGCCGGACACGCCGTGTTCACCCGGCTGCAGGCGCAACTGCTCGACCAGCTGAAACACCCCGCACGCGACATGGCGCGGCTGCTGGATGACACCCGCGCCCTGCACGAACAACTCAACGCCGAACTGGCGCGCGGCCGCGACCGCCTGCTGGAATACAACTCGTGCCGGCCGGACATCGCCAACCACCTGCGCGAACGCGCACTGGCTGAAGACCGTCACAACCCGCTACCGGCCTATATGGAACGCCTGTTCAACTGCCACGACGTTAACACCGAACTGCAGCGTGAGGGCTGCTACATCCTCAGTCCCGGCGAACACATGCTCAACCGCTTCCCCGGCCTGCCGGACGACGGCATGACCGTGACCTACGAGCGTGATATTGCGCTCGCCAACGAGGACGTCCAGTTCCTCAGCTGGGATCACCCGCTGGTGATCGGCGCCATGGACATGGTGCAGTCCAGCGAACTGGGCAATACCGCGCTGTCGGCAGTCGCCTATCGCGGCGTCCAGCCCGGCACCCTGATGCTGGAGGCGCTGTTTGTGCTGGAACCGGCCGCTGTCGAATCACTGCAAACCGGCCGCTACCTGCCCCCCACCATCGTGCGCGTGGTACTGGATGAGCGCGGCGGCAGCCATGAAGACCAGCTTGGCATCGACGACGTGTACAACCTGCGCAAATCCGTCAACGCCGAAACCGCCAACCGCATCGTGCACGCAAAGGAAGCCGAACTGCGGCGCATGATCGAGCGCTGTGAGCAGCTCGCACAGCAGCAGGCCCCGGCCATTCTGGAACAGGCCCACCAGCAGGCCGTACACACGCTGGGTGGAGAAATCGACCGGCTGAAAGCACTACAGCGTCAAAATCCCAACGTGCGCGACGAGGAGATCCGTTACTTTGAACAGCAGCTGGCCGAGGTCAGCCGAATCATTGAAACTGCCCACCTGCGGCTCGACGCATTGAGGGTCATTGTCTCTACCTGAAAACCGGCAAAAATTTACTAAAATGTTGGGCAACAAGGTGTATTTTTGTAAAATTGGTGTATAGTGATTGCCGTAATCTGCCTGAACGCGGATTACATTTACAATCAAGTTGCACGTTCAAGGTCCATCAGAAGCTCCATTTCGGTAACTCCTGTACACCACACCATGATCGGCAATTGAACAACACCTACTAGATAGACGAGGTAATTAGCATGGTAACAGGTACCGTTAAATGGTTTAACGAATCCAAGGGTTTTGGCTTTATCGCACCGTCCGATGGCGGCGATGATGTGTTTGTACACTTCTCCGCGATCGAAGGCTCCGGTTTCAAGACGCTGGCCGAAGGTCAGACCGTCGAATTTGAAATTGAGCAGGGTCCGAAGGGGCTGCAGGCTGCCAAGGTCAATCCGCAATAAGCTCAACGCTTTTTCGGTTTACCTGGAACCCCGCTTCGGCGGGGTTCCTTGTTTTCAGGGTATGAATAAATGTTACGCATCTCACGCACACTGGTGATACCCGACGAGGACATCGAGATCAGCGCCATCCGTGCCCAGGGCGCCGGCGGCCAGAACGTCAACAAGGTTTCCAGTGCCGTACACCTGCGTTACGACGTCAACACCGCCTCACTGCCCGAGGACGTGCGCCAGCGCCTGCTGTCGCGCCGCGACCGCCGCCTCAGCAAGGATGGCATCTTCATCATCAAGGCCCAGCAGCACCGCAGTCTGGAAAAGAACCGCCAGGATGCACTGCATCGACTTGCCGAGTGGATTCGCGAGGCGACCCGCGTTCCGAAACCCCGCAAACCCACCAAACCCACACGCAGTGCGCAGCGCAAACGGCTCGACAGCAAGCGCAGGCACAGCCAGAACAAGGCGTTGCGCAAACGCGTGTCAGATGACTGAAAAGCACGACTTACCCTGTAGGGTCCGGGCATAAACGCCGTTGGACTTGCAACCGCATCCGGGTTGCGCCAGTATCGCTGTTGACATCAATCAGGTTCCGGCCGGATAACTTCAGGGATGGAGATTCACCGATGTCCGCCTCACCCCGCGGGTTCTGGCACAAGCCGCCCCTCAATATCCCTGACGAACGAGCAGACAGGAAGCCCGTCAGAAAGCTTCTTAACGATTCGCGTAATACAATGCCCATTATGGTGCACTATGGAACGAACGCTGAACATTCTGCTCATCGATGACCACCCGCTATATCGTAACGCCCTGCAACCGGTCATACATAACCTTGCAGAGGGTGTGAACCTGTTTGAAGCCTCGAACATTTCAGAAGCAATGAACCTTGTTGAAAAACAGATTCCTTTTAACCTGGTGCTACTGGATCTGACCCTGCCCGACAGCAGCGGACTGCAAAGCCTGATGCCGATCTGCCAACTGTTGCCGGATACACCGGTCGTCATAATTTCTGCCAGTGAGAACCGGCAACTGATTGTTAACGCACTGCACGCGGGCGCGCGCGGCTTCATCCCCAAATCGGCCAACAGCGCTGTTATCGAAAACGCACTGGCACTGGTGCTTAACGGCGAAACCTACATTCCATCTGCCATGCTGGAGGACTATTCCGGTCCGGAGGCGCTGGACCAATACGAGGTTTCGACACTAACCGAGCGCCAGAAAGAGGTACTGAGATTACTGGCACAGGGTTACAGCAACAAGCAGATAGGCCGGATACTGAAAATTGCCGAAACCACCGTACGCGTTCATGTCTCCGACATTATTCAGCAACTTCATGTTCAAAACCGGACCGGTGCCGTCATCAAGGCACAACAGCTCGGGCTGCTGGATCCAGCAGCGCGCTGACACACACTTTCAGGCGCCCCGGATCCACCGGCTTGTGCAATAACATATGACCCGCGTGGTGTGCCTCCCGGATACGCTCCGGGGCAGTATCACCGGTAATGATAATAAACGGCGTCTGTTCCCCGAGTACGGATTTCAGGCGGGCAATCACGGCAGGTGCCGTTTCCCCCTGCGGAAGACGATAATCGATAACAACCAGGCCGGGGACCGGCCCCCCTCTGCGCATTTCCGCAACCGCCTGTTTTCCCGTAGCAAAGGCAATCACCGTGAACTTCCAGCTTTCCAGCAATGTCGTCACACCAAGTCTGACAGACTTGTCATCATCTATAACCAGCACCAACGGGTTCCCGCGCTCGGGACAAACAGCAGGACATTCCTCCCTCGAATCCTCCAGGCCGCGCGGCTTCTCCGCAGAGCGCGGCAACTCAATACTGAAAGTAGACCCCGCACCCTCACTTGAGCACACCTGCACATTGTGTTTCAGAAGATTGGCCAGACGCCTGACAATAGACAGGCCGAGCCCGAGCCCGTAGTCCGGGTTTCTTTCAGGATTCTGCAACTGGGAAAATTCGTGGAATATCTCCTCCCGTCGCGATGCGGGAATACCCGGGCCTGTATCACAAATCCACACCCTCACACAGGCGCCGTGTCGACGACACCCCAATACGATGCCTCCCTGTGTGGTGTACCGGACCGCGTTGCCAAGAAAATTTCGCAGGATGCGCTCCAGCAACACCGGGTCACTGTTGACCACAACCTGACTATCCACGTAGTCAAAGCGTAATCCCTTCTGTCGGGCCAACGGACCAAATTCCTCGTGCAGCCTGGAAAGAAGTTCGCCCAACCTGAAGTTGCGCCGCTGCGCTTTCACGATTTCGGCATCGAGGCGCGAAATATCCAGCATGGCATCCAGCATACGCCGCAGACTAACAACCGATTCCGAAATCTGCTGAAGCAGCTTGCGGCTATCAATATCCCGGATACGGGAGGCCAGAGACTCGATAAACAGGCCCATCGCATGCACAGGCTGACGCAGATCGTGGCTGGCGGCAGCAAGAAAGCGCGTCTTGACGGCGATGGATTGTTCCAGTGCCTCCTTTTTATCCGCAAGCTTCAGGCGCAGACGGATCGCCTCGGTCAGCATAGCTGAATATTTGTTTGCGAAAGTCAGCGTGGCCCCCATCATCATGACCAGAAGCAGGGCTGTCGTTCTCTCGGCACGAGAGTCCTGTATGCCCAGTGTAATGATGAACGGGGCAATACAAGGGATGTAGTAGGCGTAAAAAGCCGGCATGTATACGGCCAGCGCAGCCACCGGCGCAACGGGAACCAGCGCCAGAAGCACCAGCATGTAGACTTCGTATTCGGGCAGCAAAGGGGGATAAAGAAAAATTGCAGCACTGCCCCATATCACACCTGAAACCGTCGCGGTTGCAATGGCAAAAAAGCGCCAGCGAGGATGTAAGACACGAGTCTCGCCCTCATGCAGATACCACTTATAGAGCCCTATTCGCAGGACAGAAATTGACAGAACGCCTGCCAGACCAATGAGTAGATAACGGGTGTTGACTGCGTGCCACAACACCCATGTGGTAAACAACCCGCCCAGTGCCGGCGCCACGATGACAGCGGGTAGTTGACGATAATGTGTGCGCACCTGTTCTTCCGCCAGGCGCTCCCCAAGCCTTTCTGAAACTGCTGCCAGTTCCTTCATAACAGCCCCCCGGTTTCTGTTTTTCTGACTTACGCTTTCACCTTGTGCCCCCGAATATGGAACATACCCGAAACATCCCACCCGGCCACTACTACATTTGTAGTAGTTACTGCGGCCCGCCCACGATAACGCCGGAAACATTTTTCGAACCAGCAGGTTAGCGAAATCCAGCGACGGCGAAACAGACAACCGCCGGATCACGGAGTACGACAAATGACCGATTGTTTGACGCCGGGACAATCGCTAGTGTCAACAACGTATAACAAGGCAATCTGATTCAGAAAATAATTCTTACCGGGGGAGAAAAAAATGCCTGATATAACTCGAGTTTCCGCCTGCCTTCTCGGCTTGTCGCTGGGACTGCCCGGCGCTGCCACAGCGTCAATAATCGAGAGCGCTATTGACACATCCGGCCTGACCGGGTTTGTCGACCTGGCCTACGGCGACCACACCATCAACAGCAGTGTTGCTGTCGGCGTCGAGGTTGACAACTATCGCTTCCAGGGTAATACCGGCGACCGGGTTCGCCTGATTGTGTCGAGCAGCACGCTTGGCTTCGACCCGCAAATCGTGTTACGCGATGCCTCGGGTGCTGTAGTACAGACAGCATCGTGCAACGGGAATCCATTCGGTCCTGCACAATGCACCACCAATCTCGATCAGACCCTGTCCAGCACCGGCACATACTTTCTGAACTTGTCGGATATTGGCTCCAACGAAAGCGGAAACTACACACTCAGCCTTTACCAGTACCCTCCAGTCAACAACTGGGACGGCATCGCCTACGACGCGCCCCTGTCCGAACAACTGGGCCACCTGGGAGATATGGATTTTCTGGCGTTCAGCGGATCTGCCGGCACTGGTGTAAAAATCAGCCTTGCGTCGAACACCCTGGGACTCGATCCACTGCTCGAAGTGTGGGACCCGCTGGGCAACCTGGTCGAGAGCACATCGTGCAACGGTAACCCGTTCGGCCCCACAATATGCTCGGTTGCCCCGGAGCTGAACCTGACGGAAACGGGCATCTACAGGATAGGCCTGTCCGACGTCGGCTGGAATGAAACCGGGAACTACAGTATCGGCGTGAGCTGCCTGTTCGGCGACTGTCCGTCAGCCGCACCGTCCCCGGTCCCGGTTCCCGCCGCAATCTGGCTGTTCGGCAGCGGGCTTGCCGGCCTGCTCGTGACAACGAGGCGAAACCGGACCTGATTTTCCACAGCCGGGCCAGCTTGGCCGGGATGGCAAACCAGGTTAGTCCTCGCGCAGGGTGTCGAATAACCCGCGGCTGGCTCTTATACCCATCTCCGAGCCCACGAGACTCCTGAGCCCCTCGTATGCCGCCTTCTGCCTTGAAAAAAAAAAAAACCACGAAAGAACA
>CAYSRA010000006.1:0-55525 GCA_964433205.1 uncultured Thiohalobacter sp. | reverse complement strand
TTGTAACACCGCATCAAGGACCATGCCGTCGTTTATTTTCGGTGGATAGATGGGCACGGAAAATTGTGTTTCATTTCCAGGTTGTATCGAGATTTGCTTGTGTCGCCTGAAAATTGATCGACCCCGTACGGTTAGCTGCCATTGCAGGGTGCCATTCAGTGAATGATCGGAGGTTACCAGAATGCTAAAACTGGACTGTTCACCGGCAAACACCCCGGACCAGTTGTCTGTAAAGGTGAGTTTGGCAGGGCTGGTGCTCGCCTGTGACGAGGTTAATATCATGCATATAGCAAGAAACAGTCTCAGAAATAATTGCACTGGTGATCTATCTTGTGGTGAACCTGTCCATGATAGAGGTATTAAGCCGGACAAGACCGGTTTGTTAGCCCAAAGTGGTTCTGTGACTATTATCGGTTTCCGTAAGAGCCTCTTTAGTAGCGTGTGCAACGTAATGAACTACAAGGAAGAAAAAAGACGCAGCAATGACCGGTACAGAAAAATAGCGGTCTACGGCCGCTCCGCCTTTTCCAGTGCGCGGGTAAGGCGGGCCAACTCTGACATTGCGGCCAGGTGAGATCGTCGAAACGACTCATGCCGTTCTCTCTCGCGCAGGTGAAGTTTTTTCTGCAGTGCGTGTTCTTCGCAAAGCGCACCATACTTCTCGGGACATGGTTTTTCGCCGGCCAGGAGTTCCCGAAAGCGTTTCTCATAAGCGCTGATACGTTGCTTGTGTTTACTGATTATTCTGGTGTGTTCATCCAGTGAGTTGTTCTGGTTTGGTAGCGCGCGCTCCATTTTGTAAAGTAACAGTTTTATAAGCCGTTGTTCGCGTTTCCACCTATCAACTTCCTTCAGCCACGCGTCGTGCTCGCTGCGCCATTCGTTTACTTCGCGATACAGGTCCTCGACCTTCATCGGAGGGCCTGCTGCCGATGTTTTGTTTGCCGAACCGGAAGACTCGCTCATCCCTGATCCCCCCTTCTGCTGTACCGTGTAACAAAATAGTGAATGACCCGCATGAAAATAGCAACGAGCCGGTATGTGTAGCTCCCGGCGGGCGACTTTGTCACTACCTCAGCAACAGGCTGCGCCCGGTCATCGCCGCGGGTTGCGGGAGTCCGAGCAGTTCAAGAATGGTCGGCGCCAGATCCGCCAGGCTGCGACCGGTGCCAAGTCGGACGTCGGTTTCGCCGGCGATCAGGCAGGGAACGGGGTAGGCAGTATGCTGGGTGTGCGGCGCGCCGGTTTGTGGATCGATCATTTCGTCACAGTTGCCGTGGTCGGCGGTAAGCAATACCCGCCAGCCACGCCGCAGGGCCGTTTCGATAAGCCGTGAGCTTTGCAGGTCGACAGTTTCGACTGCACGGATAATCGCTGACTGGACCGCGGTATGACCGACCATGTCGGTGTTGGCGAAATTCACCAGGACGAAGTCATAGGTATCACTTTCGATCGCCGCGATTACCCGGTCGGCCACAGCCGGTGCGCTCATCTGCGGCATCAGGTCATAGGTTGCCACCGTTGGTGAGGGAACGATTTCGCGGGTTTCGCCGGGGAAAGGCTGTTCAGTACCACCATTAAAAAAATAGGTGACATGCGGGTATTTTTCGGTTTCGGCGCAATGAAACTGTTTCAGGCCGGCGGCACTGATGACCTCGGCCAGAACCTGTTTCGGGATCTCCGGTGGAAACAGCACCGGGAAGGGGAACTGCGCGTCATACTCGGTCATGCAGACAACGCGCCTGGCGCCAGCACTACCACGATCGAATGCCGTAAAGTTCTCCAGCCCGACGGCGGCAGCCAACTGGCGGACGCGGTCGCTGCGGAAATTGAAGAACAGGGCGGTTTCCCCGCTCGCCATGCCGCTATAGTCACCGATGACGGTTGGCTGGATGAACTCGTCACTTTCATCACGTTGCCAGGCGGATTCAATGGCTTCGCGCGGCGTATCGGCGCGCAGCCCCTGTGCCAGGACCATGGCGGCCCAGGCCTTACGGGTGCGATCCCAGTAGCCGGCCCGGTCCATGGCCAGGTAGCGTCCACTTACCGTCGCAATGAAGCCGCTGCCGGTTTGTCGCAGTACATTCTCGAGCTTGTCCAGAAATGTCAGCGCGGCGTGCGGCGCTGTATCCCGCCCGTCGGTCACCATATGGATCACAGGTTCGACGCCGGCTTGTGCGATCAGCGGAAGCAGGCCGCATAAATGGTCAATGTGGGAATGTACGCCGCCATCGGATACCAGGCCAACGAGGTGCAGGCGCTTTGTATCGGCAAGCATGGTCTGCCAGGCGGGCTTCGACGCGAGTTCACCGCTCGCGATCGCTTCGCGGATGCGCAACAGATCCTGTTTTACCACCCGGCCGGCGCCCAGTGTCAGGTGTCCGACCTCCGAATTGCCAAACTGCCCGTCGGGCAGGCCAACCGCTTCACCGGACGCCTGCAGGGCGGTATGGGGCCAACTCGCGAAGTAATGATCGAGATGCGGCGTCCTCGATCGCGCCCAGCCGTTGTAGACGCGATTGGGGTTGAGGCCAAAGCCGTCCAGAATCACCAGCAGGACGGGGGGCTTTTTCATATCGGGAGGCCTTACTCGAGTGGAAATTGTGGCTAGCCTAAACCCGTACGTGCTCGCTGGATGTCAGCCAAGTGACAGAAATCAGGGAAGCACAGGGTTTTCAAATATGCATAGTTGCGTTATAGTGCAACTATGCATAGTGTAACAATTACCCCGGAAACACTCTTTCAGGCCCTGTCCGATACTACGCGCCTGCGAATCATTCGCCTGCTGGTTACGACCGACGAAGAAGTCTGCCTGTGCGAGCTGGTGGATGCCTTGCTTGAGCCACAATACAACCTTTCCCGTCATCTTAAGGTCCTGCGTCAGGCCGGTTTACTGACATCCTGGAAGGAAGGGCGCTGGGTGTACCATCGCTTGACGGAGAACCCCGATTACCTGCAACAACTCTATACGCTGGTGCGCGCGTTGCCTGATACAGACGATGTCTACCGTACCGATCTCGGGAATTTCACCCGTCGCATGGCGCTGCGCGAAAATGGCCGATGCAGGGTGGGCATTCTCTCCAACGATCTGAAAGCGGATTCCGGATAATGTCCTGCCCTGGCTGTGACGCAGTGGCCAGGGGTGAGTCTATGCCACCGCCCTGGCGAAACCCCCAGGTTGTTACGTCGGCATTATCGGGCGTATTGCTGGCATTTGGCTACTTCGGCGCCATGCTGGGCCTGTCATCCACGCTGGCAACCGGCCTGTACCTGCTGGCCATTGTTATTGGTGGCTGGTATTTCGTTCGCGAGGGTATTGAAACCCTGCTCAGGGAACGGCAGCTCGGCATCGAGATTCTCATGGCCGTGGCGGCCATTACGGCTGGCGTACTCGGACAGTGGGCCGAAGCGGCCATGCTGGTTTTCCTGTATTCCATTTCAGAAGCCGCGGAAGGTTATACCGAGGAGCGTACCCGTAACGCGATTCGGGCATTGATGGATCTGGCGCCCAAAACGGCCCTGCTCATCCGTGATAACAAAGAGGTCGTGATTCCTGCGGAAGAACTCCGCGTCGGGGATATTTTTATCGTTCGCCCCGGTGAGGCCGTGGCAACCGATGGAGAGATCATTGAAGGTCACTCCAGCCTGAATCAGGCGCCGGTTACCGGCGAGTCGGTGCCGGTGGAAAAACAGGTTGGCGACAGTGTGTTTGCCGCGACACTAAACGGTGAAGGTGCGCTAACCGTCCGTGTGACGAAAACCACAGCGGATAATACGCTCGCGCGGATTATTCAACTGGTGGAAGAAGCCCAGTCCAGCAAGGGAAAGAGTCAGCGCTTTATCGAGCGTTTTGGTCGTCGCTACAGCCCGGCTGTTCTGGTCGTCGGGGTACTTCTGGCCGTATTGCCGCCCCTGTTCCTTGACCAGCCATGGCAGGAGTGGGTGACGCGCGCCACGGTGTTTATTGTTGCTGCAGCGCCCTGCGCGCTGGTGATCTCCATCCCCATCACGCTGGTTGCTGCGATTGGTACTGCGGGACGCAACGGCATATTGATCAAGGGTGGTGTGCATCTGGAAAACCTGGCCAGGGTGCGTGTTATTACACTGGACAAAACCGGCACATTGACCCTGGGCAACCCCCGGGTGAGTCATGTTGAACCTGCCGGCAGTCTGGACGACACCCAACTGATTGCCATGGCCGCTGCGCTGGAGGCACGCTCACAGCATCCGCTGGCCAGCGCCATTATCCATTACGCCGCTGACCACAATATCGAGGTACTCCCCGCAGAAGATTTTCAGTCACTGACCGGCGCCGGTGCCAAAGGCCGGATCAACCATGAACTGATTTATATCGGCAAGCCGGATTTATTTGCCGGTATGGGTATTGATATCAGTCCGCTTCAGTCCCGGATTGCAGCATTACAACAGGCGGGCAATACCGTCATCCTGGTTGGTACAGCGCAACACATACTCGGATCGATTGCAGTGATCGATCCGTTGAGGCCCGAGGTGGTCGATGCTATTCGCGAGTTGCGGCGAGCCGGCATAGAAAAAATCATTATGCTGACGGGTGATAACCGGCTGGCGGCTGAGGCCATTGCGGCCAGGGCGGGTATCGATGAAGTTTTTGCCGAACTCAGTCCCGAGGATAAAAAACACAAGGTTGAGGTACTGGATCGGCAATATGGCCATGTGGCCATGGTCGGCGACGGTGTCAACGATGCACCGGCACTGGCGGCAGCGCATGTGGGTATTGCCATGGGGGCGGCAGGAACGGATGTCGCCCTGGAGACAGCCGATGTTGCGCTCATGGCGGATGACCTGTCGCGCCTGCCTTATCTTATTCGTTTCAGTCGTCGTAACTGGACCATTATCCGCCAAAACCTGATGTTGTCGGTACTGGTGATCGGAAGCCTGGTTGTCGGTGCCGTGGCGGGGGTGTTTTCCTTACCCGTCGCCGTCCTCGCGCATGAAGTCAGTGAGTTCGTAGTAATCGCCAGCGGTCTGCGGATGTTACGTTCGTAGGGAATCATACATCAATTTATGTTCAGGCACTTTGTCAGGCCGCTCAATCCGGAGAAAATTATTGTGACACCGTTTCTTAAACAAGGCTTTATTTTTCTTTTGCTCTTTGTTGCCAACCCTGTTCTTGCGGAAGAGGGCGAAGCCGAGACGCAGGGCATTCCTGAAATGACAGCAGCGCAGCGCCAGGCGATGGGTATCGTTACCGCGCCGGTGGAAAGACGTCGGTTGAGTGAAGAGATTGTCGCGCCCGGCGAAGTCACCATAAACGACTACCGCAGTTCACAGGTCACCAGTCGCATCAGCTCGCAGATCATTGCGCGCCATGCGCGCATGGGCGATACGGTAAAGCGCGGACAGAAATTGTTGACGCTATCAAGCGTGGAGATGGCCGAGGCGCAGAGCCAGCTGCTGGTTGCAGACCGGGAGTGGCTGCGGGTGAAAAAACTGGGCCGCAAGGTGGTTTCCGAACGCCGTTTTATCGAGGCGCAGGTCAATCGCCAGCAGGCTTATGCCAAAGTGCTGGCCTATGGCATGACCGAATCGCAGATCAGGGCCTTGTTGCAACAGGGCGATGCCTCAAAAGCGACAGGCACGTTTGACCTGCTGAGTTCACAGGATGGAACGGTTATCAGCGACAGGTTTGTGCTGGGTCAGGTGGTTGAGCCGGGACAGGTGTTGATCGAGATCACGGATGAATCCCTGCTCTGGGTGGAAACACAGCTCAGTCCGGGTGATGTGGCGGATATCGATATCGGTACTGTGGCGCGCATACACCGTGGCGCCGACAAGTGGCTAAAGGGCCGGGTCGTGCAGATTCATCGTCGTATCAATGAGACCACGCGTACGCTGCCGGTGCGCATCGAAGTGAATAATCCCCGGGGTCTGTTGCGCGCCGGTCTGTTTGTCGAAGTCGCCTTGCAGACCGCAGAGGGCGAAGCGGTGATTGCCGTGCCGAAATCGGCAGTCACGTTGCTGCACGGCGAGCGGGTGGTGTTCATGCTGAAGGGCGACGAGTTGTACCCGCAGCTTGTCGAAGCCGGTGGTGTTCGTGGCGACTTGGTGGAAATAAAAAATGGCCTGAAAGAAGGCGACGAGATAGTCACTCGCGGCGTGTTCCTGTTGAAATCGCTATTGCTGAAATCGCAGATTGGCGATGCTGACTAGGAGATAACGCATGTTGAATAAACTGGTTGAGGCCTCTCTGCGCTATAAATTCCTGGTCATTGTCATCTTTTCCGTGGTGGCATTTCTCGGCTGGCGAGCCGTAAGTACTATCCCGATTGATGCCTTTCCCGATGTGACGCCGGTGCAGGTAAACATTTATACCGAGTCCGAAGGACTGGCCGCCGAGGATATCGAACAACTGCTCACCTTCCCGGTGGAGTCAGGCATGGCCGGTCTGCCGGGTGTGCAGGAAATTCGTTCGGTCAGCCTGTTCGGCCTGTCTTATGTTTCCGTGTATTTCGAAGATGGCATGGATATCTATTTTGCACGGCGACTGGTCATGGAACGCCTGCAGGAAATCGGCGACCGGATTCCGGAAGGTTACGGCACGCCGGAAATGGGGCCGAATACTTCGGGACTGGGGCAAGTGTTCTGGTACACCGTTGAACGTGCGGACGAGAAACTGAATTCCGCTATCACGGACATGGATCTGCGCACCGTGCAGGACTGGAGTGTGCGACTGATGCTGCGCACGGCGCCCGGTGTTGACGATGTGATGTCCTGGGGCGGCCAGGAAATGCAGTTCCAGGTGGTGATCGATCCGCTCAGGCTGATCGAATACGACCTGAGCTTCCGCGATGTCATCGAACTGCTTGAGACCAATAACCGTCAGGTGGGTGGCCAATATATCAACCAGGGGTCTGAACAATACCTGGTGCGCGGCCTGGGACTGGTCAAAGACGAGACCGACATTGGCAATATCGTGGTCAAGGTGGAAGACGGCACACCGGTCTATCTGCGCCAGGTCGCCACGATTTCTCAACAACCGGCGCTGCGTTCGGGTGCCGTTACCCGGGATGGTAAGGAGGTCGTGCTGGGTATGGCGCTGGCCCGCATCGGTGAGAATGCCAAGAATGTCGTCGACGCGGTCAAGGAAAAAATGGCGGTGGTTAAATCCACACTGCCGGAAGGTCTGGTGGTGAAACCCATTTACGATCGCACGGACCTGGTGAAAAAGGCCGTCGATACGGCGGTCAATGCGCTGGTGGAAGGTTCGATCCTGGTGGCGATTGTGCTGTTCCTGTTTCTTGGGGAAATACGCTCGGCGCTGGTCGTTATCGCCGCTCTGCCATTGGCGATGCTGATTGCCTTTATCATGATGGGCGAGATGGGGCTGAGTGCCAATCTGATGTCGCTGGCGGGTCTGGCTATCGGTATTGGCATGATGGTGGATGGCGCCGTGGTGCTGACCGAAAATGCGTTCCGCATCATGGCTGAACGGCGGGAAAAAGGAGAGAAAGTGGATCGCACCGCTGCTGTGCTGGCGGCAGCGCGCGAAGTCGCCAACCCCGTCGCCTTTGCAATTTTGATTATCATTGTGGTGTTTTTGCCGTTGTTCAGCCTCAGCGGGCTGGAAGGTAAACTGTTCAAGCCCATGGCTTTCAACATCAGTTTCGCCATGGCGGGTTCCCTGCTGCTGACGCTCACGATCATCCCCGTACTTGCGGCAATGATTCTCAAGCCCAAGGAAGAGCGGGATACCTGGCTGGTCGCCTGGATCAAGCGCGGTTATCTGCCCACACTGGCCTGGTCACTGGCCAACAAGCGCAAGGTAGTGACATCCGCGATTGTTTTACTGGTGGCGAGCCTGGCGCTGTTCCCCTTGCTGGGTAAGGAGTTCATGCCCCGGTTGCAGGAAGGCTCGATTATGTGGCGCATTGTCTCGATTCCTTCGACCTCACTGGAAACCTCCATTGAAATATCCAAGGATGTGGAAAAAGCGCTGAACGAATTTCCGGAAGTGAACAGCACCATTGCCATGATAGGTCGGGCCGAAAAAGGTGAAACAGCGGATGTTAACTACATGGAAATTTTTACCGACCTCAAACCTCATGATGAATGGGTGGATGATCGGAGCTATGAGGACCTGGCCGTAGAGATGCGTGAAAAACTGGAGGAGGTCGTGCCGACCTCAGTCATCAGCTTTACCCAGCCGATTCAGATGCGGGTGGAAGAACTGATTTCCGGCGTGCGGGCCACCCTTGCCGTCAAGCTCTATGGCGAGGACCTGGCCGAACTGGATCGCCTGAGTCAGGCGATTAAGCAAACCATTTCAAAGGTACCGGGTGTTGCCGACCTCTCGCTGGAAGCCAATCTCGGCAAACCGCAGATTCGTATCCGGGTTAACCGGGGAGCACTGGCCCGCTACGGCATGAATGCCGATGAAGTGCTGACCGTGGTGCGCACCGGGATTGGTAATGAGCCGGTATCCAGCCTGATCCGCGGTGTAAAGCGTTTTGATATCACGGTGCGGCTGGATGATGCCGCCAAGGTATCGGTCGAAGCGATACGCAATATACCGTTGCGTACCAGTAACGGTGCCATCGTACCGTTGAAACGGGTTGCGGACATCTCGGTGGCTGAAGGGTATTCCTTTATTCGTCGTGAACAGTTACAGCGCTATGCGGTTATTCAAATGGATGTGCGCGGGCGCGATGTCGACAGTTTTGTTGAAGATGCCAATGCCTTGATCGAGGCGCAGGTTGATATGCCGCCAGGTTACTGGCTGGAGTGGGGTGGTGCGTTTGAAAACCAGCAGCGCGCGCTCAAGCGCCTGTCACTCATCGTGCCATTGACAATTTTCTTTATTTTTGTGCTGCTCTACACTGCCTTTAACTCGGTAAAATACGCGACATTAATCATCGCCAACGTGCCTTTTGCAACCATCGGTGGGCTGGTTTCCCTGTTTATCTCGGGCCAGTATTTGTCCGTGCCTTCCGCTATCTGGTTCATCGCGGTATTTGGCGTGGCCATGCTCAACGGTATTGTACTCATCAGTTTCCTGAATGAACTCCAGGAAAAGGGCCTGTCGGTGAACGAGGCAGTACGCAAGGGCGCTGAATTAAGACTTCGCCCGGTCATGATGACGGCCAGTGTTGCCATTCTTGGTCTTATCCCCATGCTGCTGTCCACGGGGGTCGGGGCCGAAACCCAGCGGCCCCTGGCCACCGTTGTCGTGGGAGGGTTAATTACATCGACGCTGTTGACACTCATACTGCTGCCGGTGATCTATGAGTGGATGGAAACACGAGGCAAACATTAAAGGAATCCTGTTATGAAAGAAATAAAGGCGTTTATTCATCGCAACCGTATTTCGGATGTGCTTCATGCCCTGAAAAATCACGATTTCTGCGAGGGTCGCTGCAACCTGTCCGTGAACGATGTGGCGGGCAGTTTGCAGGCGCTGGACAACAACGAAAAAACGTATTCCATCGAACTGGGCGAAAATATTATTACCGAGATCAAGCTGGAACTGATTTGCGAGGATGCGCGTGCCGAGGAGGCGATTGCCCTGATTCGCGAAAATGCCCGTACTGGCCAGCCGCTGGCGGGCTGGATTTATACGACGGATATCGCCGACGCCATACCCATAGAGAACTAGACTGCAGGGGGAGGTCTTGCCGCCCCGACAATGACCGATGGCGCTTGACAGAATATATGGGAAACCATATATTAAATCCGATGGCTGGCGGAGTTGATACGCGGTTTATTGTGATATGAGCGCACAGTGCGAAGCGACATTGAAAAGCAGGGCGGGCGCCGGGATGGGGTTTTTTGAGCGCTATCTGACTGCCTGGGTTTTCCTGTGCATTGTTGTCGGTATCGCGCTGGGACACTTTTTTAATAGCGCGTTCCAGGCTATTGCCGCGCTGGAAGTGGCCCGGGTAAATCTTCCGGTGGCACTGCTGGTGTGGTTGATGGTTATTCCCATGTTGCTCAAGATCGATTTGCGGGCGCTAAAGGGAGTGCGGGCGCACTGGCGCGGTGTCGGTGTGACGCTGTTCGTCAACTGGGCAGTGAAGCCGTTTTCCATGGCGCTGCTCGCCTGGCTGTTCATCGGCGGGCTGTTCCGGCCCTGGTTGCCGGCGGAGCAGATTGACAGCTATATTGCCGGCCTGATTATCCTTGCCGCCGCGCCCTGTACCGCGATGGTTTTTGTCTGGAGCCATCTGTCAAAAGGGGAGCCGCACTTTACCCTGTCGCAGGTGGCGCTCAACGATGTCATCATGATCTTCGCCTTTGCGCCCATCGTCGGGCTGCTGCTCGGCCTGTCGGCCATTACAGTGCCATGGGATACCCTGTTGCTGTCGGTGCTGATCTATATTGTGGTACCGCTGGTGATCGCGAATGTCTGGCGCAATATCCTGCTAAAGGGCGAGCACGGGTACCTGCGCCTGCAACAGGTGCTCGATCGCATGCATCCGCTCTCACTGTCGGCCCTGCTTGCCACGCTGGTACTGCTGTTCGGGTTTCAGGGTGAGCAGATTATTGCCCAGCCGCTTATCATCCTTCTGCTGGCAGTGCCTATCCTGATCCAGGTGTTCTTTAACTCCGGCCTGGCCTATCTGCTCAACCGTGCGGTGCGTTCGCCGCACTGCATCGCCGGCCCTTCGGCGTTGATCGGTGCCAGCAACTTTTTCGAGTTGGCTGTGGCGACTGCTATTTCGCTGTTTGGCTTTCAGTCAGGCGCGGCGCTTGCGACGGTTGTTGGTGTGCTCATCGAGGTGCCGGTGATGCTGGTCGCGGTAGGCGTGGTAAATCGTACGCGGGGCTGGTACGAACACCGCGCCGGTGTGCCGAGCTATGAAGAATGCTGTCCGGCCGACCTTCACCTGCATGGTAAACATCAAGGTTGATGCGGCCTCATCGCCGGGCGGGGACGCAAAATGTCATGACGTGGCACGAGCGGCGTTCCGAATCGGTACATCATTGTTTTGGGTATGCCGCCACCAGTTGGCGATAATATAGCCGACTGCCGGGTTGACCAGGTAGCCGTAGGAGCGATGGACATTGAGTCCTTCGTCGCTGCGGAAGAAATTGTAGATCGCTTCGCTATGGTCCTCGATGGACTCTATCACCCCAAGCTCCAGCATGCGGCTGAAATCCTTGCGGAACACCCGGTCGAGGGCGGTGATATCTCCCACGGCGGAAATATTTACCCAACGGCGGATATTGGTCGGGTAGCGTTTGCGGCCTTTCAGCCTCGATCCCTTCAACCGGCGCTGCACGTAATGCATGCCCAACGGACTGCCCAGGGTCAGAAACAGGTCGACTTTGCCGGGGAGTCGTTCCTCGTGAGAGAGTTCCCAGAGCGCGTCGTAGGCGATTACCGATCCGAGACTGTGCCCGATGAGCAGTACCTGACCGCCGTCAGACAGCATGGGACGCAATTCCCGTTTGAGAAGCTCCCGGATATCACAGGCAATATTATTCTCGTTTTCGAAGTAGCGGCGGGTCTCGCTGGCGATCCTGCGGATGGTTTTCGGGAGCAGGGGGATGATGAAAGGAAACCTGTCGCCGGCGCTGAAAAGAAATTTTGCCAGTCTTCGCTGCCAGGTTTTTGTGTCGTGAATATCCTGTGCTGTTGGCCCGTGTTTATTGATGAGTGCATCGATCCAGGGCAGGTCGCGACTGATGTCTTTCGTCTGACCGTAGTAGAGGTAGTTCCAGGCAACCAGCCTGAAGCAATCAGGATGCGCGCTGATTTCGCTGACGAGCTGCGGTTCACTACGCCGGATGCCTTCCAGCATGGTACGCCACAGCAGTTGCCGGTGCTGGTCCGGGGGCGGCTTCGGGTTGATCCCCGGGACAAATATGATGTAAGCGTTGTTCAATGTAATTTTTCAGCCTGACTGTATTAACCCCTTCTCGGTATGTGGGGATTGTGTCTTCTTCCGGCATGGCCGTCTGCAACCTGCGTGACAGGGGACAACAAGCGTAGATCGTGTTTCGGTGCCGATCAGATCAGCCTGCTCCGGGCAGTAAAGATTTTGGCTCTCCGGGCGACAACTGTGCTGACGAAGTGGAGCTCGCCGGGTTGTCGGCGTCGACACCGTGTCTCTCGCTCAGGGATGATGATTTCGAGGTCGTAACGGAGTATGCAAGTGACAATCAGGACTAAATTGGTGGCGCTCACAATAATCGCGCTGTTGGCTATTTCCACCATGCTGCTGTTGCATGTCTATGCCTGGGATCGTGCCGGGACCCTGGAGCGCGGACTGGTTGCAATTGCCGATCTGGAGTCGGATGTGCTGCAGGTGCGAGGCCTGGACCGGGCTTTTCTTATGTATGGCGATGAGGACTCCCTGAACGGCTTTGACGCCTATGTGGTTCATTTCGATCACGATATCGAGACCCTGTCCGGGTTGCTCGCGGGCCTGGAACTGAGCGACAAAACGGTTCCCCCCTTGCAGGCTGCGATGCAGAACTATATCGCCGATTTTCGCAAGCTGGCAGTCAGTATGCAGAAAGTCGGTTTGCACGAGGATCTGGGCCTGCGTGGCGCAATGCGCCAGGCGGCGCATGCGGTCGAGGCACAGCTGAATGTATTGGCGGGGAGGTCATTGATGGCCGAAGTGCTCATGTTGCGCCGGCACGAAAAGGATTTCCTGCTGCGTCACCGGCAGGAATATATCGACAAGTTCGAGCAGAGATTCCAGCATATCGAGGCAGACCTGGCCAGGACTGATCTGAAAGCGGAGAAAAAGGCGACAATCAGCCGCGAGTTGCAGCGCTACCGGCAGTATTTCCTGGCACTGGTCGCGGAAGTGACATTGCAGCGGGTGGGTGACGACAGCCTGGTTGCCGCCCTACAGCGCTCAAGTCAGCAACTCGAAGAAAAAATGATGGAAAGCGTCGTTGCCATGCAGCAACTTTTTACGCATACCGCGGAATCCACCAAACAGTTGGCGCTCATTCTGACCTTGCTGCTGGGGGCAGGTCTGATCCTCGGGGTTTTGTACGTGGTGCGGTCGGTGACCTCGCGGATTAATCACGTCGCGTTGGCCATGGAGAAGGTTGCGGAAGGTGACGTCGACCTTTCCGTCATCCTGCCAGAAGACGGGAACGACGAGATAACCTGTCTTTCGAGTGCATTTAACCGCTTCGTGCGCAATATCGACCAAACGGTGGGGCAGATCCTGCTGGTTGCCCGCGAACTGTCTATCAGCAGTGAGAAGGCGCAAACGATCACAGCGACGACCAACCAGGCCCTCGAAGAACAGGTACAGGCGATTGCCCGTCTTACCGGCCGGGTAAGGGAAATGTCGGAAACCAGCCAGGAGGTGAGCAACGTCATCGCCGAAGGGGTGGATATCGCCGACAAGGTGCGGCAGGAGGCAGTAGCGGGGCAGGGCGTGGTAAGGCAGTCTCTGGAGAGCGTGCAGCAACTGACCAATGAAGTAACAGGTCTCGGCGATACCATCGGCAGCCTTGCCGGGCACCATGAATCGATCGGGACCGTTCTCGACATGATCGTGACCATTGCCGAACAAACCAATCTGCTCGCCCTGAATGCCGCGATCGAGGCGGCCAGGGCGGGGGAACACGGCCGTGGTTTTGCGGTTGTTGCCGACGAGGTTCGCGCCTTGTCGCAACGCACCACCGAGGCCACCGCCGAGATCAAGGGCTTGATTGAAACGATCAGCACTGACAGCCGCGAGGCCGTCGACCGCATGGCCCAAAGTACGGATATGTCAGCCCAGAATCTTGAGCATGCGCGTTCGGCCGGAACGGCGTTTTCAAGTATCGCAACCGCCGTGGCGGAAATACATGCCAGCAGTAGCCGGATTGCCGGTATTGTTGCTACCCAGCATTCGCTGGCCACCGACGTGGACGATGCGATTCGGCATATCAATGCCAAAGTCACGGAGTTGTCGAGTATGTCGAGACAGAACGTTTCCGATAACGGAGACCTGTCACAATATTCCGTGCAGCTGGAGGCGCTGGTCGCCAGTTGTACGGGCCGTGATAGCGGGCAGTCCGTTACTGAAACTGAAATAGAATTATTCTAGCCATGGATCTGCAGCGGGTTGCCGCCTGCGACGCCTGGTCATGTGAATCGTTGCCAAGTGTAAAAATGCTGGACGCTTGTCGACAACGTTTACACTCTAGCCGGTCTTGATCCTCTGCAAGGTGGCAGGCCTTTCTCCACAATATCCTGAAATTACATGAGTCTTTGGCTGAAATCCAAATGACCCATAAGCTGGTATGGTTATTGCTCGCTCTGCGATTGGAAAGTTCTTGATGTTAACGAGCGAGGAACAAAAATGAATATTTCGAAAAAGCTCAGATTGCTGCTGGTTGCCGGGCTGGTTGGCTTTAACACGTCTTACGCGGCGTCGATCCAGGTGGATCTGTCCGGTAGTGTAACGTCTCTCGGTGGAGCGTCCGGCCCCGGTAACGGTGTCATCAATGTTGGCGATGCAATTTCCTACAGTTTCACATTCGACGAGCAAACGACGTCTGGCTCCACCGGGGTGGTCCGGTATCTCTATTCAATCACCGATTTTACCGGTAGCGTGGGCAGCTATCTGTTCTCCGGAAACACGGGTGACGTGTTTCTGCGTAATGACTCGGCGTCAGGAACCCTTTTCGGGGGCAACCCGTTCGATCAAATTTCGATTTCCAATTACAATGCCGCGGTGAATTCCGCGGCCCTCGGCCTTACGCGGGATGATTTTACCAGCACCAGCGGTAACGTTGCCGGATACCCGTTACGTTCAGTGAGCCTTCTGATCCAAACTGACGATACCACGTTCCTGTCGGACCTCAATTTCTCCGAGCAGGCGATGTTGAGCACATCCGCCAACCTTCCGCTGCTTGGTTTTTCGATGTTTTTCATGGACGGCGCCTTCGGCAGCGTGCCTGTCAGTGTCGATGGTTCCTTCAGCAGTATGACAGTGACCAACCTGAGTGCTGTTCCGGTACCGGCAGCGGTGTGGCTGTTTGCCTCGGGCCTGATGGGCATGGTCGGAGTTGCCAGGCGGGCCTCCGCTAAAAGATAAGTCATCCCGACGGACAGGCAAGTCCGTACCTTCTGACAGACCTGATAACGCCCCGTGAAAGGATTCGAGCGGGGCGTTGGTATGTCAGGCAGTGAACAGATCCACGGTGCCACCTCCATGCACGCAATCAGGACGGTTGTCGGTACTCAGGTCTCGTCCTGCATCACGATATAGCCGCTGGGGCATTCCCGCGCGCACAGCCCGCAGCCCTTGCAGTAACCGTAGTCGAACACGTAATGTGAGCCGTCGGCCGCGACCTCCTGGGTCTTCAGTACCGCCACGTCGGGGCACAGCGTCCAGCAGTTGTCGCAGGCCAGGCAGTTGCCGCACGAGAAGCAGCGGCCGCCTTCGTCCAGCGCCTGCTTCGTATCCAGTGCGCTTTCGATCTCGGCAAAGCTGGCGCGCTTGCTGACCTCGAGCACCGGTACGTCGGGACGTTTGGCCGGTTCGAAGTAGTTCAGGTTCAGCCGTTCCACGGGGATGGGTTCACGGTTGTCCGCTGGCGGGTCGCCGGCCTGCTGTTTGAGCAGGTGGTCGATCGCTACCGCCACGCGCCGCCCGTCGCCGATCGCTTCGCTGACGGTGCCGCGGTCGCCGCGCGCGTCGCCGCCGGTGAACAGCGTCGGCTGGTCGGGGAAGCGGCCCCATTCGTCGACGCGGAAGTAGGAGCGCTGGCCGAGCAGCGACTGCACGCCTTCCGGATCGACGATCTGGCCGATGGCGGGGATCACCTGGTCCACGTGCAGGACCGATTCGGTCCCCTCGAACGCCACGCGTTGCAGATGGCCTTCGGCATCGGGCAGTTTTTTCATGTGGACCAGTTCCACCCCGACGACCTGTTCGCCACGCAGGATCAACCGTTGCACGCCGCGGTGTTCGTGAATGATGACACCTTCCTCCAGGCCCTGTTCGATTTCGCGGCGGATGGCCGGCATGGCGTCATCGGGCGGCACGCCGGGACCCGGGATCGCCTTGTGGGAGATAATGTGCACTTCCGGCACGCCGGACAGTTTCAGTACCCGTGCGAGATCGATGGCGGTGTTGCCGGCGCCGACGATGGCCACGCTGTTCCAGGTGGGGATAGCGCCGACATCCATCCATTCCTTGAGCAGTGACAATCCCACGTGCAGGTCGCTCGGTGTTGCGCCGTCGACACTCCACTCGCGACCGCGCTGGGTACCGATGGCCAGGAATACTGCCGCAAAACTGGCCTGAAGTTCGTCGAGGGAGAAATCGCGCCCGAGGCGTTGCCCCGGCTGGAAGCGGATGCCCTGCGCCAGCAACCGGCCCAGTTCCTTTTCCACGACGCCGGCGGGCAGTCGGTAGGGGGGAATGGCGCTGCGCAACAGGCCGCCGGCTTCTGGTAATGCCTCAAATAGTTGCACACGGTAGCCGCGTTGCGCCAGATGCCGGGCCGCCGAACAGCCCGCCGGCCCGGCGCCGACCACGGCGACTTCGGGCGCATTTTCCGGGACCTGGAGCGGCGGGTAGGCCCAGTCTTCCGCCAGCGCCATGTCGCCAAGGAAACGCTCCACGTGGTGGATGGCGATGGGCGTATCGTAGTTGCCGCGGTTGCAGGCGGTCTCGCAGGGGTGGTGGCACACGCGGCCGGTGATGGCCGGCATCGGGTTGGCTTCGATGAGACTCTCCCAGGCCTCGCGGAAACGTTCCTGTTCAACCAGCGCCAGCCAGGCCTGGGCGTCCTCGCCGGCCGGGCAGGCCGCGTGACAGGGAGCGGCTGCGTGCCGGTGTTGCGGGCGCTGCAACCGCCACGAACCGGTATCGAACTGCAGCGAGGTACCGGGCCGGGCGAAGCTGCCTCGGGTGATCTTTATGCCCATCGCATGCCTCCGCGCCTTACCGTGTCGGCGCCCTCGGTGTCCAGGGTGTCCCCGTCGTGATCGCTGCGCAGGCCGTAGCGCTCGATGTTGTGGTCGGCCAGCGCCTGCAGGTGTTCCAGTTCTTCCTTCGCTTTGGCGCTATCGGCGAACAGGTGGCGGAAGCGCGTCTGCAGTTCCAGGTAGTCGGTGACCGGGCGCTGTTTGCGGATCGGCATGACGCCGGCGACGCCGCCGCGTTCGAGTTCAATCACCGGAAACAGGCCGGTCTGTACCGCCAGCCGCGCGATCTCGATGGTCAGGGCGCTGTCGTGCCCCCAGCCCAGCGGGCAGGGCGTGTGGATGTGCAGAAAGGTCGGGCCATCGATCGCCAGTGCACGGCGCACCTTCTTGTGCACGTCCGCCGGGTAGGCTACCGAGGCGGTGGCGGCGTAGGGGATATGGTGAGCGGCGACGATGGAAACGATATCCTTTTTCAGATGCCGCTTGCCCATGCGCTCGCGGCCCGCGGGCGAGGTGGTGGTGGCCGCCGCGTGCGGTGTCGAACTGGAACGCTGGATGCCGGTGTTCATGTAGGCCTCGTTGTCATAACACACGTACAGCACGTTGTGACCGCGCTCCAGCATGCCCGACAGGGCCTGGAAACCGATGTCGAAGGTGCCGCCGTCGCCGCCCATGGCGATGACCCGGGTCGATTTCCCCTGTGCCTTCAGTGCGGCCTCCATGCCGGCGCCGATTGCCGCCGCGTTGGCGAACACCGAGTGCATCCAGGGCACCCGCCACGCCGACTCCGGCCAGGCGGTGGTGAACACTTCCAGGCAGCCGGTGGCATTGGCGTAGATCACATCCGGGCCGGCCGATTCGGTCACCAGCCGCGCGGCCAGTGCTTCGCCGCAACCCAGGCAGGCGCGGTGACCGGCCTCGAACCCGCTGAAGCGCGGTTGCGCACGGCGCAGGTCGGAGAGCGGGACATTAATCTCGTGCGTCATGTCAGGAATCCTCCGCGGGCAGCTTGCCGGTGTCGAGGTCGAGTATGTCGAAGCCGGTGCCCAGTCCCGCCTCGACCGCTTCGAGCAGGCGCGGGTAGATCTCGATCGGCACATCACGCCCGCCCAGTCCCACCGCAAAGCTGAATACCTGTGGCGGGTTTTCCATTGCGCTCAGCGCCGCGCGCACTTCGCTGCCGACAATGCCGCCGGCGCCCGGTGACAGTGCCCGTTCCAGCACGATCAGGCGCTCCAGGCCCTCGCAGGCGTCGCGCAGCGCATGGTCCGGGAATGGGCGAAAGGCACGCAGCATGATCAGGCGGGCGGGGGCATCGTCCGCGTGCGCCTCCATGGCTTCCTGCAGGGTGCCGGCAATGGAACCCAGCGTGAGGATCGCGGTGCGGGCCTGTGCCGGCCCCGCGTGGCGCAGCAGGCCGCCGGTATCACGACCACTGATCGCCAGCCAGTCCTGTTGTGCCTCGACGATGACATCCGCGGCATCGCGCAGCGCCTGGTGATGGTCGTGGCGCGTTTCAGTAAAGAACTCCGGCGACACCAGCGTGCCGACACTGAGCGGGTTGGCCGGGTCCAGCCGGCGTTTGAAACAGAACGCGGGCAGGAAAGCGTCCACCTCCTGCTGCTCCGGCATCTCCAGCACTTCCAGGGTGTGCGTCAGGGTAAAGCCGTCCACACACACCATCACCGGCAGTTCGCACTGCTCGGCAATACGGAATGCCTGGATGGTGGTATCCACGGCTTCCTGGTTGTCGGCGCAATAGAGCTGGATCCAGCCGGCGTCGCGTACTGCCATGGAATCCTGCTGGTCGTTCCAGATCGACAGCGGTGCCGACACCGCGCGGTTGGCACAGGTCAGCACCAGCGGCACGCGCAGGCCGGCAATGTTGAACAGGACTTCGCTCATCAGCAGGATGCCCTGTGACGAGGAGGCTGTATAGGCCCGTGAGCCGGCAGCGACGGCACCCAGCGCGACCGAGGCCGCGGAGAACTCGCTTTCGACGCTCACCAGTTCACACGCCAGTTCGCCGTCCGCGACCAGCTTCGACAGGTTTTCCACGATGTGGGTCTGCGGTGTGATGGGGTAGGCGGCTACCACCTGCGGTTTGCACAGGCTCACGGCGCGCGCAATGGCCTGCGACCCTTCAAGCGCTTGCCGCATGGTGCACTTCCTTCCAGTGTCCGGCCGGCACCCTGCCAGCGGCCTGTTCGATGAGACGGGTGTTGCGTTGCAGCGTGTCGCCGCTGAAACGTTCCGCCAGCGCCTTGACCAGTGCCTGTTGCGGCAGCAGGTCGGTGAGCGCCAGGAACGCGGCCAGCAGCGCCGTGTTGGGCACCGGCCGGCCCAGTATGTCGTTTGCCAGCGCCGAGGCCGGCAGGGTGATGACCTCGTGGCCGTTGACCGCGGTCAGTTCGTCGGCTGTGCGGCCGGAGTTGACCAGAACCCCGACGCCGTTGCGCAGGCCGTCGAGTACGCCGGGGACGTGCAGCAGCGCTTCGTCCTGGATGATCAGGAAGGCAGGCTCCCTGACCTGGCAGCGGCGGCGGATCGGTTTGTCGTCGATGCGCACAAAAGCGGCCACCGGCGCGCCGCGCCGTTCCGCGCCGAAGCTGGGAAAGGCCTGCCCGTAACGCCCGGCCTCGAAAGCTGCCGTTGCCAGCAGGTAGGCCGCCACCACGTTACCCTGTCCGCCACGTCCGTGTATCCGAATTTCAATCATGTACGGGTTCCCTGAAGTCAGATTCGCCTGAAACACAATCAACCGTGATAACAGCATAGCAAGCCAGCCAACTGTATGCTGCATCATACCCGATACGCCGGGGGGCGTTCCTGAGCCAGATCAATTTCAACGAACTCGTTCGTCGTGCCCCGGTTTTCCTAGTCTGCCTCGCGCTCGATGTCACAACAAGCCGAAACAGCAGGCTCACTGTGTTCGCTGGAAAGAATGCTGCCGGTAACCGGGTTCGGCCGAAACGCCGTACACCCCTTGAGGCCCATCGCCCAGGCCTTTTCGAAAACCGAACGGTAGGCGGAGAAGTTGAACGTTTCGGGGATATTGATGGTTTTGGAAATGGCATTGTCGACAAACGCCTGGACGGTGGCCTGCATTTGCAGGTGCGTCTCCGGCGCCAGGCTGCGGGCGTCGACGAATGCCGGCGGCAGGCTGTCGTCACCGTGCTGTTCCTGCCACCGACGGCAGGCGAAGTCGGTGATGTCATATTCCTGCCGTTGCCCCTCGGCAGTCAGTATCCTGCGCCGGAAGTGTGCGTCGAATACCGGTTCCAGTCCGCTGGAAACATTGTTGGCCAGCAGGCTCACGGTGCCGGTCGGTGCAATAGCCGTGAGGTGGCTGTTGCGTATGCCGTCGCGGGCGATGGCATCGCGTATGTCTTCCGGCAAGGTCTGTATGAACCGGCCCTGCAGGTACGGTTCGGCTTCCCAGGCGGGGAAGCTGCCCTTTTCCCGCGCCAGTTGTATCGAGCTTCGGTAGGCCGAATGACACAGCGTGCGCATGATCCGGGCGGCGATTTTGAATGAGTCCTGTGAACCGTAACGCACGTTCAGCATGATCAGGGCGTCCGCCAGCCCGGTGATGCCCAGGCCGGTGCGGCGCGTCTGCAGCGCCTGCCGGCGTTGTTCGGGCAGCGGGAACAGGGAAGCGTCAGTGACATTGTCCAGAAAGCGCACAGCGAGCTGTGCGGCTTCGCCAAGGGCTTCGAAATTGACATGCGCATCGTCGGCAAAGGGGCGGTCGATAAAGCGCGTCAGGTTGAGTGAGCCCAGGTTACAGGCGCCGTAAGGCGGCAGCGGGATTTCCCCGCACGGGTTGGTCGCACTGAGTCGTTCCCGGTACCAGAGGTTGTTCCAGTCGTTGATGTGGTCGATGAACAGTACCCCGGGTTCAGCGTAGTCATAACTGGCGCGCATCAGCTGCTCCCAGACTTCGCGGGCGCGCACGGTTTTCATCACCCGGCAGGGGACTGTGCCCGGGTATCCGGGCCAGTGGCGTTCCACGATATTGTCGCCGGAGCCGGGGTTGTCGTCTTCCAGTTGTGGCACGGGAAACACCAGCGCCCACGTGTCGTCATCGTGAACCGCTTTCATGAAGGCATCGCTTACCAGCACCGACAGGTTGAAGTGGCGCAACGCCTGCGGGTCGCTTTTCGCTTCGATGAAGGAGAAAATGTCCGGATGGTCACAGCGCAGCGTCGCCATCATGGCGCCGCGCCGTGCGCCGGTGGACAGCAGGGTGGCGCACATGCTGTCCCAGATACGCATGAAGGAAACCGGGCCGGAGGCGATGCCGCCAACCGTCCAGGCGCGGCTGCCGCGGGGTCGCAGAGTGGAGAAGTCGTAGCCCACGCCGCCACCCTGCTGCATGGTCAGGGCGCCTTCCTTGAGCGCCGAGAATATCCCTTCCATCGAGTCCTCGATGGTGCCCATCACAAAGCAGTTGAACAGCGTTACCTTGTGCCCGGTGCCCGCCCCCGCGAGTATCCGGCCACCGGGCAGAAAGCGGAAATCCTCCAGCAAGCGGAAGAAGGCGTGCTCCCACCGGTCCTGCTCCCGGCTTTCGACCTTTGCCACGGTGGCTGCAACCCGCTTCCAGGTGTCCCGGATGTCGCGGTCGTGAACCCGGTTCGCATCCCGGTAGCGGTAGCGGGTTTCCCAGACAAGCTGCGAAACCGGCGTGGTGAACAATTCACTCGTCATGGTCCGGTGGCGGTCCTCGGCTGTTGTGGTCAACGTGACTATAATCAATAGTACCTGCGTACACCACGGGAGAACATGTTGGACGAGGCAGGAAAGACCGGCTGGGAACACTTCCCGCACCAGGCCGATATCGGCGTGCGGGGTTATGGTACTTCGCCGCAGCAGGCTTTCGAACAGGCTGCGCTGGCGCTTACCGCGGTGATCACGGACCCGCACCGTGTCGATGCCCGCGAGAAAGTGACCGTGCACTGCGAAGCGCCGGACCTGGAGTTGCTGCTGGTCGACTGGCTCAATGCCCTGATTTACGAAATGGCGGTTCGGAATATGTTGTTTTCCCGTTTCGAAGTGCACATTACGCAGGACAAGCTCGATGGCTGTGCGTGGGGTGAGGCGGTCGATGTTGCGCGCCATCAGCCCCGCGTCGAAGTCAAGGGTGCCACCTATACCCAGTTGCGAGTTGCGCGCCTGGGTGACAATCACTGGTTGGCGCAGTGTGTTGTGGATGTTTAGCCAGGACCGGAGTCATGGACACTTCCCGATTCGAACGACTGTCTGACTACATGTGGCGTATCCCGCGGGAGGGCAGGATGCGGGTGCCGGGCATCCTCTATGCCAGCGAGGACCTGCTGCGCGATATGGATGACAAGGTGGCCGAGCAGGTAATCAATGTCGCGTCCTTGCCGGGGATTGTGAAGGCCAGTTACGCCATGCCCGACGCGCACTGGGGGTACGGGTTCCCGATTGGCGGTGTGGCCGCCTTCGATCCGGACCAGGGCGGCGTGGTGTCCGCGGGCGGCGTCGGTTTCGATATTTCCTGCGGCGTCCGCACCCTGACCACCGGCTTGCGTCGCGAAGACATCGACAACGGCAAGCGGGCTCTGGCCGAGTCGCTGTTTATGCGTATTCCGGCGGGTGTCGGCAGTACCGGTCATCTGCACCTGCGCATGCGGGAAATGGATGAAATGCTGGAGGGTGGGGCGCGCTGGGCCGTGGATCGGGGCTTTGGCGAAACCTCCGACCTGGAAAGAATCGAGGAGCACGGGCGCATGGCCGGTGCCGATCCCGCTGCGGTATCCGACCACGCCAAAAAACGTCAGCAGAACGAGATGGGCACACTGGGCTCGGGCAATCACTACCTGGAAGTGCAGGAGGTGGTCGAGGTCTACGATGCCGCGGTCGCGAAAGCCTTCTCCCTGCAGCAGGGTGACGTGGTGGTGAGCATTCACTGTGGTTCGCGCGGGCTGGGACACCAGATCGGAACCGAGTATCTGAAAAGCATGGCCATTGCGGCGCACGAATACGGAATCGACCTGCCGGACCGGGAGCTGGCCTGTGCGCCATTGAATTCGCCGCTCGGTCAGTCCTATCTGGGCGCAATGCGGGCAGGTATCAACTGCGCACTGGCCAACCGCCAGATTCTGACCCACCTGACGCGGGCCGCGTTCCGCGATGTGTTGCCGGCCGCGGACCTGCGCCTGTTGTATGACGTGTCCCACAACACCTGCAAAGAGGAACATCACGAGGTGGACGGCAAGGCAATGCGCCTGTTCGTGCACCGCAAGGGCGCGACGCGGGCTTTCGGGCCGGGTCACCCGGACCTGCCCGCGGTGTTCCGCGACACCGGTCAACCGGTCCTGATTGGCGGATCGATGGGCACCTGCTCGCATATCCTGGTGGGCAATGCGCGCAGCGAACAGCAGGCTTTCGCGTCGGCCTGTCACGGCGCCGGGCGCGCCATGAGCCGTCACCAGGCCGCGCGTCGCTGGAAGGGGCGCCAGGTCGTGGACGAACTGGCGCGCCGTGGCGTGCTGGTGCGTTCCGGCACCTCGCGCGGCGTTGCCGAAGAAGCACCCGGCGCCTACAAGGATGTCACGGCGGTTGTTGACGCCGCACAGCAGGCGGGGCTGGCGAACAAGGTGGCGCGTCTGGAGCCGCTCATTTGTATCAAGGGCTAGCCGGTGGGCGCTTCGTTATATATCGGCACCAGTGGCTGGAGTTACCCGGGGTGGAAAGACAGTTTTTATCGGGATATTCCACAGCGGCAATGGCTTGCCCACTATGCGCAGCACTTTAATGCTGTTGAAATAAACGCCAGTTTCTACCGGCTGCAAAAACCGCAGACCTACCAGCGCTGGTGCGAAGCCGTGCCCGGGAATTTTCGCTTCAGCCTGAAAGCTAACCGCTACCTGACGCACAATAAAAAGCTGCTGGACCCGCTCCCCTCGATCGCTGTTGAACGGGAACGGGCGCGGGCGCTCGGCGAAAAGCTTTCCGTCGTGCTCTGGCAGTTGCCGCACAGCTATAGCAAAAACATTCAACGGTTGGGCGATTTTGTCGCCGCGCTGCATACCTGGCCGGAAGTGCGCCACGTTGCGGAGTTTCGTCACGCTTCCTGGTTCGACCAGGAAGTGGCCGACTGCCTGTCCGAAGGACGGGTCGCTGTCTGTCAGTCAGACGCTGCCGACTGGCCTCTGTGGGATGCGGTAACCACGAACCTGGTGTATGTGCGCCTGCACGGGCACACCCGCACCTATGCGTCGAGCTACAGCCACGCCAGCCTGCGGTGCTGGGCTGAACGAATCCGCGGCTGGTTGCAGACAGGACACAGCGTATGCGTCTTTTTCGATAACGACGCCGAGGGTGCCGCGCCCCGTAATGCGCTGACGTTGAGGCAGTTCCTGGAGGAGCTTTGATCACGTCGTCATGCCGCTGCGGGCGTTGCTCTCACGTATGTTCAGTGCGCAAGCATTTCCACCAGTCTCTTTTTCACGGTGCAGCCGAGGGCGAGGACGGTCTCCCGGTCGAACGGTGTTTCGGTATCGCCGCCGGTGTCGAGGGCGAAGATATGAATTGCAGGTGGCGGCGTCGCGTCATTTCCACCTTGCATGGCCCGGTGCAGTGCCAGTGCCTCGGCAACGCCGGCGGCGTGGCTGGATAACCCTGTTCCGTCGGGCGCGAGATCCCGTGCGTCCGGTTCGACCAGCCGGCCGCGCAATGACGGGTTCACGCTGGCGGTTGCCAGTGCGTCAATGAGAATTACCGGTCCGCAGCCCTGCAAAAGCGCCTGCAATCCGCTGGCGGGGCGGTCGAGTGTGTGGAATTCCAGTGCTGCGTACCTTTGGAGTTCAGGGTCATGCGCCAGTACCTGAACAACGTCCGGCCCGAGTCGGTCGGCGCCGAACGGCGAGCCGATGCCGATAACGCGGATTGTCGAATGAGGCTTGCTGTGACGGTCTGTGAGCGGACGTTGCTGCGCGTTCGGGGCAGTCTTCTCCGCCAGACGTTCCACGTCGAGCCTCAGGAAGTGCGTCGCGCAGGAAATACAGGGGTCATAGTTGCGGATGACTTTTTCGGCGTGCAGGCGCAGCTCGGTCTCGTCGCGCTGCAGGCCAAAGCGTTCCAGTGAACGGCGCAGGTCTTCCTCGATGCGTGCCTGGTTCTGGCTGGTGGGTGGCACGATGCGCGCCTGCAGCACACGTCCGTCGCCATCCAGTTGATAGCGGTGCCAGAGCAGGCCGCGCGGGGCTTCGGTGCAGCCAAAGCCGGTGCCGGCAACCGGCCCGGTGTCTACGGCAGTATGGGTCGGCTCGCTGTAGTCCTCCAGTAATCGAATGGCCTCGACGATGGCATAGTGAATTTCCACCGCCCGGGCAACGATGCTGTGGAACATGTTGCGCGAGGGGAAGCGGATGCCCGTGGCGTCCATCACCGAACTGACGGCTTCGGGCAGCCTGTCGCGGTTCAGGTTGATGCGCGCCAGCGGCCCGAGCAGGTAGGGCCGGTCGTGCAGCAAACTGTGCAGTGCGGTGGAGTGGGGCACCTGGGACTCGCTGAAGTGGCTTTCGTATTCGTCGATGCCGATATCCAGTCCCCGGTCGGAAACGATACGTCCCGCCGTGATCGGGTAGTCGTGCGGGTGGCGCAGGGCAACACTGACAAAGTCCTGTTCGTCGTCGGGCAGGTCGAGCGATGCGGTCCACGCCACCAGCGCCTCGGCTTCGCCGACCGCCGCACGCAGGCGAGCCAGCATGTCCTGTACCGCGTCGGCAGGTGGTGCGCGGTGAAAACCGCCGGTACGCACCCCGACCGGGTGCACCGGGCGCGCGCCGAACAGGCTGATCAGGTCGTTGCCCAGGCTTTGTAACTTCAGGCCCCGCTGTACCTCGGCGGCGTGTGTTTTTGCCAGTTCGATGATGCTGTTGGCGCCGAGAAAATCCGGTGCCGCCAGCATGTGGATGTGCAGGCTGTGGCTTTGCAGCCATTCGCCGCAATACATGGCGCGCCGCATCGCCTGTGTCCAGGTCGATGTTTCGATGTGGAAGATTGACTCGATCGCGTTCACCGCGCTCATCTGGTAGGCGACCGGGCAGATCCCGCAGATGCGGGCCACGGCGTCGGGGACGTCGTCGTAGTCCCGCCCCTCCAGAAACTTCTCGAAAAAGCGCGGCGGCTCATAGATGCGCAGGCGTAACTCATCGATGTGCCGGTCGTGGATCTTCAGTTCCAGTGCGCCTTCACCCTCCACCCGGGCGAGTACCGGCACGTTGATGTCGATGGTGCGTTTCGTCATGCGGGAGAATCCTTTTCCGCGTCATCGTCATGGAAGGCGGCTGCGCCACTGTGGATGAAATGGAAACGTCGCGCGATCTGTTCCCGGTCCAGGCCCAGTTCCCCGAAACGTTGGGAAAGTGAATCGATGTTGGGGTGCTCCAGCGGTCCATAGCAGCCGTAACAGGCGCGCCCCACCGAGGGGCACAGCGCGCCACAGCCGGTTCGCGTGACCGGGCCAAGGCAGGGTTGCCCGCTGATCACCATGACACAGCCTGTTTGCCGGCGTTTACAGGACTGGCACAGGCTGTCCGGTGGCAGCACCGGCAGCACCCCGGACAGCAGTGCGCGTACCGTGGAGAGAATCTGTTGCGGGTTGACAGGGCAGCCCCACAACTCGGCATCCACCCTGACGTGCCGGGCGATGGCGGTAGAGGTGTCGAGGCTGTGGATGTATTCCGGTTGCGCGTAGATGGCAGCGACCCATTGCCCGACGTCCGCCATATTGCGCAGCGCCTGTATGCCACCGCTGGTGGCGCAGGCGCCGATGCTGACCAGGTAACGGCTGTTGCGGCGAATACGTTCGATGCGCGCCGGGTCGTCGGGTGTGCTGATACTGCCCTCGACAAAGGCAATATCGACCGCTGCTTCTTCGTTCACCGGGCCGGCCTCGGCAAAGTGTACGAGATCCACCTGTTCGCTCAACGTGAGCAGGTCTTCGCCGAGGTCGAGGAAGGCCAGCTGGCAGCCGTCGCAGGAGCTGAATTTGTGTACCGCAACTGTCGGCTTTGCATTCATCTCAGAAGCCCGCCTTTGCGAACAGGGGCTTCAGTTCAGTGTAGCTGAACACCGGTCCGTCCTTGCAGACAAAGTGGCCGCCGTACTGGCAATGGCCGCAGTGGCCCACGGCGCACTGCATGTTACGTTCCATGCTCAGCCAGATGTCGCCTTCCGGGACCTGGCGTTCGAGCATCTGCCGGACCACCACGCGCATCATGCCTTCCGGGCCGCACAGCATAACGCTGACGCGCTGCGGGTCGAAGTCCAGCTGGTCGAACAGGTCCGTGACCAGGCCGACGTGCCAGGGCCACAGGGGATCACCGCGGTCGGCCGCCAGCAGTACCCGGGTGTCCGGCATCTCGCGCCAGCGGTCGTAGCGCTCCCGCCAGATGAAATCGCTGGAGTGCTTGACGCCCTGGACGATGTTCAGTTTGCCAAAACGTTCCCGGCGGTGGGCGATGTAGTTGATCACCGAGACCACCGGCGCGCAGCCCAGCCCGCCGGTTACCACCAGTACGTCGCGCTGTTCGGCTGCGAGCAGCGGCCAGCCGCGCCCGTAGGGGCCGCGCACGCCGATGTATTCGCCGCTGCGCAGGCGCGAAAAGGCCTGACTGACCCGGCCCACGGCACGAATTGTGTGGTCAAAAATGTGTTCGTCGCGCGGATCGGAAACGATGGAAATGGGGATTTCGCCGACTCCGTACAGGTACAACATGTTGAACTGGCCGGGTTCGAACCGGAAGGCCGCCTGCACCTGCGGATCGGTAAAGCGCAGGCGCAGTGTGAACAGCCCCGGCGATTCCTGGATGCGTTCGATAATCTTCGCTTCGCGGGGCAGGTAGGGGTCAGGCATGTTCCGCGTCTCCGCAGATGATGGCGGCCTCCACGGTGAGGTCGATGCCGACCGGACACCAGCTGATACAGCGCCCGCAGCCGACGCAACCTGAACGGCCGTACTGCGCGTGCCAGCTACCCAGCTTGTGAGTCAGCCACTGACGGTATCGCAGGCGCGTGTCGCCGCGAATGGTGATGCCGTGGATATAGCTGTGCCCCGCGTTGAAGCAGGAATCCCACTGGCGGTAGTGGGTGCTGCCGGCGCCATCCAGTTGTGGATCTTCGTGCTCGCTGTGACAGAAGCAGGTCGGGCACACGCTGGTGCAATTGCCGCACGACAGGCAGCGTTCGGCAATCGCCTCCCACTGCGGGTGTTCCAGGTTTTCGAACAGCGGTGCCTGCAGGTCGCGGGAGGGCAGGCGGCGGGTCTGTTGCCGGGCGGCGTGAATGCTGGCCGCCTCCGCTGCCCCGTGCTGTGTTTCCGTGACGGTCGTGGTGGGCAGGCGCGACTGGATCGACAGCCCCTTTTCCGTATGCGCTTCAACGATAAAGCCGTCATCCAGTTCCGACAGTGCCAGGTCGTGGCCGTAGCTGACGCGCGGGCCATCCCCGGTGGAAGCGCAAAAACAGGTGTCGGCCGGGTGGGTGCAATTGACCGCGACCAGTAACAGGTTACGGCGCCGTGCCAGGTAACGTGGATCGCGATACGCCTGGTGCAGAAAGTGTTTGTCGTGGAGGTACAGGGCGGCGATGTCGCAGGCGCGCACGCCGATGACAGCAAGTGGCCGGGTCTCCGGGATGACTGCGTTGAACTGCAGTTTGCCGTCTTCATCGGCCAGTGACCGCCACAGTGTTTCACGGGGAGCGAACAGCAGGGGTTTGAGCGTCTGCGGCCCGTTTGCCCAGGCGAAATAACGTCGGTGGTCAGCGGTGCTGACGCGGTACTGCCCGGGCGCCTGCTGGATGTTCAGGCCCCGTGGCAGCTGCTCCGCGGAATCCAGTGCTTCATAACCGAGGCTATTGTCGCGAAGACGGGGGCCAATACAGGTATAGCCATCCTGTTGCAGAACATCGAAAAGATCCTGCAAACGTGAATGGGGCAGGAAACCGGATTGCGGGATTGTGGCGGTCATTGCGGTTATCCGGTTGCAGTTTATTCGTCGAGTGATAGATTACCCTAATTGAACTTGTCTGCAGAAGGTTTTATGCCGCTTACTTTTTTGTACATGCTGCTGCTGTTTGCAGTCGGCATTTTTCTGGTGGCGCTGATCCAGGTCGGGGCCATTACGATTGCATTCGATAAACTGGGGTTATCCCCGCAGGCCGGGATGTGGCTACTGCTGGGATCCCTGATCGGGAGCGGCATCAATATCCCCGTCTACCGCCGGGCGTCCGGCGCGAAACTGCCCGATCCCCCGTTCCCCATGAAGCCGCCATCGTGGGGTTTTCCGCGACTCGGCTCAACGGGCGAAACCATTATCGCCGTCAATGTCGGAGGGTGCCTGATTCCGGTGGCGGTGTCCCTGTACCTGTTCAGTTCTCATGCGCCCGGGTTTATCGTGACCGTGCTCGCCATCGCGATTGTTGCTGCAGTCAGTTACCGCTTCAGCCGGCCGATTCCCGGCATGGGGATCGGTATGCCGCTGTTTATCGCGCCGGTCGTTTCGGTGCTGACGGCGTTGTTGCTGGATCCGCAGCACGCCGCGCCGCTGGCCTATATTGGCGGTACGCTGGGCGTCCTCATCGGTGCGGACCTGATGCGTCTGCGTGACATCGACCGGCTGGGTGTGCCGGTCGCGTCGATCGGCGGCGCGGGTACCTTCGATGGTATCTTTTTCACCGGCATCCTTGCGGCGTTGCTGGCATAAAAAGGACAAAGGCCCCCCGGCATCCGTTTCTATAACCGGCTTGTTTGACCCGGCTCAATGGCCTTCCGGCCTCAATGGGCTATGCTTTTTACTTTCGAGGGCGAGCCTTCGGTCAGAGAGGGGGTACGACGTGGTTACCACAGCCACATCACTTGACGGGACGGTTCCGGAAGCCAGGCGTTGCGAACTGGTTTCCTGGGAGCAGTTCCGCGTCTTGTCCAGACAGCTCGCGCTGCGCGTCCGCTCATCGGGTTTCGAACCGGACATGATCGTGGCTATCGGGCGCGGTGGCTACATGCCGGCGCGGCTGCTGTCGGATTATCTGGATATCTATAACCTCTGCAGTTTCAAGATCGAACATTACCGGCGTACGCGGAAACAGGCTGAAACCTGTGTTCGCTACCCGCTTTCAGCGAATGTGAAGGGGTTGAAGCTGTTGCTGGTCGATGATGTCAGTGACGCCGGCGACACCCTGGAAGTCGCGGTTTCCCACTTGCGCGAACGCGGGCCCCCCGAGGAGATCCGTAGCGCGGTCCTGCACCATAAGTCGGTGTCGCGCTTCGTGCCGGACTTCTACGCAGAGGAGGTTACCGAGTGGCGCTGGCTGATCTACCCCTGGGCGATCCTGGAGGACGTGAGCGGGTTTATTCGTGAGCTGGGGCTTGTCGATGCACCTGTCGAACGTGTGCAGGCCGCGATCGAGGCGGGTTACGCCGTACGGATTCCTGACGCCATACTCAGCGACGCCAATGTGTTGGCCCGGTGCCACGCTGACTGAGGTCTGGCGCGGGTTCGGGTGAGTGGCAATTTTGAAAATCTGGACTAGAGTTTGGTTGGGCGAGGAGCCCGATGGAATGAGCTATCGCAGGAGGTGATTAAAATGGCCAGAAAAGAGATGAAACCAGCCGAAGGCGCTGAAACCCGCAGGGCGACACACTTGCACGCCCTGACGCCTTTTGAAGAGATGGAACGCATGTTCGGCAGTATTTTTCCGGGCACCCGGATGAGTCCGGCGCAGTGGGAATGGCCATCATGGCCGCAGGTGTCGGCGCTGATGGAAGAGAAGGCGCCTAACCTGGATATCATTGAACGGGACAACGAGGTTGTCGTCCGTGCCGAAATGCCCGGTGTTGACAAGAAGGACATTGATATATCGGTGACTGATCGTATGGTGACCATCAAGGGCTACACCAAACAGGAGCACAAGGAAGAAAAGGGCGACTATTTCCGTTCGGAGATTTTTCAGGGTGCTTTCTCGCGCACGGCCACTCTGCCCTGTGAGGTGGACGCCGACAAGGCCCGGGCGCGGTTCTCGGATGGCATCCTGGAACTGACCATTCCGAAACTCGAGGCGTCAAAGCGTCACAAGGTCAAGGTCGAATAAGCGCCTGTCCGGCGCCGGTGTCCGGCAGACACCGGCGCAGAAGGCGCGTCAGCTGGTGCGTCGGGGTATCACTCCTCGTAGCAGGAGCCTTCGCGCACCCATACGCCTTTTTCCTCGCAGCGCAGCAGTTCGTCCCCGCTGCAGACGAATTGCCCTATGGGGTAGGCTTTCCCGTTGAAGTAACAGGCAGTGGACTCCAGCTCGAGATCGAGGGAGAGATAGTCGTCGTCGGCTTCGTCGAAGACAGGAGAGTTTTTCAACTCGGGGTCCGGGGCGCCAACATGAGGGATTTCATGAGTGTCGGGCATGATTCTACTCCTGAACGTGGGATTCCCTGGCTTAAGGTTAGTTAATACTACGCATCAGTCCAGGGGGAAATGACCAGGATCAATTCCTGTGCCCACCTGAGAGGCAAGTTTTACAGGGATAGCGGCTGCTGCTGTTTCAGTTTAAAGGGGGAGGGGCGTCACTACAGGGAGGATACGGAAATGGCAGAGAAACTGACCCTGAAGGCGTTGTCAGGAGAGCTGGAAACACTGCGCAAGCGTCTGCGCAAACTTGAAACGGGCTTTGACCGAAAACTGGAGAACGCTATGAAAAAAGCTGGCGAGAAGTTGAAAGCACAAATTGATGCTTCGAAGGGGACGGGCATCAGCGTCCAGGGACACGGGAGTGCCGTTGATGTGGATGCCAGGCGACAGCTGATCGCCGAGTGCGCCTATTTGCGTGCCGAGCAGCGGGGTTTTGCCGGCGGCAGTCCCGAACAGGACTGGCTGGAGGCAGAAATGGAAATTGATCAACTGCTGTTGCAGGGGTGGGTAAAAAACGATACCGCGCAAGCGACAGGCCGGGAGGCAAGGCTCGAGTAACAAAGACGAAGATAATTCAGACGTTATGTTGTTCAGCAGTCCTGCCCGACAGGGATATGGGTACGAGCATTTTTTTCTACGGTGGCTGGCGCAGTTTCAATACAGATCGCCAGCAAGGAGAAGTGAATCATGAACGTTTCAGATGTGATGACCCGGGATGTAAGGTCCTGCACGCCGCAAACCGACCTGGAAACGGTGGCGATGGAAATGTGGAACGGTGATTGTGGTTCCGTTCCCGTTATTAATGAAAAGGGCATGCCCATCGGTATGATTACCGATCGCGATATTGCCATGGCCGGTGCATTGCAGCACAAGGCCTTGAGCGACATCTGCGCCGGCGAGGTGATCAATGGCCACGATGTTTACTGCTGCAGTGCGCAGGAGACCATGGATGCCGCATTGCAAGCTATCGCATCCGGGCACGTGCGCCGGTTGCCGGTGGTCGATGAAAACGGCTGTCTGCAGGGTATCCTGTCGGTGGACGACATCGTCGCCTGTGCCGAGCGCGGCAAGCGTGGTGAGGGCAAGCCGGAGTTGTCCTACGACGAAGCCATAATAACCCTGAAGGCAGTTTGCAAGCACCATTAGGGTGCAGGTCCGGCTAGCGGGTTGCAGCCAGCAGTCGCCGCAGTTCTGACAGCGGGCGGGTGTTGAGGACGTCATGTTTCTCCAGCCAGCCACGCCGGGCCTGTCCGACGCCAAAGCGCAAGTTGTCGAAGTCCATGGTGCTGTGCGCGTCGGAATTGATGCTGATCAGCACGCCTTCCTCGCGCGCCAGCTGGCAATGGGTGTCCAGCAGGTCGAGGCGTTCCGGGTGCGCGTTAAGCTCCAGGAAGCACCCCCGTTCACGGGCATGGCGGATGATTCTGTTCATGTCGACATCGTAGGGTGCGCGTCGGTCGATAAGGCGGCCACTGGGGTGCGCCAGCAACGTGAAGTGAGGATTGTCCATGGCGCGCAGGATGCGCCGCGTCTGCTTTGCGCGGGTCAGGTCGAAGCGGCTGTGCACCGCGCCGATAACGATATCGAGCCGTGCCAGGATGGTGTCCGGCAGGTCCAGGCTGCCGTCCTCCAGGATGTCGACCTCGATGCCTTTCAGCAGGGTGATGCCGTGATCAGCGGCATTGAAGGTATCAATCGTTTCCAGTTGCGCCAGCAGGCGCTTGCTGTCCAGGCCGTGGGCGACGGTCAGCCGCCTGGAATGATCGGTGATGGCCAGGTACTCCAGACCGCGCTTTTTTGCCGCACTGGCCATCACCTTAATAGACTCGTGGCCATCGCTCGCGCGGGTGTGCGCGTGCAGGTCGCCGCGCAGGTCACCGGCTTCCACCAGCGTTGGCAGCAGGCCGGCGCGTGCGGCCTCGATCTCGCCGCGGTTTTCCCGCAGTTCGGGAGGAATCCACGGCAGGCCGACGGCGGCGAATACTTCGTCCTCGGTTTTGCCGGCCACCCGCCGGGTTCCCCGGAACACGCCATATTCGTTGATTTTCAGACCCTTCCGGCGGGCAATGCGGCGGATAGCGATATTGTGTGAACGACTGCCGGTAAAGTAGTGCAGTGCAGCCCCGTAGCTGGTTGCCGCGACTACGCGCAGATCGACCTGCAGGCCGCTGCGCAACATGACGGTGGCGCGCGTGGTGCCGCTGGACAGCACGCTTTCGACCTCGTCATAGGCGACAAAATGCTCGATGACGCTGCGGCCCTCGCGTGCAATGACCAGGATGTCCAGGTCGCCGACGGTCTCGCGGAAGCGCCGGTAGCTGCCGGCGACGTCGATTTTTTTCACCCCGCCGGCCGAGTTGAGATACGCCACCAGCGATTCGGCATAGCGCCCCGCGACGGCCAGCTTGAAGCGCCTGCCGGTGTCGGCGTGGGCCTGCAGTGCTTCGAGGATGCGCGCTTCGGTTTTGGCACCGAAGCCAGGTAACTGCTGAATCAGGCCGTCGCGGGCCGCGCGTTCCAGTTGCTCGTGGTTGTGGATGTCCAGTTCGTGGTACAGGGCATGCACGCGCCTGGGACCAAGGCCGGGTATTTTCAGTAACTCGGTCAGGTCGGCGGGCACCCGTTTACGCAGTTTGTCCAGTGTCCGGCAATGGCCGGTTTCGAGAATTTCATGGATCTTCGTTGCCAGGTTCTTGCCGATGCCGGGAAGCCGGGTAACGTCTTCGCCACGCTCGATCAGTGTGCGGACGTCCTGACCGAGTGCGCGCAGCGTGCGTGCGCCGTTGCGGTAGGCGCGAACCCGGAACGGGTTGTCACCCTCGATCTCCAGCAGGTCCGCAATTTCATCGAACACCGCGGCGATATCTTCGTTGTGAACAGGCATGGCGTCAGTCAATCAGCGGCGGTGGTGAAGGCTCATGGCTGTGGGTCCCGCAAATGGAAAAGTTGCACTGAGCATAGCAAAGTCATCTGGTTAAGCGGGATGTGGCGACTATACTTTATGCAGGTGGCTTTCCTGTTGATGCGTGTCAATGACAGGCCATGAACAATCGGCGTTAATGATTAAACCAGTGTAAGCGGGGGGCTATTCTCATGACAGAGCGTGATCGCTATACGGTTGATACCAAATACTGGCATAAACTCGACGACGGGCGGGTTCAATGTGACCTGTGCCCGCGTTTCTGCAAACTGCACGCCGGTCAGCGCGGCTTGTGCTTCGTGCGCCAAAATCTCGACGACCAGATCGTGCTGACCACTTATGGTCGTTCCAGCGGTTACTGTATCGATCCGATCGAAAAGAAGCCGCTCAATCATTTCCTGCCCGGTACGCCGGTGTTGTCGTTCGGCACGGCGGGTTGTAACCTGGCCTGCAAGTTCTGCCAGAACTGGGACATCAGCAAGTCGCGGGAGATCGACACCCTGGCCGACGAGGCGTCGCCGGAACTGATCGCCGAGGTGGCGGAGCAACTCGGTTGCCGCAGTGTCGCCTACACCTACAACGACCCGGTCATTTTTCACGAGTACGCCATCGACGTGGCGAAGGCCTGCCACGAGAAGGGTATCAAGTCGGTCGCCGTCACGGCCGGCTATGTGTGTCCGGAACCGCGCAAGGAGTTCTACCAGTACATGGACGCGGCCAACGTCGACCTCAAGGCGTTTACCGAGGAGTTTTATTACAAGATCACCGGCGGACACCTGGCACCGGTGCTGGAAACCCTGGAATACATCAAGCACGAGACCGACGTGTGGCTGGAAATCACCACCCTGCTGATACCGGGCAAGAACGATTCGGACGAGGAGATCGATGAACTGACCCGCTGGGTGGTGGACAAGCTGGGGCCGGACGTGCCGATACATTTTTCCGCCTTCCATCCTGACTGGAAGATGATGGACGTGCCGCCGACACCGAAGGAAACCCTGATCCGTGCGCGCGAGATCGCCATGAAAAACGGGATACGTTACGCCTACACCGGCAACGTGCACAACGAGGCGGGTGACAGCACCTATTGTCACCAGTGCGGCGAAAAACTGATCGGCCGCGACTGGTACGTGCTGACGGACTGGAACCTGACCGAAGATGGCAAGTGCGCGTCCTGCGGTACACCGTGTGCCGGTGTGTTCGAAGCCCGACCAGGTGACTGGGGAGCAAAGCGGATGCCGGTCCGGTTGCGCGATTTTGCAGCCTGACGCGGCTGCCATTAGCGGGGAGTGCAGGATGGCAGACCCTGGCAATTTCGACATCAAAAATCCGAAGCTGGCCGAGGCGGGCCGTCGACGTATCGAGTGGGCCTGGCAGGAAATGCCGGTGCTGCGCGAACTCGAGGCCCGTTTCAGCGACGAGCAGCCGTTGCGCGATGTTCGTGTCGGTGGCTGCCTGCACATTACCACTGAAACCGCCAACCTGGCACGCACCCTCAAGGCCGCGGGGGCGGATGTCGTGCTTTGCGCCAGCAACCCGCTCAGTACCCAGGATGACGTGGCGGCCGCACTGGTCGAACACTACGGCATACCGGTGTTTGCGATTCACGGCGAATCCACCGAGCAGTATTACCGGCATATCGATGCCGTGCTCGACCACCACCCGGTTGTCACCATGGACGATGGCGCCGACCTGGTCAGCCGGATTCACCAGACCCGTCCCGATCTCGTTGAAAACCTGCGCGGCGGAACCGAGGAAACCACCACCGGCGTGATCCGCCTGCGCGCCATGGCCGCCGAGGGTGCGCTGCGCTTCCCGGTCATTGCAGTGAACGATGCCATGACCAAGCACCTTTTCGACAACCGCTACGGCACCGGCCAGAGTGCGCTGGACGGGGTGATTCGTGCGACCAACATCCTGATCGCCGGCCGCACCTTCACGGTGGTCGGCTATGGCTGGTGCGGTCGGGGCATCGCCATGCGTGCCAAGGGGCACGGCGCCCACGTCATCGTCACCGAGGTCGATCCGTTGCGGGCGCTGGAAGCCAGTATGGACGGCTTCCGGGTCATGCCGTTGCGCGAGGCTGCCGCGCAGTCCGACTTTATCGTCACCGCCACCGGCGACAAGCACGTCGTCGACAAGGCCCACCTGGAGGTCATGAAGGACGGCTGCGTGCTGGCCAACGCCGGCCATTTCAACGTCGAGATCAATATCCCCGCGCTGGAGGCGATGGCGGTCAGCCGTCAGCGCCCGCGCGAATCCGTCGACGAGTACCGGCTCGCCGACGGGCGCCGGATCTGCCTGCTGGCGGAGGGGCGGCTGGTCAATCTGGCCGCGGCGGAGGGGCACCCGTCCTCGGTCATGGACATGAGTTTTTCCAATCAGGCCTTGAGTGTCGTGCATCTGGCCGCATATGGAAAACAGATGGACAACATTGTTCATCCCGTGCCGGCCGAAATCGATCAACGGGTGGCGCGGTTGAAGCTGGCAGCCATGCAAATCGCCATAGACACGCTCACGGACGAGCAGACGCATTACCTGTCTTCCTGGCGGGAGGGCACCTGAGATGAGAAACCATCACCAGGACATGATCCGTGAAATCGAGGAGGAAGTGCGTTACACCCGGCGCCTGATCGGTAAGGATGCGCTCGACGAACGCGTCATGGAGGCCATGCGCAAGGTGCCGCGAGACCGTTTCGTGCCGGACGACATCAAGCCCGCCGCGTTCGAGAATGTGCCGCTGCCCATCGGCCACGGTCAGACCATTTCCCAGCCCTACATCGTGGCGCTGATGACGGACATGGTGGCCCCGCAGCCGGATCACCGGATTCTCGAGGTAGGAACTGGCTCGGGTTACCAGACTGCGGTGCTGTCGCAGCTTTGTGACAAGGTCTACACCGTCGAGCTGGTCAGGGAACTGAGCAGTGCCGCGCAAGCCATATTCCGCGAACTGGGTTACGGGAATATCGAAACCCACGTGGGCGACGGCTGGCAGGGCTGGCCGGAGCACGCGCCCTACGATGGTATTCTGGTTACCGCCGCCGCGCCGCGCATTCCGGAATCGTTGATCGACCAGCTCAAACCGGGCGGTCGCATGGCGATACCGGTGGGCCTGCCCTACAGTCACCAGGAACTGATGCTGGTGCAAAAAGATGAACAGGGAAATATCACGACCAAAAGTGTACTCGGTGTTGCTTTTGTTCCGCTGGTCGAGCCTGCCCCGCAGGCCGCAGATTCGGGGTGAAGCGACAGCGTATTCGATGTTGACCTGATAAGGAGGTGTTATGTCCAGACTCTGTGTAGTCGTTGCAGACCAGAGCAAGGCGCGTATTTTTACCGCTGACGATCCGCGTGGCGAGCTGGTGCCGGTCGATGAACTGGATCACCCGGAGGCGCGTGTGAAGGAGCGGGAAATACTCTCCGACCGGCCCGGGCGCAGTTTTGACAGCAAGGGCCAGGGGCGCCACGCGCTGAGTACGTCGGTGGAGCCGGGCAAGCAGGAAGCGATCCGCTTTGCCAAGGAAGTCGCGGAGTACCTGCGCAGCGCGCATAACGAGGGACGCTGCAACCGCCTGCTGCTGGTCGCCGGGCCGCCATTTCTCGGCCTGTTGAGAGATAACCTGAAATCCCTGAACGGTGTAAAAATTACCGAAATCGAGAAAAACCTCGGTCAGTACAACGCTCGCGAGATTCGCAAGCGCCTGCCTGCACGCCTGTAGGGTTGCGGGGCCTTGCCGGAGCCGCGCAGAAATTGTTCTGCGCGGGGGAATCCGTTAGTGTAGTCGCCCTTAAAATCGACGACTGACCGCAAGGAATCCGCATGAAAGCAAGAGCCGCTGTTGCCTGGGCACCCAAACAACCCCTGTCCATCGAGGAAATTGACGTGGAGGGCCCGCGCGAAGGCGAGGTGTTGCTGAGGGTGGTCGCCACCGGCGTCTGTCACACCGATGCTTTCACCCTGTCCGGCAATGACCCGGAGGGCGCATTTCCCTGTGTGCTCGGTCACGAAGGCGGCTGTGAAGTGGTCGAGTGCGGCCCCGGCGTCAAGGGGCTGAAACCGGGTGACCACGTTATCCCGCTGTACATCCCCGAATGCGGCGAGTGTGAATACTGCCATTCCACCAAAACCAACCTGTGCCAGTCCATTGCCTCCACCGTGTGGACCGGCTACATGCCGGACGGCACGCGCCGCTTTTCGAAAAACGGCAAGGCCATTTACCACTACATGGGTTGTTCGACGTTCGCCGAATATACCGTGGTACCGGAGATTGCACTGGCGAAGATCAACCCGGCTGCGCCCCTGGACAAGGTCTGCCTGCTGGGCTGCGGCGTCACTACCGGCATCGGTGCGGTGCTGAACACCGCCAAGGTGGAGCCGGGCTCGACGGTGGCGGTGTTCGGGCTGGGCGGCATCGGGCTGTCGGTGATACAGGGCGCCGTCATGGCACAGGCCGGGCGGATCATCGCGGTCGATGTGAATCCCGACAAGTTCGAAATGGCAAAAGCGCTCGGCGCAACCGACTGCATCAACCCGAAGGATCTGGACGTCAGTGTCACCGAAGCGATCGTGGACATGACCAACGGTGGCGTCGATTACTCGTTCGAATGCATCGGTAATGTCGATGTCATGCGCGACGCGCTGGAGTGCTGTCATTCCGGCTGGGGCGTGTCCACCATTATCGGGGTTGCCGGCGCCGGCCAGGAGATTCGCACGCGGCCATTCCAGCTGGTGACCGGGCGCACCTGGAAAGGCACGGCATTCGGTGGCGTCAAGGGGCGCAGCGAGTTGCCCGGTTACGTCGATAACTACATGAACGGAAAGATCGAGCTGGACAGTATGGTGACCTGTACGCTGCCGCTGGAAGATATCAACAAGGCGTTCGACCTCATGCACGCAGGCAAGAGCGTGCGTTCGGTCATCGTATTCTAGGGGCGGCGCAATGCAACAGATAGAATCAGTCAGGGAGTGGGGCGGTTACCTGAACCGCTATCAACACGATTCGGACAGCTGCCGCTGCCGCATGACCTTCTCCGTCTACCTGCCGCCGCAGGCGGAAAGCGCTCCGGTGCCGGCGGTGTACTGGCTGTCCGGCCTGACCTGCACGGACGACAACTTTCGTACCAAGGCCGGTGCGCAGCGCTATGCCGCCGAACTCGGGCTGGCGCTGGTCATTCCCGATACCGGTCCGCGTGGCGATGAGGTGCCCGATGCGGCCGAGCGCTACGACCTCGGTCACGGCGCCGGGTTTTACATCAACGCCACACGCCAGCCCTGGTCGAAGCACTACCACATGTACGACTACGTCACGCAGGAGTTGCCAGCGCTGATCGAAGGCGCTTTTCCGGTGATACCCGGCCTGAAATCCATCGCCGGACATTCCATGGGCGGCCATGGTGCACTGGTCTGTGCGCTGAGGAACCCCGGCATGTTCCGCTCGGCATCGGCCTTTGCGCCGATCTGCAACCCGGTGCAAAGTGGCTGGGGCGAAGGCTGTTTCGGTGCCTACCTTGGCGACGACCGCAAGGCCTGGGAAGCCTGGGATGCCACCTGCCTGGTGCAGGCCGGTGCTGCTGCACCACCATTGCTTGTCGACCAGGGTACGGCCGATGAGTTTCTTGCCGACCAGTTGTTTCCGCAAAACCTGCAGGCGGCCTGCGAAGCCGCCGGCATGCCGCTGACCCTGCGCCTGCAGGAAGGCTATGACCACAGTTACCACTTCATCGGCAGCTTTATCGGCGAACACCTCGCCTGGCACGCCGATGCCCTGAAATGAAAGCTGCGTCTTAAACAAACGTTCACCGGCCGGTAAGCCGGCCGTAAAGATTCATGCCTACTCTGCTCGCGAATTCCCGGTAACCCGCTGTTTTCGTCTCGTAAGGAGTACACCATGAATCTTGTATTGAATGCTTGTGCTGTTGCAGTGCTTTCCGCCATGGCGGTCCCGTTGTCCGTTCACGCCGATAACGACAATACTGATCGCCACAGTCGCGATTTTGGTACGGTGATCGAGGGAATGTTGAATGCTCGCTCCCGCACGCTGTTTGGTTTCAGCAAGCCCCTCAAGGCTTCTGCCGAAGGTAGCGTCGCGCGCGCACCGGGCCAGGACGCTTCCGACCTGATCGAACTGGCACCCGGCCTGAAAGCTACCATTCTGACTCGTGAAGCAGCCAACAAGGCGGATATGTTCGCGTTTTGGCCCAGTGCTACAGCGCCGACGCACGCGATTTTCTGCATCGAGGGCGGCAATGAGGTGATCGGTTTACTGCCAAACGGAGCCGACAAGTTGAACCCGTCGGTGCAGGCGATCGACCTCGAAACGGGGGAGGTGACCACGCTGTTGCGTGGCATGAACCGTTGTGACGGTATCCGCAACACCGCCTGGGGTACTGTGCTGGCAACCGAAGAGACATCGGATGGCCAGGCCTACGAAATTATTGACCCCCTTTCCATGATCAATCACACCGTGGTCGACCGCAGCACCGGCCTGATCGTTGACGCCGACGGTAACCCGTCGCAGCACGTTGCCAAACGTGATGCCCTGCCTACCATGGCCTGGGAAGGACTTACTGTGCTGCACAGTGGTGTGGTGATTGCCGGTGATGAACTGCGTCCCGGTGACTGGGACCTGGCTGGCGATGGTGGTGACGACAGTGACGTCGACGGCGGTGCCATATTCAAGTTCGTGCCCGCCGTTCCGCACATGGCAGGTATGATCAGCGACCTGTCTGACTCGCCGCTGGTATCCGGCTCCGTGTACGCCGCGCGCATCTCCTGTCGAGAGGGAACCAGCAGTTCGTTTACAGTGAACTATGGACAGGGCTGCGAAGTGGGTAATGGCTCGTGGATTCCCGTGACTGCAGCCGATGCCCGTCGCGATGCCAACAACAACGGCGCGACCGGCTACTATCGTCCGGAAGACCTGCACCGGGACCCGACCTGGAAGGGTGAGGGTGTGCGCTACTGCTGGACCAACACCGGGCGCGAAGCGGCACAGCACTATGGCGAAGTCGTCTGTGGCGTCGATTCCGATCCCCTGCTGGCGGACGAAACCATTGCCTCGCTGGTGGTCAACCGTTTCGTCGAGGGCGACCGCGATTTCAACTCGGTGGATAACCTGGCTTTCCAGCCGAACAGCGGAAACCTGTACGTCGTTGAGGACCACAAGAACGGGGACATCTTTGCCTGTCTGCCGGACGGCGCCGACCGTGACATCAAGACCGATGGTTGTGTGAAGATGCTGTCAGTCAAGGATCAGTCTGCGGAACCCACCGGCTTCGGGTTCAACGGTGACGGTAGTGTGGCACTCCTGTCCATCCAGCATTCCGATGATACCCTGATGGAGAAGGTGGATGACTATGGCACCGACGATATCGTGATGATTACCGGGTTCAAGATGAAAAAATCCCGGCATCACGACAAGGACTGATTGTCGACAACAACAAAACCGCTATCAGTCACTGTACCTGGGGCCGCGTTTGCGGCCCCTTTTTTGTGGTTTCCGCGGCCGGCATTCCGCGGTGCGAGAATAGAATCCCCGTTTGTTGCATCATCCCTGTAGGGCGGCGGTGCACGCCGTGACACAAGAATAACGGTGGCCCGGTCATTGTTGTGCCGGGCATGTTTGCTGGAGGGGGTTCCGCGGCTTGTCCGCCAAGTCGGCGCGACCGGGCTCCCTGTCTGAGTGGCGGGGGAGAAATGCAATGATCAGGAAATATTGCGGAGCGCGTAACATAGCGTTGTGTATGGCGTTTCCGCTCTGCCTGGTGAGCGCGCCGACATTTTGCGGGGAACGCCGGGACAATACCGACGCGGTGATCCACGTCGGCGTGCTGGCCTACCGGGGAAAGCCACAGGCATTGCAGCGCTGGTCACCGACAGCAGACTATCTTGCTGCGCGCATCGGGCGGGAGTTTGACATCGTGCCGCTTGACCTGAATGAAATGGCGGCGGAGATCAATGCCGGGAATCTCCATTTCACCCTCACCAACCCGGGTAACTACGTCAGCCTGGAGGCACGCTTCGGTGCATCGCGCATTGCCACGGTGCAGACGCACGAACGGGGGCAGACGCGGGTCCGCTATGGTGCGGTGATTATCACGCGGGCGGACAATGTGGACATCCAAACGCTGGTCGATCTGAAGGGCCGGTCTTTCATGGCGGTCAGCCCGGTGGCGTTCGGCGGGTTCCAGATGGCCTGGCGCGAGCTGACCGAACGCGGTATCGACCCGTTCAGCGATTTTTCCGAACTGCGTTTTGCCGGTTTTCCCCAGGACAAGATCATCCACGCTGTGCAACGCGGTGAGGTGGCTGCAGCGACGGTGCGTGCGGAGACACTGATGCGTATGGTCGAGGCTGGCCGTGTGAAACTCGAGGAGTTCCGCATCCTGAACCCCCGTCATCCTGGGGATAGCACCTTGCCGCTGAGCACCCGTCTGTACCCGGAATGGCCGTTCGCCACGCTCAGGAATACACCGCGGGAACTGGCGACGCGCGTGGCGCAGGCGTTGTTGAGCATGCCGGCGGATCATCCGGCGGCGCGCACTTCGCATACTGCGGGCTGGACCATTCCTCTGGACTACTCTCCGGTTCACCGGCTGATGAAGACCCTGAAAATCGGACCCTATCAGGTGTTGCGCCAGACGTCGTTCAAAGCGGTGGTGAAACGCTATGCCGGCTGGCTCGGTGGCGCCGCGCTGGTGCTGGTGTTCCTGGTCGGACTGAACGGATATGTGTCGCGCACCAACCGCCGCCTCCGGCACACTGAAGCCAGTTTGCGTGGTGAGATTGCGGAGCGGGAGCGTTCTCAGGCAGCACTGGTACGCTACCGTGACACCCTCGAAGAGCAGGTGGCGGCGCGCACCAACGACCTGAAATCCACCAACCGTGCGCTGGAGAAAAGTCGTGTCGCGCTGCGAGAGCTGGTGTGCATTACCAGCTCGCCCGATTTGTCGCACGAGGAAAAGCTGGAGCGACTGCTGGATAACGGGCGCGCCTATTTCGGGCTTCCGGTTGCCGTGCTGGCCAGTGTTTCCCGGGGCGAGCACCGCATTTGCCGGGTGACCGGCGACAAGGACCTGGTCGCGAGCGTCTCCGGGCCGCTGAACGCGGCGTGTGTGGAGCGACTGATGGCGCGTCAGGGTGAGCCCCTGGACATTCCCGATGTGGATCGCGCGAATCCCCCCTGCGGCTGCCAGCGCAAGGGCTGGAAGAGTTACCTGGGCGCAGCAGTGATGGTTGCGGGCGATGTTCACTGTACGCTGGAATTCGCGGGCACCCGCGCGCGCAACGGGCCACTGAGTCAGTGGGACCACGAGTTACTCAAGGTGATGGCGCAATGGATTGGCGACGAGGTGGAGTTGCAGATTGCACACGAAGCGCAGCAACGCCACCAGACCGAGTTCGCACGCGTGTCGCGCATGAGCACCATCGGCCAGATGGCCGCCAGCCTGGCACATGAACTCAACCAGCCGTTAACCGGCGCCATTAACTATTGTGCCGGTTGTCTGCGCATGCTGCGCGAGGGAAACCCGGATCGGGAGAAACTGACCGAGGGTATGGAACGCGCAGTAGAGGGCGCCACGCTGGCGGCAGATATCATCCGCCATGTGCGGGAGTTTGTACAAAAAGGTGAGCCGCAACGCAGCGCAGTCGATCTCAACGCCGCGGTGCGGAACGTTGTGTCACTGGTGCAGCACGAAACCCGGCGTCACAAGGTGAACATGGTTTTGAAGCTGGAAGACGACCTGCCGCTGGTCGAAGGCGACATGATTCAGCTGGAGCAGGTGGTGCTGAACTTTATCCGCAACGGTATCGACGCCATGGTTGCGGTTGAGCCGGGGCGGCGTAGTCTGACGCTCGCCACGCGGCGTGATCATGCGGCCGTGGTGGTCAGTGCGAGGGACAGCGGGGAAGGGATCCCGGAGACCGTGATGCCGCGCATATTCGATGCATTTTACACGACCAAGGCGGACGGCATGGGGATCGGCCTGTCGATAAGTCGTTCAATCATCGAGGCTCACCAGGGCAGGATCAGGGCGTGCTCGCTGAGCGGTGGGGGCACGGAATTTGTTTTCGAACTACCCGCTGCGGAGGTGGCGTGAGCATGGAGCCTGTGACCTACATCGTCGACGACGACAGCATGGCGCGTGAATCGCTGAAGTGGCTCGTGGAGTCTGCACATCTCGCAGTGCAGGAATTCCAGCGTGGCCTGGATTTTCTCGACCAGCTCAACCGGAACGCCTCGGGTTGTGTGGTTCTCGACGTGCGCATGCCGGATATCAACGGTATGGAGCTGTTTGCACGACTCAAGGAACGCGAGGTCACTATCCCGGTGATCATCGTGACCGGACACGCCGATGTTGCCATGGCGGTGCGCGCCATGAAGGCCGGTGCCTACGATTTCGTCGAGAAACCCTATAACGATGCACTGATGCTGGAGTGCATACAGGGTGCCATGGCCTTCGATCGTGACAACCGCAGGAATCAGGGACAGGTCGATGATGTGCTGTGCCGCATCGGGCATCTGACACCGCGCGAACAGGAAGTGATGGGTTACGTGTTGCGCTCGAAGCCGAACAAGGTCATTGCTTCCGAACTCGGGATCAGCATCAAGACGGTGGAGCTTCATCGTGCAAACCTGATGGCGAAAATGAAGGTTACATCGCCGACAGAACTGGTGCGGCTGGTGCTGATCGCAGGTCTGGAGTAGTCTCCGGTTGACGACAGAATCTGTTCACGTGCGCCTTCCCTGCCAGCATCACGTCATTATGCTAGGGCGCGCCCTAGCATAATGTAGGGTTCATACCAGTTATAGACTTTCAGTGCATCACCTAGACTCACCCGCGCAATACCCATTCAGCGCGAGGATCAGGAGAATAGACAGCATGATGCACAAGAGAACAGGAAAAGCGTTTTTCCAGGCGATGAGCCTGCTGAGTTTAACGTTGGTGGCGTTCGGCCCTGCCCGGCAGGCACTTGCTTCCGATAGCAGCCGTGAAATCACCATTATCCACGTCAGCGATGTTCACGGACACATGTTGCCTCACGACGAGGACTTTATTTCCTCCGGCAACCGTGAAAATGCCGGCGGCGTGGCACGACTGGCGACCGGCATCAAGGAGATCCGGGAGCGGGTCGGCAGGGACAGGACGCTGACTTTTATGGTGGGTGACGCTACACACGGTGGTGCCGAAGTGCTGTTCACACTGGGCAACGCCATCATGCCGGTGTTCAACGTGCTGGGCATCGATGGCTTTGTTATGGGGAACTGGGACTTTGCCTATGGCACACGAGTGACCCGCAACCGTTACGTGGATGAGCTCAAGGGCACAATCCCGATGTCAAAGAACAACCAGACCACGTTGAGTTCGACGATTCCGGCCTGTAACGGCACGGCCGGCCCGGATGACTGTAACGTGATCCCGGCCAACTTTCCTGCGCTGGCCAACAACGTGTACTGGTTCAGGGAGCGGGCGGTGGGTGCGGCGCGCAAGCCCAACCTCGACCCTTCGAACCGGGTGTTCAGGCCCTGGATCATTGTTGAATCCAACGGCGTCAAGGTCGGCTACGTCGGTATTACTTCGACACGTCTGCCGGTGCAGAACCCGCTGTTCAATCTTGGCCTGCGTTTCACCAAGGGCTACAACGAACTGCCCGGTGATATTGCCGATGCGCGGGCAGCCGGCGCCGATATTATCGTGCTGGCCACCGAACTGGGGCTTGGCGACAATATCCAGATGGCGAAGGAGATCAGGGGTATCGACGTGATACTCAGCGCTGACACCCATGAATCCATTCCGCAGGCGATCAGGATCAGAAATGTATTCAGTGGCAAGGATGTCATTATTGTGGAGTCCGGTGAGGACGCCTACCTGGGTGAACTGACGCTGGAGGTCGAGGGTGACGAAGTCGAACACTTTGCCTTCACGCTGCATGAGATGACTGACGAGGTGCCCGAGGATACCAGCGATTACTTCGTTCCCGGTGGTATCAAGGCGCTGGTCGCCGAGAACACCAAAACGTTCTACAGTGGCCCGGATTTCCGCTGTCACACCTTTGGTCCCGGTGGTTTCCAGTTTGGCGAGGGACACAAGCTGTGTACGCCGCTGGACGAAGTGGCAGGCTATACCGAGGTCATACTGGAGCGCCGCGACGTGATCGGTGATTTCATGAATAACTTCATCGGTGATGCAACGCTGGCGCTGGGCAAGAACACCGGCGCGCCGATCAGCGATGATAATTCTTTCGCTATCAGCAACGGCTTCCGTTTTGATATCCCGGTGCTTGCCAGGGGCACCCCGCTGGACGGCCCGGACGGGGGCGTTTCCGATGGAGCGATCACTGTCGGGGAAATCTACAACTTCATGCCCTTCACCCCGGCTGTATCGCTGGTTGAGTTTACCGGCGGCCTGTTGCGTGGCCGCTACGAGGGCTTCCTGGAAGGCGTCTTTGACCCGCACCCGTTCCGTCATCGCGGCGGCTGGTGGATGGGCTTTTCCGATAACATGCGTTTTGTGCTGGACCTGGAACTGTCGCCGACCTCGGTGCCGTTGCAGACGATCGGTGGAAGAATCCTGTCCATGGAGTTGAACGGACAGCCGGTTGATCCCAGCAAGATATACACGGTGGTCAGCTGTTATCCAAACGGGGAGGGGACCGACCGACAGTGCCGGACGTCGGGTGGACGCAACATGCAGTTCCCGTGCGGGGCGTTCAATCCCGACCGCGACACATTGAGCGTGGTGGGTCTGTGCGCACCGCTCAATACCGAGAATATCGTTGACCCGCGACGCAGACCGGTGGTGCTGCAGGTTGCGCCCAACGACTTCTGGGTGCCCGCGCAGGTGTTGCGCGAGTACCTGAAGACAAAGACCATCACCTTTGCGGAATTCGGCCCGGCGCGCAAGAACACAGAGACCGTGCCCTATAACGGCTGTCCGGATAATCCGCCTGCCCTGGACAGGAACTGCGACGGCGTTCCTGATGCCTCGTTCGGTGAAGTTCAGCCCGCGTTCGGTGCGGGTCCGTCCTGGCTGGGTCGTCTGGTCACCCGCTCCGGTAAGGACGACGACCATGATGACTGACTCCTCCTGAAAGGGATATCGCTTGTGTCCCAGGCGCCACACCCGACCGGGTAGTGGCGCTTTTTTTTGCGCGCCAGTCTAGGGTAAACCCGAGGGCGGGATCGGGTACGACCCGGTTACGCGAGCTGCTGCGCCACTCTAGACTCGGTCCGGAAATATCCGATTGAACGGTATGGAGGAAGGCAATATGTTTAAGCATGACAAACTCAGCAGCGCGATTTCCCTGGCTTGCGTTATGGCGCTGGCGCCAGCGACAGCGGTATTTGCCGACGATGATCACGACGAGGACCACGACAGCAAGCCGGTGTTCACCGGAAATTGTGCGGAGCTCCCCGCCAGCCGCACCACGGAATTCCACGGCAATGCGGAAACCAGTAATCTCAACCTGGCCATGGCCGGTAACCAGTGGGTTGTTTTCGACAAGGTAATGCAGGCATTTAATGAACATCGCGCAGCCAGAGGTGAAGATATCGATCTTACCGCGATCGGTAACCAGAAACGGACGCTCGCAGGCCTGCAGAAAAAGGGTGCCGACTACTACATCGAGTTGATACCACCCGGCCTGGAGCGCAACCAGATCAAGAGCGGCTGCATGTTACTGGGCAACGATGATCCACGCGACTTCCTGCCGACCAGCGTGCAGATCGATTTTGATATCTTTACCAGTACCAACTTCAACCTGATGCGTGACCTGGGCAAGAGTGGTTTTGTCAGCGAGGCGCTGCCGTATATTCGCAACCAGTTGACGTTGATGACCGACGCCGGTAACAGTGCGGGCATCGGTGGTCCCACGGGTGATGACATTATTGATGCCACCCTGGATCTGCTGGATCCGGCTATCCGTGTGTCCGAGGTCGATCATATCAACGAAGGGGTGCACCGCGGGATCAACAACATGTACCGCCGCATGGATGAATGGGTTCGTCTGAATGGCACGGCAGCCGATATTGCCGCACTGGATGCCGCGCTGGCAGCCGTCAGCATCCCGCAGCCAGGCTCTCCGGCTGATACGCGTACCGGGGTGACGACGGATTTCAACCTGACCACCAACACACAGTGCTACTACACGGGGCATGCGACAATTCCCGATGGCACGTTACGTATGTGTGAGTTCGCTATCCTCAACAAGGCCAACACACACGAGACGCGCGTGCACCACGTCGAGACACCGGAGCGTATCCTGGCGGGCGAGTCGGATGTCGGTCCGGTATGGGTGTCCGAGTTGCAGCTGGCAGTGAACAACGGTGACGCGGTGGGGGGTTCGCAGATGCCGGACGTGGTTAACAAGCCGGTTGTCTATTCCGTTGCGTTTGTCAGCACCATGGACAAGGAACACAAGAAGCTGGCGAAACGTTTCTTCCGCTTCCTGCGCGGTGATGCTACGCAGATCTATGTCGATGGTGGATTTAGTCCGTTGACCGGCAGCGAACTCGCCGAACGTTATTCGCTCGACGCGGCGGGTAATCTTGTCATCGAGACGTTTGCACCCTGAGTTTTGGGGAAAAGCTGAACAGACCCGCTCTCCGGAGCGGGTTTTTTTTGAGTTACATGGTATGACAGGCCATGCAAAGCCCGGTCTGGGTCATGCCGGTCGTATAGCCCTCGGCGACGTTGCAGGCAGCGCGGGAGGCTTCCAGGCGCGTAAGTTGCCTATCGGCGGCGTCCCGGGAACGGGTGCGGTGGCAACTCAGACAGGTTACTTCGCCGTTCTCAAGCACGACCCGCTTGTCCAGCGCAGCCGGGCGGGTATAGATGGCGGGATTTTTCGCGGCGTAGTGGCTGTAGTTCATGCCCACCGGGTGTCCGGTGATCATCTGGCCACGGTACTGTATCGGTGCGCCAGCGGGTTTCAGGTGGACCTGGCTGGCGCCGGTACCGTCGTGGCACTGCATACAGGTACTGGCGCGGCTTGCGGGTGGGAACTGCACCGGGTGCGTTGCCGAAGCCTGTGCTTCCGCGCCGAGTACAAAGTTCTTGAAGCTTTCAGCCAGGCTGCCTGCCCTGCTGTCGCTCGATGATCCCAGAAATACGATTACAAAACACACGCTTATCACGTGCTGAAATACACTCAGCCTGGCCATACTGGTTCCCCGGCGGTCCCTCTGCCATAGCTTTTCGCCACAGGCAGGTAACTTTGCGTCCCAGCCTTTCGGCTGGTTTGCCCTTATCTAAGAAACGTCTTCAGTGAGGTTATCGTTCTGTGGCGGGAAGACTTGAGGGTTGTCGGACTAGCGCGTCAGCGGGTGCTTTTCGTGCCCCTTGTCGGCGTGGAAGTACTTGTAACGGTAAATAGAATCCAGTCCGTGACAGTCGGCGCACAGGAACGACCCGGTGCGGGACAGGCGCAGGAAACTGTTGCCGGTGTCGCCCTCGGTATTTCGACCCGGGCCGGTTTGTGCCTGACCGGCTTTCCACTGGTGGGGATTGTGGCAGGTGGCGCAGCTGATGTTGCCGGTTTTGGCCGGGTGACCGTCACGGTTGAACACCGGCAGTGCTCCCGGCGAGGCGGGCCGCAAACCCTTTCGTAACGATTCGGACCAGACCGTCACCTTGTCGGGGTGGCTGGTCCGGGCGGGCACCTTGGCGCTGGCAACACCGCGCGGGTTATGACAACTCTTGCAGGCACCCTCGATGGGGTTGCTGTCCTTGCCAAGGGTTTTGGCCCAGAGTCTTAATGATGCGGTGGCGTTGTGCACACTGTGGCAGCTGCCGCACAGACCGGACTGGCGCGGCGACTGGCCATGGGCGTTGTGCGATTTCGGGGCGGTTATGGACAGGTCATGGTCGGTCGCGCGAACCAGCGCCTGGTCCTGGTGACACTCACTGCACAACTCCCCGTGCACGGCACCCACACGCAGGAAACTGTTGCTTACGTCACCATCTTTAACCTCTGTTGTGTCCTTGTTAGCGCGATTCGAACCGTTGCCGGTTTGCCACTGGTGCGGGTCGTGGCAACTCCCGCAGCCGAGCTTCCCTGTCTTTTCAGTGTGCCTGCCGGAAGCCGTATAAAGAGGCAGTTTTCCGGGCCTGTTGAGAGTGGCCCTGACGCCGATCGGGTGGCTGTGTTGCCCGGTCTGTTTCTTTTCCGCCAGTCCGCCGTCACGATGACAGCTCGTGCAACGTTTCTCGTCCCGGGTATTGCCAGGCCCTTCCTCGCGAGCCCACAGGAAATTATCCCTGGCCTCGTGTGGCTGGTGGCAGCGGTAGCACACGCTGGCAGTATCGGCCTTGTCTGCCCCGGTCCCCGCTTTTTTCGGTCCGTGCCGGGAGCGTGATACAGCGGCCTTGTCGGCATGGCAGTTGATGCAAAGCCTGCTGCGGCCCTGGTCCGCAATGCGCAGGAAGCTGTTGTTCACATCACCCTCGGGATTACCTCCAGCCACTGCCCGGGTGCTGTTCGGTGACCAGCGGTGAGGGTCGTGGCAGGTTGCGCAGCCGACTTTGCCCCGTTCTCCGTCGCGCCGGCCGGTAGGGTCGAACAGCGGCAGTGCCACCGGTTTTTCGGGCGCTGCAGGAGAGGGGTGTTTCCGTGACCATTTGTTGTCTGTGGTCTGGATGCCCAGCGTGCCGACTGACACATCGACAGGGTGACTGTACTCGCCCGGCAGTTTCTTCTCTCCCGGCCCTGCAGGCCGGTGGCAACTCAGACAGGGCGCAGACAGTGGATCGCTGCCGGCTGGCAGGTCGCGCGCCCACATCGGTTGTCCGCGGCCTTTGTGAACCAGGTGGCAGCTGCCGCACACTCCGGCGCGGCGTGGAGTCTGACCGGCGCGGCTGCGACTGTCAGGTGCCATCTTCGCCATGTCGTGGTCTGTGCCTTTAACCAGCCACTTGTCTTTATGGCAGCTCTTGCACAGTGCGTTGTCGCCACCATTTGCCTTGCGCAAAAAACTGTTGCTGGCATCGCCGGGGTTGCCCGGTTTTGCAGATTTATCCGGGTGCGCCGGGTCCCACTGGTGCGGGTTATGGCAACTGGCGCAAGTGACAACGCCGAGGTCCGAATTGGTCAGTTTTATGCCCAGCGAAGTGAAGGTTGGAAGTGCGACGCGGTGTCCCAGGCGTGCCACGTCAATACCGACAGGGTGGCTGTAGGGCCCCGGGGTGTGTTTGCTGGCAAGCCCGCCCTTACTGTGACAACTGAGGCAGGTTGCCGCCATCGGGTCCCCGGCCTTGCCCAGTGTTCGAGCCCACATTTTTGGCCCCTTGCCGCCATGGGGGACATGACAGGCGCCACACGCCCCGCCCTTGAGAGCGGTGCCTGCCGCTGATTTTCGCCTTGCTTCGGGTAACAGGCGCATGTCGTGTTTCCCGCCTTCGACGCGGCGCTGGTTGCGGTGGCAGCTGACGCACAGCGAGGAGTCCCGGTTACTGGCGACCAGCAGTTTGGTCGCGGGTGTGGCCTTATGGGGTTTGTGGCAGGTCTGACATATCAGCGTGCCGCCCGGACCCTTCAGGGAACCCCTTTTTACCAGGCGCGCGGGCACTCTGGCCTGCCGCGGTACGACGTTGACCGGGTGAGTGTGCAGGCGTGCGGCATCGACTGCATCCCGTGCGGCGCGGTCGCTGTGGCAGCTGCCACACAACTGCGATCGCTCGTTGTGCATCACCAGCAATTTTTTGCCCGGCGCCGCGTGCGGGGTGTGACAACTCTGGCAGATAATTTTTCCGCTGGTACTGAGCCTGGCACGGCTGGAATCGAGCAGGGCCGGGTGGCCGTCGACCGGCTTGTTGACCGGGTGGAAGCCCGCCGACGTACCCTGCGCCTTGTTCCTGTGGCAGGACTGGCAAAACGTTCCGTCACGGGTCGGTCTGCGCATGAAGATGGGCGACTTGGTTGACTCCCAGTCGACACCGTGGGCCGTGTGGCAGGTGCCGCAATACAGCTTCCCGTCATCGTTGAGCGGGAAAAGATTTTTGTCGTCGATGCGGGGAATCGTAACCGCCGAGGAGGGTTTCTTGCCAACCGGGTGGGAGTGCTTTTTCTGTTTCCACAGAAAGCGGGAATCGAGCACAAAGCCATCGTGGCAGGACAGACACATCCGCTCGGTACTGACAACATCCTGCCGTCCGGTGTCAACCACCGGGCGGGGCTCGTAGGGGATGAGGGGGGTGACATCCTTGCGTTTGAACTCGGTCAACCACATGACGTGGCACAGGGCGCACTCCCGTTTCGGCGACGGCAGGCGAGGCGCTGCATCTGACATACCGGGCATACCCGACAACAGGATGCCAGGCAGCAGCAGGGCGAGGGCGGTTCGGTGTGCTGAAAGGATCATGGCGGCAGTGCAAATACCGTAACCCGGTTTTTAAGCATTTCCACGACATACAGCCTGTTGCGGTTATCAAGCGCCATTCCGGTTGGCGCAGACAGTTGCAGCGCCTGTTCCGGTCCTGCCAGCACGTACTGGAATTCACCGCTACTGTTGAATACCTGGACCAGGTTCAGGTAGCTGTCTGATACGTATATCCTGCCCTTGCTGTCAACAGCCACGCCCTTCGGGCGGAACAACTGGCCGGGCAGTACACCCCACTCACCGACGACGGTGGAGAACGACCCCGATGGCTCGAAAATCTGGACGCGTGTATTAAGGACATCGACAACCGCAATCCGGCCGTCCCCGAGCAGGGTAAGTGTTGCCGGGTAGCGGAACTGGCCGACACCGCTGCCATTTCCGCCCCACTCGCGCAGCAGCTTGCCGTTGTTGTCGAATGCCAGCACCTCGTGGTTGTTGTTGCCCGTTACGTAGAATGTTTTGCCGTCTGCACTGACTGCGACGTCCACCGGGTGAACCGGTCTGCCGTTGCTGTGTATCGAGATGCTTCGAATAAATCCTCCGATTTTGTTGAAGATCTGCACCCGATTGTTGCCCCGGTCGGCAACATAGACCCGTCCGTCACGGGCATCAATCCCGACCGGGCCATTAAACTGACCGTCCGCGTCGCCGGGAGCGCCGAACTGCGAACGGTAGCGGCCCCGCGTGTCAAATATCATGACGCGGTGGTTTCCCCCGTCTACAACGTAGACGCGGTTGCCGTCTACTGCGACGTCGCTGGGCAAGGACATGGCACCGGCGCCTGCGCCGGAAAGCGTGAGCACAGGCCGGGCCGGCCGGGTCGGGTAAGGTGATGCGGCAGACGGGTGTGAAGCAAACAGCGCAAGCAGGATAAAGACGTAGTTAAGACGGCACCTGCCATTGTGGAACATTATTCTTTTCCGGGCGGTTGTTTTTTATCGGGCGCCCCCGCGGGAAGCGCGCGCTGGCCGGGGCCGCCGGTTGAATCGGTCGTATCGAACAGGTTAGGCAAATAGAACTCACGGTACTTGTCGACGATTCCGATTATATTAAGATTTGTCAGGTCCGCGATACGTTGTTCCGAAAATCCGAGCTCACGAAAGGGTATGTAGCTCTTCGCCTCGCTGGCATGACAGCGCGCGCAGGCGCGGCCCTTGGGCCTGACCAGGGCGTGGAAGCGTTTCTTGATGGCATCACGATCCTGGTCGGACAGCTGGTCACGTATTGCCAGAAACTCCTTGCCCCTGTCGGATCGTTCCGGGATCTCCAGCAGTTTCTCCTCGGTGCCGGTGTTTTCGTAGATCACGATCTTTGAAAAATAGTCATCCGTGTTAACGAGGTAGCCCGTTTTCGGGTCGACGCCTGTGCCAAAATGCGGGCCTTTGGTGTCGATTCCGGAATAATTGAGCCACTGGAAGCGGTAACGTTCCTCCGGCACTTTTTTCTCGTTGGTATGGCAGGTCATGCAGCCGATAAACTGGGTGTGCATGTTGAGCAGTGTTCTCACCATGCGTTTTTTTGAATGAGGGAAGTCGCCGTGACAGTAAAAGCACACAGTCTTCTTTCCGCGCGTCACCATATCTTCAGCAGGTTTGTTGTGGAAATGGCGCATGCGTTCGCTGAAACGCTGTTCATTGAGTTCCTGCAGTATCTCCGGGGCTTCGGATTTCTTCCCGACACCCAGAAACTCGAAACTTGCGACCGCCAGTTCAAACAGCAGTGCCAGGATGATTGACCCCAGGATGAGTGCCGTGAGGAAACTGATGACGGGATGTTCCCGGCGCATGCCTGTAATACTGAACGGGTCGTTGCGGAAGGCACCCGGAATTTTTGCCTTGTGATCGATGATGACCAGCAGTGCTATGCCGAACAGCACGAAAAACACGACTGTCAATACAACGTAGGTCAGTTCACTGGCGCCGATCTGGGGCATCGTCTAGTACTCTGTCAGTATCAGCCAGATTGTAAAAAGCCCGAACAATGTCCAGAAGAAAACGAACAGCAGGGCGCTGTAGGCTACAAACTTCTGTAAGGTTGTCAGCGGCTTCATCATGGCGTTAATTGCTCGGGGGCAAGATCATCGTCGCGTGCAAAAAGCTCGCGGGCTTCCAGCTGTTCGACCAGATAGGCCCGTTCCTCGGGGAGTTCAACCAGGTTGCGCAGGTACTCAAGGAAATGTTCCTCGATCTGGTGTTCGCGCGTTATCTTGCCGGTCAGGAACGTCCATTGCATGGGGAATCGGCCCGGCGCCAGGTGCACGTTGTACCAGTGCCAGAAAGCAATCACCAGCAGGGCCAGCAATGCTTCGTGTGGATGGGAAAGGCGCATCATTTCCTGGAAGTTTGACGCGATGCTGGCCGGTAAAACGGCAGCCCAGAACTCGGGGAACAGAAAGGATGACCCGGATATCACCATAACCAGGTTTCCGAATGCTGCAGCGAAGTAATGAATTTTCTGTTTGTACATGAACTTGTCCATCTCCGGCCGCTGGTCGCGGGTACCGGCGAAGTACAGCATGTCATCCTTGAAATCGCGGATGTCTTTCATCAGGGGGATGATGGTGCGGCGCAGTTCAAAGCGGCGTTGAAGGATCTGTTGTAACGGCCCCAGTGTTATGGTTGCAAGGTGGTATAACATGCTGAATATCATAATGGCGGCGAGCGTTCTGTGTATGACGCGCGAGATGTCGACACCACCGACCAGGGTATTCAGCGGTTGCGCCCAGCAATGGTCAAAAAACGCGATGGGGAGGCCGGTGACTGCCAGTGCACGGAACGTTACAAAGGTAAGCATGTGTTGAATGCGGACATGCACGGAGTAGCGCGGGCTCGCGTCGATCGGGTTGGGTACGAGGGTTTTAAAAGGCAAGGAGACGTCACCAGGAAGGGCTGCAGTAAAGGATACACGTTTCTGT
>CAYSRA010000005.1:37490-59141 GCA_964433205.1 uncultured Thiohalobacter sp. | reverse complement strand
GATGAAGCCGGACGCCGAGATCACCCTGGAAGCCAACCCCGGCACCGTCGAACAGGCGCATTTCGAGGGCTACCGCGAGGCCGGAATCAACCGCCTGTCAATCGGCGTGCAAAGCCTCAACCCCGTGCACCTCGAAGCGCTGGGACGGATTCACAGCGCCGACGAAGCACGCCACGCCGCCGAAGCCGCGCGTCGCGCCGGTTTCGACAACATCAACCTCGACCTGATGTTCGGCCTGCCGCAACAGACCCTCCGGCAGGCGCTGGACGACCTCGACGCACTGATCGCGTTGCAACCCGACCACCTCTCCTGGTACCAGCTCACCCTGGAACCCAACACCCTGTTTTACGCACAACCGCCCGCCCTGCCCGACGACGACGCGCGCTGGGACATGCAGGAACAGGGACACGCGCGGCTCGCCGAACAGGGCTATGCGCAATACGAAGTGTCGGCATTTGCGCGCAGCGGTCATCGCTGCCACCACAACCTGAACTACTGGCGCTTCGGAGATTATCTCGGCATCGGCGCCGGCGCACACGGCAAGATCACCGACGCCGCCCGCAACGCCATCACCCGCCGCTGGAAAAAACGCCATCCAAAGGACTACCTGGCCGCAGCCGCCGATGGCAGCTTTCTTGATGGCCAGCGCGACCTCGAACCGGCGGAGGCTGTTTTTGAATTCGCCCTGAACCGCCTGCGACTCAAGCAGCCGTCCACGCTCGCAGAGTTCGAAGCCGCCTGCGGCCTGCCGGCGCGGGACATCGAACCGCTGATTACGCAGGCCCGCGACGACGGACTACTGGACTTCGACGGCAAACAGGTGAAACATACCGATACGGGCTGGCGATTTCTCGACAACCTGATCGAGCGATTCCTGCCCGGGGAGGTTGATCATGCTGGAGAACATTCGCATTGACTGCCCGTACTGCGGAGAACCTTTCGACATAGAGATTGACTGCAGCGCCGGCAACGACCAGTACGTCGAAGACTGCCAGGTCTGCTGCCAGCCCGTTCTTATCGCCACCAGCGTCGATCCTGACGGCGCCCTGCTCGGCGTGACCGCAACGCGGGAAAATGACTGACTACACACCCATCGACTGCGGCCTGCACAGCGAGTACGAACTGGCCATCATGCACCAGCGCCGGCTGAAACTGCGCTGGCGCGATGACAGTGGCGTAACGCACACCGAAACGCTCCTGCCGGTTGACCTTCAGACGCGCAACGGGGAAGAGTTTCTGGTTGCGGAAGACCGCGACGGGGAGCGCGTGCGGCTACGACTCGACCGGATTGAGAGCGCAGAAAGTTGCGCGATGCGATGAATTACACGGATGAATGCTAGTGATCCGCGCCGGCGCCCTATTCGTTTTATAGTGTAATAATGTGATCTGGCATATTCCCTGACAAAGCCTCATATAAATTAGGGAAGCAACCTGTTACGGCTCCCTCAACCAGCTTTCCGTCGATTTTACGTTCGTAGCAACATTTATCGCACCCCATTAAAAGCATGCCTTTTTCATTCGCTACTTTCGCCAACCTCTCCCCGATTGGATCCCCTTTTACTAACACATAATTATTGTCCTCGAAAAAAAACATTCCGACTACTTCTACTCCATGAGCATCGGCCTCTAATTGCGGCAAAATCATTTGGCCTAACTTATATGACACAGAGTGGCCTTGCGTTGAAAAAATGTATGCTACTTTCATTGTGGGTACCTTTCGTTCTTAACCATTCAGACTGGACCGCGTTGTTGTGCTGCCAGCGATCTGGATAAAATGTATCCTTAGCATTCGATATAAGGACTTGTAGCGGCCGAATAAATCCGTACCTCAGTATAGGTGATAAAATCCACCCAATGTACCGGCGGTACCGTAATGGCAAGAAGGCTGAAGCGCTCTTGCTACCGGATCCGATGAAGTCATCGATTTAGTCGATCGATTGAGAGTGCAGTACCACCAGAATGAGCTGTTACCGGTTTTTGAGATGCCCCGGAGCAGCTATAATCACCGGCGCAAACGGGCTGCACGTGCTTACCCTGCGGGCGAACGCCTGAAAGCAGCGGTGATTGTAATCCATACCGCCAGTCGCGGTGCAGCCGGTGCCAGGACGATTTCAGGTATGCTTAGCTGCAAGGTGATCCGCACATGTCACGATTTAAACCTGAACTTCGGCAAACTGATGTCATAACGTATCGCCAACAGACACGACATAAATATCGCTGAACCTGCGCGGGAAACTGTTGCATAGAGAAGACTGGAAAAAAACAGGAACCCTCAAACCCTTTGGATGAGATTGTTGTTCTTTTTTACAGGCGTTTATTCTTCCATGCAGTTTTGAGAAGCCCTGTCAGGCCAAACACGAACAGCCAGGCAGATGGCGGCAATGGAACGGGGCTGGTGTTTGCTGTAAAGGTGTAATCCAGGTTGACATCGTAGCCACTCAGCTTTGTGAAGCCAACCAACCCAATGGCATATTCGTTTGACTCCAGGCTACCCAGCCCCAGGTAAGCGAGTATGTCACCACCACTTGGAACCACCGGATTCACAACATCAAAACCGGGATCACCCAACCTGAACCCGCCCAACGGGAACAGACTGCCGGACACCTGGATTTCATACAAACCCACTGACACATGAAAATAGTTATCGGACACGTAATCAGCAAAAAGTGATGTCAGCCTACTACCGGATTGCACGGTGAACGAAAAGTAATCTGTGTCCGTAGTGATTCCGATAAATGAGGTGGAACCTGAAACACTATTGGCGCCAATATCAAGCACACCTGTATATGTAGGCATTACACCATCACTGGAGAAATCTGTGTATACACCAGAGCCTTCAGTAACAGTGTAAGCGTGTGACGTAGTCGCTATTAAAACCAGGCCCCCGGCCACCAGACGTCTAAATTTCATTTATTTTTTTCCTCGTGAATTTAATTTGTAAGTGCAACTCTACAATGTCGGTAAACGGGGAGTTATTGTTTTTTTGATCCGAACAGCACTGGATCTTTTTAAAAGCGCATGCTCCATTTTCAACGTCTCGTGCGCTTTTTTATTTCCTTCAGCCGTTCAGCTCACACCGTCTGTGAATCCAGCATTTTTCAGGCATTTTTATAATGTCACCGCCTCGGTATTCCCTCTTCCAACGATAGAGCATTATGGGATGAATATCGAGAACCTCCGCGACATCCTGCGCCTGGATACCTGGTAGCATTCCCGGTTTTACTGCGGTCGCCTTGAACCCGTCATCGTAAAAATCATACTTTGATTTTCTGGCCATTTGCCCGCCTCTAACAAGTACTCAACCAGGTGAGTGCAAAACCGGGGTAGGTTCCCAGCGAACTGCCGGAGGAGTTGCACTCGCTGAGTGCGCGCTTTTCGCTGTCGCTGCCGGACAGCGCGCAGATCGAGTGCTGGGTACGCGAGGAAGCCGGGTTGTGTGGGGCCCGCGACCCGCACCGTTTACGCCAACTGATACCGTAATTGAAGCCCTCCGGGCGGTCCGTTCCCGCTCGCCCTGCAACGCCATTTATCCGGCATGCCCGAAAAGAATAACGCCAAGGCATTGATCTAAAAGATGCCGAAAATTTGACGCAGTACCGGTTCCGGGATCCTTTTTTGTAAGAAAATGTCTCATACAGGTGTGAAATACACTGAATCCGGGGTGGCAATATCCAGTTAGTTCTAATTAATTCAACTGGTTATCAAACTTCCCCGCCAGACTGGGGACTCTTCGTCAGCTTGTGATATTCTCGTCAGCGAGAAAACAAAAAAAAGCAGACGAACAGAGTCCGTCGGAGGTCAGTATGCAGAAACTACAAACACAACAGCCTGACGCCCATAAACCGTTCATCGACTTCGATGACTGGGCCGAACTGGCGCAATCCGATCCGGCCGCTTTCGAGGCGCGCCGCCAACAGGCCATCGACGCGCTGATCGAGCGTATGCCGGCCCACAAACGCCAGCGCATGCGCTGCCTGCAGTGGAAAATCGACCAGGTACGCAACCGCGCCAGTTCGCCAATGGCCGCCTGTATCAAACTGAGCGAGATGATGTGGGACTCGCTGACCGGACCCGGCGGCCTGAAGGAAGCGCTGGACCGCCTTGGTGACGACCACAGCGCACCGCTGCCAAACGCCGACATCCTGACCTTTGAGGCACCGCGGACGCGTAACTGATCCGGCAGGGCTTGTTTGCGTTCGTGGATTACCGTATTATTCGCGGCCTTTCGGCAGGCGCCTCGCAGTTGATCGAGATACGCCGCCAGGTTTTTCGAGGCAGAACTCATGAAAGCAGACATCCATCCGGCATATGACACCATCAAGGTAAGCTGTAGCTGCGGTAACAGCTTTGAAACCCGCTCCACCGTCGGCAAGGATCTGAGCATCGAAGTCTGCTCCAAGTGCCATCCGTTCTACACCGGCAAGCAGAAAATGGTGGACACGGGCGGCCGCGTGGATCGCTTCCGCCGCAAGTACGGAATGAAGAAATCCTGAGCTTGCGCATGCGGAGCTGGTTTAAAAAGGCGCCTGCGGGCGCCTTTTTTGTGCTCGTCTGCCTGGTGTGGTCGTCTGCCGCGAGCGCACTGCAGTGTGGCCCGCCCGCGGATGCGCAGACCGTCAGGGTTCGCTACGTCCATGACGGCGATACGCTGACACTCGCGGACAACCGCAAGATCCGCCTGATCGGCATCAATACCCCGGAAGTTGCGCGCGACGACAAGCCCGCCGAGCCGCTGGCCATCCGCGCCCGTGACCGGCTGCGCCAGCAACTGTTTGCCAGCGGCAACCGGGTGAAGCTGCGCTACGGCGAGGAGCAGCAGGACCGCTACGGCCGCTACCTGGCCTATCTGTGGGATACCGGCAACCGCAGCATTACCGCGCAGTTGCTGCGCGAAGGCATGGGCTGGCACATCGCCATCCCGCCCAATATCCGCTATGTCGAGTGCTACCGTGCCGCGGAAGAGGCCGCCCGCAGGGCCGGCCGCGGCGTGTGGGGGCACCCGGCGTGGAAGGCCCGCCGGGCGGCACAACTCACGTTGCGCGACACCGGCTTCAAACGCGTGACCGGCCGCGTCTCACGGGTCAGTCACGGCGGCAATGCCACCTGGATTACGCTCGACAACCGCCTCACCCTCAAGCTCGCCGACAAGGACCGCCGCTGGTTCCCGCGCCCGCCCGGCCCGGACTGGGTCGGCCGCACGCTGGAGGTGCGCGGCTGGCTGTACCGGGCGCGCGGCAAGCTGCGCGTCAACATACACCACCCGGCGACGCTGAACCTGTCTGAACCACCCGCTGCCAGGTAGTATCATACGCACTGCCCGGACGCTTGCCGGGCGATCCGCAGACTCAACCAGGACACCGCGCCAGCGCCGGACAGACCGCAACCATGAAACAACCCGCCTTCCGCCACCTGTTGCACTTCGGCTTGCTGCTGGTCGTCCTGTTGACCGGCATGGCGGGCTGCGCGACCAACCCGGTCACCGGCAAACAGGACTTCGTGCTGATGTCGGAGGCCGAGGAAATCAACCTCGGCCGCAAGTACAACCAGCAGATCCTCAAGGAGATGCCGCCCTATAACGATCCCCGGCTGGCGGCCTATGTCGAGGAGGTGGGCCAGCGCGTCGCGCGGGTCAGCGACCGGCCCAACCTCGCTTATCACTTCACCCTGCTCGACAGCACCCAGGTCAACGCCTTTGCCCTGCCCGGCGGCTATATCTATATCACCCGGGCGCTGCTGGCCTACCTGAATTCCGAAGCGGAACTCGCCGCGGTGCTGGGGCATGAAATCGGACACGTCACCGCGCGCCACGCCGTGCGCCAGCAGAGCGCCGCCACCGTGACCGGTGTGGCGGGCATCATCCTGCAGTCCGCCACCGGCGTACGCGCCAGCGGTGACCTGTTCAACATACTCGGCAAGGCACTGCTCAGCGGCTACGGCCGCGAACACGAGCTGGAAAGCGACCGGCTCGGCGCCCGTTACCTGGCGCGCGCCGGTTACGACCCGCAGGCGATGATCGAGGTCATCGGCATACTCAAGAACCAGGAGCTGTTCGAGCAGCAGCGCGCCCGCGAGGAAGGCCGGGAACCGCACGCCTATCACGGCGTATTCGCCAGCCACCCGGACAACGACCGGCGCCTGCAGGAAGTGGTGGGCGAAGCCAGCCGTATCAGCATCAACGGCAACAGGCGGGTTGCACGGGTCGATTTTCTGAATTACCTGGAAGGACTGGCATTCGGCGACAGCGAGGCGAGCGGCATCGTGCTGAAAGGCCGGTTCCTGCACAAGCCGCTGGATTTCGGGCTGCGTTTCCCCGACGGCTGGGACATCAGGAACCTGCCCGACCGGCTGGTTGCGCTGGCGCCAAAGCGCGAGGCATACCTCGAATTGCGCGTGGAAACCCGAAAAGCCGAACTGTCTCCATTGCGCTACCTCCACGACAAGGGCTTCAAACCCATCCGCAACGGTCGAGACCTGACCATCGCCGGCCGGCGGGCCTACACCGCGATCACGCAGATCAACACCAAATTCGGCAAGCGCAGTACCCGGCTGGTGGTGATCCAGGACGGCGAACAGGTATACCTGTTCGTCGGACTCAGCCGCAAAGGCACCGGCCTGGGCCGTTTCGACAGTGATTTCCTGCAGATTGCACGCAGTTTCCACAAGCTGTCGGCAGCGGAGAAAAAACTGGCGAGCGGCCTGCATATCCACATAGTCACCGCAAAACCGGGCACCCGCTTTGCCGATCTGGCGCGGGTTTCGCCCATCCCGAAATACCCGGAGGCCCAGCTTCGGCTGCTCAACAATCTCTACCCGACTGGCGAGCCGGAGCCGGGACAGCGACTGAAAATCGTTCGCTAGTCACCCTGGCGCGACGCAAGCTTGTTATCATGCGGCGCCAGAGACCGTTACCGGCCGGCCACGAGCCGGCTATTGAATATCAGAGACCAATCCATGTTTGAAGACCTGAAAAAAGAATCGCTCGACTACCACGAGTTCCCCACCCCCGGGAAGATCGCCACCCACGTCACCAAACCCTGCACCACCCAGCAGGAGCTTTCACTGGCCTACACGCCGGGCGTGGCGGAGCCGGTTCGCGCCATCGACGAGAACCCCGACGAGGCGTACCGCTACACTAGCAAGGGCAACCTGGTGGCGGTGGTCACCGACGGCACGGCGGTGCTCGGACTGGGCAATGTCGGCGCGCTGGCCGGCAAGCCGGTGATGGAGGGCAAGGCGGTACTGTTCAAGCGTTTCGCCGACATCGATGTGTTCGATATCGAGGTCGAGGCCGACAACACGGACGACTTCATCGACACAGTCGCGCGCATCGCCGGTGGTTTTGGCGGTATCAATCTGGAAGACATTGCCGCACCGCGCTGTTTCGAGATCGAACAGGCGCTGATCAACAAGCTGGATATCCCGGTATTCCACGACGACCAGCACGGCACCGCCATTATCATCTGCGCGGGCCTGCTCAACGCGCTGGAGATCAAGGGCAAGGCGCTGGCGGATGCGCGCATCGTGTGCCTGGGCGCGGGCGCGGCCGGCATCGCCTCGATGCGCCTGCTCAAGGTGCTGGGCGCAAGCGCGGAAAACATCTTCATGGTCGACCGCAAGGGTGTCATCCGCAGTTCGCGCGACGACCTGAACAGTTACAAGCAGGAGTTCGCCGTCGACACGGATCGTGAAACGCTGGTCGATGCCATGCGGGACGCCGACGTGTTCATCGGTGTATCCGGTCCCAACCTGGTCAGCGAAGCGATGCTCGCCAGCATGGCTGAGAAACCCATTGTGTTCGCACTCTCCAACCCGGACCCTGAAATCAGCCCGGAGCTGGCGCACCGGATACGCGATGACATCATCATGGCGACCGGCCGCAGCGATTTCCCCAACCAGGTAAACAACGTGCTGGGCTTCCCGTTTATTTTCCGCGGTGCACTGGATGTACGCGCACGCGCCATCAACGAGGCCATGCAGGTGGCCGCGGTGGAAGGTCTGCGCATGCTGACCCACGAACCGGTGCCGGAAGAGATTCTCAAGATGTACCGCAAGGAGCACATGGCGTTCGGCCCGGACTACATCATCCCCAAGCCCTTCGACCCGCGCCTGATGGATTTCGTGCCGCCCGCCGTGGCACAGGCCGCCATCGATTCAGGGGTGGCGCGGGGCGAATTCCCGAAACACTACCAACCGGCGCCGCACGTCTAGCACCCCGCGCACGCGAACCGCTACGGCGCCTGCGGCCTGACCCGCGCGGCGCACTCGGCGGCGCGGGCACGGGCCTGTTCGATGCTGTCGCCACGGGCAAGCGCCACGCCCATGCGCCGACGCGTGAAGGCTTCCGGCTTGCCGAACAGGCGCAGGTCGCTGCCCGGAACTGCCAGCGCTTCGTCGATACCGGTAAAACGAATACCCTTTGCATCCATGCCGCCATAGATCACCGCACTGGCCCCCGGGTTACGCAACGCGGTATCGACCGGCAGACCGAGGATAGCGCGCGCGTGCAATTCGAACTCGGTCTGCCACTGGGTGATCAGGGTGACCATGCCGGTATCGTGCGGACGCGGGCTGACCTCGCTGAACCACACGTCTTCACCGGCGATGAACAACTCCACGCCAAACAGGCCGCAACCACCCAGTTTTTCCGTGACGGCGTGCGCCATTTCCCGAGCACGCTCGAGCGCGGCCTCGCTCATTGGCTGGGGCTGCCAGCTCTCGACATAGTCGCCGTGCTTCTGGATATGGCCGACCGGCGCACAGAACGCTGTTTCGACCTCGCCCGAGGTGCCGATGGCGCGCACCGTCAGCAAGGTGATTTCATACTCGAAGCGCACCAGCGCCTCGACGATGACACGACCGCGGTCGACGCGACCGCCGGATTTCGCATAGGCCCAGGCGTCCGCCAGCTCTTTGGCGTTGTTCACCAGCGACTGGCCCTTGCCCGACGAGGACATTACCGGCTTGATGATGCACGGGTAGCCGATGCCGGCGTCGATCGCGGCGCTGAGTTCGTCGAGACTTTCCGCAAACGCGTAGGCCGAGGTCGGCAGTCCCAGTTGCTCGGCGGCGAGCCGGCGTATGCCCTCGCGGTTCATGGTCAACTGTGTGGCGCGCGCCGTGGGGATCACCCGTGCCAGGCCGTCGCGTTCGATTTCCGCCAGTGTGTCGGTGGCGATCGCCTCGATCTCCGGCACGATGAGTTGCGGCCGCTCTTTCTCGACCAGATCGCGCAGCGCCGCACCGTCGGCCATATCGATCACGTGCGCGCGGTGCGCGACCTGGTGCCCGGGCGCATTGGCGTAACGATCGACCGCAATCACTTCCACGCCCAGACGCTGCAGGGCAATGATCACTTCCTTACCCAGTTCGCCACTGCCGAGCAGCATGACCCGTGTTGCCGTCGGTGAAAGGGGGGTACCAAGGTTCATTGTTTGATTCCTGTTCTCATCACGGTGCATCCGGCTCGCTCTCGTGCAACAACTGTTCGACCTCCTGGGCCGAAGCACGGCGCATCGGTTTGCCATCGACGGGGCTGCGCGGTGCATCACGGCGCCCTTCGCTGGGAAATACGGTCAGCTCGACAGCGTGCTCGCCGGCGCGAAATCCGAACACCGGGAATTCCTGCATGTCCTCGCGCCCCATGCGGAAGCGTTTCTGGCGGCTGTCGAAGGGGATGTTCGCTTCCATCAGGAACAGCGCCACCTGTTCCGCGGTGTCGGCAAACAGGTGCAGGTTGATATCGGAATGCTGGCCGGCGGTACCGCTCAGTACCGAGCCCACCAGCCGCGGGCTGAAGTCGTCGAGGAAGCGCATCGCCAGCAACGCGCCCTGGCGCAGCTCGGCAAGGTGTTCGGCCTGCTCGCCGGCATGAAACAGGCGCTGGTAGGAGGCCAGCGCCTCTTCCACTTCGACATTACGCGGCATATTGCGGGTATCCGGGGCGCCAAGGTGGCGCGCCGCCTTGCGCTTGGCCACGTAGAAATCACTGATGCCCTGCTCCGCCATCAGGCGTGCCGCCTCCTGCGCGATCCGTACGCGCATCTGCATGTCCTTGCCGGAAACTTTTGCCATGGTCAGAACAGCGGCTCGGCAGCGCTATCGGCAGACTCCCCACGTTCGCCGGCAGGTTCCGGCTGACTGTAGCGGCTGGGCACGTATTCAGGACGGAATATCTCGAACAATCCGCCGCTCTGGCCGGGCGGCATGCGCAGGCCGGTAGCCGGATCGATGCGCACGGTCACCAGGCCCGGCGGCTGCGGCATCAACGACTCGGGCATGCCTTTCAGCGCCACACCCATGTAGTCCACCCACATCGGCAACGCCGCACGGCTGCCGGTTTCGCCGTTGCCCAGCGGTTGCACGCGGTCATAACCGACCCATACCGTGGTCACCAGTTGTGTATTGAAGCCACAGAACCAGGCATCGCGCTGGTCGTTGGTGGTGCCGGTCTTGCCGGCCAGGTCGTTGCGCCCCAGCGCCATGGCGCGGCGGCCGGTACCGCGACGGACCACGTCGCGCAACATCGAGGTAATCAGGTAGACGTTGGGCGCGTCGACCACGCGTTTCGCATAGACAGGCTCGGGGGCATCCTCCACCGCCGGCTCATCGTCGGCGGCAGGAGGCGTATCAGCTGCCGCCTCATCCGGGGTATCGGTCACGATTTCCGTTTGTTCTGCCTGCGCGGCATCTCCGGCCGGTTCTTCGCCGGCCTCGCAATCATCACAGGCAATGGGCGGGTTGGCGCGGAACAGGACCTCGTCGCGCGCATCGCGTATTTCCTCGATAAAGTAGGGCTCGGTATAGAAACCGCCGTTGGCCCACACGCTGTAGGCGCGCGCCATTTCCAGCGGTGTCGCGGTGCCGCTGCCCAGTGCCAGCGACAGGTCTTTGGGCACCTGGTCGGGCCTGACACCGAAGCGCTGCACGTAACGCGCGGCGTAGTGCGGCCCGATTGCACGCAACAGGCGAATGGAAACCAGGTTACGCGAGCGCGTCAGCGCCTCGCGCATGCGCGTCGGGCCGTAGAACTTGCCGCTGTAGTTCTCCGGTCGCCAGGTCGTCTCCAGGGAAGGGTCGTCGAACACCACCGGCGCATCGTTAAACAGGCTCGCGACCGTGTAGCCCTTGTTCAGCGCCGCTGAATAAATGAACGGTTTGAAACTGGAACCGGGCTGGCGCTGCGCCTGGACGGCACGATTGAATTTGCTCATATAGAAATCGAAACCGCCCACCAGCGCCTGCAGGGCACCGTCGCGGGGACTGACCGAGACCAGCGCACCGGAAACCGTCGGCAACTGCGCCAGGCGCCAGCGATCATCTCCTGCTGGCTGCAGGTAAAGGATGTCGCCGCGCTTCAGTACGTCGCTCACCTGCGTCGGTTTGGGACCGCGCTGGTTGACGGTAATGTAGCGGCGCGCCCATTCCACGCCCTCCAGATCGAGTACCGCCTCGCCACCGTCACGCAACTGCAGTTGTGCGCCCTGTTCATCGACACGCATGACCAGCGCCGGCTGCAGCCCTCCGTAGGGACGTACGCCCTTCAGTTCGGCGGCTGTCTGGCCGGCGTCAGCATCGTCCGGCAACTCGATGTGCTTCACCACGCCGCGGTAACCATGACGCTGGTCGTAGTTCAGCAGCGCCTTGCGCAGGGCGGCGTTGGCGGCGCGCTGACGCGTGGCGTCGATGGTCGTGAAAACCTTGTAACCGGCGGTATAGGCGTCCTCGCCATAGTGCTCACGCATGTAGCTGCGCACCATTTCCGCGAGCCACGGCGCCTCCAGTTCGATCGCCGCCTTGTGCAAACTGGCATCGTCAGGCGTGTCCAGTGCCGCCCGGTAGGTCTCCGCGTCCAGGAACCCGAGCGCAAACATCCGCCCCAGCACATAATTGCGCCGCTGCAGCGCCCGTTCCGGGTTGCTGACGGGGTTGTTGGCCGAGGGCGCCTTGGGCAGGCCGGCGATCATGGCAATCTGCGGGATCGTCAGTTCATCGATGTCGGCGCCGTAGTAAACCCGCGCCGCCGCGCCGATCCCGTAGGCGCGATGCCCGAAGTAGATCTTGTTCAGGTACAGCTCGAGAATTTCCTGCTTGGACAGGTGGCGCTCGATTTTGAGTGCCAGGAAGATTTCCGTGAGTTTGCGCAGGTAGGTCTTTTCACGACTGAGGAAGAAGTTGCGCGCCACCTGCATGGTAATGGTGCTGCCGCCCTGACGTTTCTCGCCGGTGGTGACCAGCTTGAACACGGCACGCACCAGCCCCTGGTAGTCGACACCGGGGTGCTGAAAGAACCGGTCGTCCTCGGTCGCGAGGATGGCGTCGATCACCGCTTGCGGCAATTGCTCGTAGCGCACCGGCTCCCGGTGCTGCTCGCCGAACTCCGCGATCAACTCACCGCTGTGTGCATAGACGCGCAAGGGCACCTGTAGCTGAACGTCTTTCAGCCGTTCAATGGGGGGCAGTTGTGGCGATATATAGAAGTATGCCGCCGCCACGACGACGAGCGCCGCTACCGAAAGCGCCAACAGGGATGCCAGCGAAAAGCGCATCAATCGGGAAGAAAGTGTCATATATTTGGCGGGGATGTGACCGAGTTCAAAATTAAAAATACAAGGATTCCTAAACTTCAGTATAAAGCGTCCGATACTCTGAATCGAACCAAAGAGGATAAAGAGCACTTGATTGACAACAATTTGTTGTTGCTCTCTAATCCATAACCGTATCAATACACTGCAATTGCGGTGAATTTAAAGGGAAATAACGGTGCAGATCGCGCAACTGTTTACACGGAAAAAACCGCCGGTCGTCGGGCTCGATATCAGCTCATCAGCGGTAAAACTACTCGAACTCAGCCGAAACGGGAACCGTTACCGGGTCGAAAGCTACGCGGTTGAGCCGTTACCTCCCAATTCCGTCGTCGAAAAGAACATCACCGACGTCGAAGCCGTGGGCGAAGCTGTCCGGCGGGCGATGAAACGCGCCGGCGCCCATACCCGCAATGCCGCCGTCGCCGTCGCCGGCTCGTCGGTCATCACCAAAGTGATCCCGATGCCCGCCAATCTCTCGGACGACGAACTGCACAGCCAGATCGAACTGGAAGCGGACCAGTATGTTCCCTACCCGCTCGAGGAAGTCAGCCTCGACTTCGAGGTGCTCGGCGCCTCTGACAACAACCCCGAGACGGTCGATGTATTGCTGGCGGCATGCCGGACCGAAACCGTCGACATGCGTACCGCCGCCGTTGAGAACGGCGGGCTGGACATCAAGGTTGTCGATGTCGAGGCCTACGCCACCGAAAATGCCTTCCAGTTATTGCTGGACCAGGTACCGGACCACGGTGCCGACAAGTCAGTTGCTGTCATCGATATTGGCTCGACCATGACAACGCTGAACGTCCTCCACGACAGCAAGCTGATCTACACCCGTGACCAGATCTTCGGCGGCAAACAGCTCACCGAGGAAATCATGCGCCGCTACGGCCTGTCCTTCGAGGAAGCCGGCATGGCCAAGCGCCAGGGCGGACTGCCGGAAAACTACGAACCCGAAGTGCTGGAACCCTTCAAGGAAGCCATGTGCCAGCAAGTCAGCCGTTCGCTGCAATTCTTCTTCGGCTCCAGCCAGTACAACAGTGTCGACCAGATCATCCTCGCGGGCGGCAGCGCCTCGATTCCGGGCATTACCGATTTATTGCAGGAACGCCTCGGCGTGGAAACGCTGATCGCCAACCCGTTCGCATCCATGTCACTGTCGTCGCGCGTGAAGCCACAGTCACTGAGTAACGATGCGCCGGCACTGCTGATCGCCTGTGGACTGGCACTGAGGAGTTTCGACTAATGGCTCATATCAATCTACTCCCCTGGCGCGAAGAACTGCGCAAGGAAAAGCAGCAGCAGTTCACTGTCATCGGTGTCGGCACTGCCATCCTCGCAGCGCTGCTGGTGCTGTTGGCGCACATGCAGATGGAAGGACTCATCGAGCAACAGAACAACCGCAACAAGTTTCTCGACACCGAAATCGCCGCGCTCGACAAGAAGATCGAGAAGATCAAGGACCTGGAAAAGACCAAGACCGCGCTGCTGGCACGCATGGACATCATCCAGCAGCTTCAGCACAGCCGTCCGCAGAGCGTACACCTGATGGACGAACTGGTTTACACCCTGCCCGATGGTGTTTATCTCAATTCAATCGCGCAGAAGGGTTCGTCCCTGACCATGAGCGGCGTCGCACAATCCAATGCGCGCGTCTCCGCCTACATGCGCAACATCGACAACTCTCAGTGGCTGGGCAAACCACGCCTTGACGTTATCGAAACCAGGGAAGACAAGAACCGGCGCACCGCAACCTTCGTGCTGCGTGCAGACCAGGTTACTCCGTCTGAAACGCCTGCGGAGGACAACAGCTGATGGATCTTTCAGAACTCAATGAGCTCGATCTGAGCAACATCGCCAACTGGCCGTTACCCGCGAGGATCTTCGTGATCGCGCTGGTGTTCGTCGGCGTACTGGCCGCGGGCTACTGGCTCGACATCAAGGACCAGCAGGCGCAGCTCGAAAAGTCGGAGCGCAAGGAAAGCGAACTTCGCACCACGTTTGAAAACCGTGCACAGAAGGCGGCCAACCTGGAAGCCTACGAGCAGCAGCTGGCGGAAATGCGCGAGTCGTTCGGCGCCATGCTGCGGCAGCTGCCAAACCGGACCGAAGTCGCAGAACTGCTGGTCGATATCTCGCAGACTGGTCTCGCCGCCGGCCTGGAATTCGAACTGTTCAAACCGCAGGCCGAGGTACCAAAGGAATTCTATGCCGAGCTGCCGATCAGCATCCGCGTCAAGGGTGACTATCACGAGTTTGGCGAGTTCGTCAGCGGTGTTGCGGCCCTGCCGCGCATCGTCACCGTTCACGACGTGAACATTAAGGAAGACAAGGAAGGCAAACTGACCATGGACATCCTGGCGAAGACCTATCGTTACCTGGATGAAGAAGAGGAAGGAGGCGCCCAATGAGTCGCGACCCACTGGGAAAACTGAACGTACTTGCGCGTGTCGTCACTGCGTCACTGCTGGCCGGCAGCCTTGCCGCCTGCGCCGGAAACAATACCGAGGATCTGCGCAGCTACGTCGAGTCGGTAAAGTCACGGCAACACGCCCGTGTCGAGCCGCTGCCCGAATTCTCGCCCTTTGAAACACATCTCTACCAGGCCATGGATGCACGTGACCCGTTCACACCGCCATCCTACTCGGCCCGGAAATCGCAGGTTGCAACGACAAGCAACGGCGGACTGGCGCCCGATTTCAATCGGCCGCGCGAACCTCTTGAAGCGGAGCCGCTGGACGGCCTGCGCATGGTTGGAACCCTGGGTCGCGACGGCGATTCATGGGCTCTGATTCGCATGAGCGACAGCACCATACACCGTGTCAAACCCGGCAACTACCTGGGCCAGAACCACGGCAAGATCGTCGACATTACAGAATCCGAAGTGGAAGTGACCGAGATCGTACCGGATGGCCTCGGGGGATGGGTAGAGCGCCAGGCCTCTCTGGCACTCAGCGAGTAATTTGGAGATAAAAACGATGAATGCAATTCACATGATGTGGAAGGATGCCGCGCGGGGTGCCACCTGGTCAGCAACCCGGACAATAAATGGACTTGTAGCACTGGGGGCATTACTGATGCTGGCCTGCCTGCAAACCGCCCATGCCGCGGCGCCCCAACTCAATGCCCTGAAGGAAATTACTTTCGCGGGACTGCCGGGCCATCGGGTCCAGGTCACTTTCGTACTCAGCCGGCCGGCACCCAACCCGGCCAGCTTTACCATAGATAATCCGGCACGCATCGCATTCGACCTCCCGGCGACCAAGAGCGAACTCGCAAAGCGCTCCCAGGCCATCGGCATCGGTCCGGCGAGAAGCGTTACCGCCGTCGAGGTCAAGGGCCGCACCCGGGTGGTACTCAACCTGTTTGAAATGGTGCCCTATGAAACCCGCGTCGAAGGCAACCGGATCATCGTTGTGCTTGGCACCCAGGGCCAGCGGCCGGAAACCGGCACGACGTCTGCCGCCGCAGCCGCCAGCAGCCCGGCTGCCGCGAGCATCGAACCCGCTGTCACCGACGTTGACTTCCGTCGCGGTGACCAGGGCGAAGGCCGTGTCGTGGTGACACTGTCCGACCCCTCCATTCCGGTCGACATGCGCCAGGAAGCCGGGAAGATCGTGGTCGAATTCAAGGGCGCGACGCTGCCGGAACAACTGGAACGCCGCCTCGATGTGACGGATTTCGCCACGCCGGTAAAACTGATCGATACCGAGCGCAAGCGTAACGGGGTTCGTATGGAAATCACGCCGATTGGCGAATACGAGTACCTGGCCTACCAGAGCGACAACCAGTTCACCGTGGAAGTCCGCGAGACAACCAAGGAAGAAAAGGAACAGGCCCTGAAAGAGAAGTTCGGCTACACCGGCGAGCGCCTGTCACTGAACTTCCAGGACATCGAGGTCCGTTCGGTACTGCAATTGCTGGCTGACTTCACCGGACAGAACATCGTGGTCAGCGATTCGGTTACCGGCAACCTGAGCCTGCGCATGCAAAACGTCCCCTGGGACCAGGCACTGGATATCGTGCTCAAGACCAAGGGCCTGGCCAAGCGCGAGAACGGCAACGTCATCCTGGTCGCACCGAGCGAGGAGATCGCGGCTCGCGAAAAACTCGAACTCGAGTCGAAGAAACAAATCGAGGAACTGGCACCGCTGTACTCCGACCTGATTCAGGTCAACTATGCCAAGGCCACCGACCTGGCGGAGTTGCTGAGCAACGAGGACAGTTCGCAGATGTCGGAACGCGGCAAGGTGACCGTCGACGAGCGCACCAACACGCTGCTGGTCCAGGACACCGCGGACAAGCTTGAACAGATCCGCCGTCTCGTCTCGCGACTGGATATCCCGGTACGCCAGGTGTTGATCGAATCGCGCATCGTGCTGGCCAACAACGACTTCGCCCGCGAACTGGGCGTCAAGTTCGGCCTCAGCCACAACAGCGTGGCGCCTGACAACGAGACCGGCTTCATCCTTGGCGGTAAACTCGACGGCGACGTCAGCTACAATGACACCATTACCGCCTACCAGGTCCCCGGCGGCACCAGCACCACCAGGAACGAAGGTCTGCTGGTCAATCTTCCGGTCGCCAACCCGTCCGGCGCCATCGGTATCGCACTGGGCAAGCTGGGCAGCAATCTGCTGGCACTGGAACTGAGCGCCATGCAGCTGGAAGATCGCGGCGAGGTGATCTCCAGTCCGCGCGTCATCACCTCCAACCAGCAGGAAGCCGTTATCCAGCAGGGTGTGGAGATTCCCTACCAGCAGGCGACCTCCAGCGGCGCGACCTCGGTCACCTTCAAGGAAGCCGTGCTGGAGCTGAAGGTAACGCCGCAGATTACACCGGATGACCGCATCATCATGGACCTGCGCGTGAGCAAGGACAGCGTCGGCCAGATCTTCGCCGGTGTGCCCAGCGTCGATACCCGCAGCGTCGAAACGCGGGTGCTGGTCGACAATGGCGAAACCCTGGTGCTGGGCGGCATTTACGAGCAGGAGCGCGGCAAGGAGTCCGAGCGCGTGCCCTTCTTCGGCGAACTGCCGGGTGTCGGCTGGCTGTTCAGGACCGAACGCAACCTCAACGAAAAGAGCGAAATGCTCATCTTCGTGACGCCGAAAATTATCAAGCAGGGCATGAGCCTCCAGTAGCCCGACTTGTATACCGCCTGAATTTCTGGCATATCTGCCCGGCATGAAAATGCCGGGCAGTTTTTTTTTGGTCGGACCCATGGGCGCCGGCAAATCCACCATCGGTCGCCAACTGGCGCGTGCGTTGGGAATGGAGTTTGTCGACAGCGACCGTGAAATCGAGGCCAGAACCGGTGTCGATATCCCGTTAATCTTTGAATTGGAAGGTGAATCCGGCTTTCGCAAGCGTGAACAGGAGGTCATCGACGAGCTGACGGCGACGCCCGGCATCGTGCTCGCCACGGGCGGCGGCGCTGTACTGGACCCGCTGAACCGCCGCCACCTGGCATCCCGCGGCAATGTTATATACCTGCACACCTCCGTGGACCAGCAACTCAGGCGCACCGCACACGACCGCAGCCGCCCGCTGCTGCAAACCCCCAACCCGCGGCAAAAACTGGAACAACTGCTGGCCGAGCGCGACCCCCTGTACCGGGAGGTGGCCGACATCGTCATTGAGACTGATGGCTGCAGGGTGCGTGACGTGGTGCAGAAAATCACGCACTATGTTGAGGAAAATCAGGCGCCCACTTATCCTTCCCGATGATGACAAAGAAAACCCTGCAACTCGATCTCGGCGAACGCAGCTACCCGATCCATATCGGGCCGGCGCTGTTGTCGCAAACCGCGCTCTATGAACCCGCCATCCGCGGACGCCAGGTCATGGTGATCAGCAACGACACTGTGGCGCCCCTTTATATGGATACGGTCTGCGAAACGCTCGGCGATTACCAGCTCGAACAGCTGGTACTGCCGGACGGCGAACAGTACAAGACGCTCGATATCCTCACCCGCATTTTCGACGCACTGCTGGAAAAACGCTTCAACCGCAGCTGCTGCCTGGTGGCACTGGGGGGTGGCGTGATCGGCGACATGGTCGGCTTCGCCGCTGCCAGCTACCAGCGTGGCGTGGATTTCATCCAGATCCCCACCACCCTGCTGGCGCAGGTGGATTCCTCGGTGGGCGGCAAGACCGGCGTCAATCACCCGCTCGGCAAGAACATGATCGGCGCCTTTCACCAGCCACGGCTGGTGCTCGCCGACACCGATACCCTCAAAACACTGGACGACCGTCAGCTGTCGGCCGGCATCGCCGAGGTGATCAAGTACGGCCTGATCGAGGATCGGGAATTTTTCGAATGGCTGGAAACCAACATGGCGCGACTGCTGGCACGCGACACCGAAGCACTGGTCTACGCCATCGAGCGCTCCTGCCGCTGCAAGGCGGAGATCGTTGCCGCCGATGAACGGGAGAGCGGTAAACGCGCCCTGCTCAACCTCGGCCACACCTTTGGTCACGCCATCGAAACCGGCATGGGCTACGGCAAATGGCTGCACGGCGAGGCGGTTGCCGCCGGCATGGCCATGGCCGCGGATCTTTCCGCCCGCCACGGCTGGCTGGATGCCGCCGATGTTGCCCGTATCCGCACCCTGCTCGGCAAAGCCCGGCTGCCCGTGGACCCGCCCGAAGAAATCAGTCGCGAGCGCTTCCTGGAATTGATGGCAGTCGACAAAAAAGCCTTCGACGGCGGACTGCGACTGATCCTGCTGGATGCCATCGGCGCTGCGAAAATCACCGCTGACTACAACGTGGGCCTGCTCGCGGAAACGCTCGACCGCAGCCTGCCACTGACCGGTTCATGAACAGCCTGCCGAATGCACTCGATAACCTGACCGGGCTGGCGCCCTACGCCGCTACCGACACCGTATCCGGCGGGCGCCGCTACCCGGAGCCGGCACCCAACTACCGCAGCGAATTCCAGCGCGACCGCGACCGCATCATCCACGCGGCTGCGTTCCGGCGCCTCGAATACAAGACCCAGGTGTTCGTCAATCACGAAGGCGACCTGTTCAGAACACGCCTGACGCACTCCATCGAAGTGGCCCAGATCGCGCGCTCCATCGCCCGCGCACTGCGGGTCAACGAGGACCTGACCGAAGCTATCGCGCTGGCGCACGACCTCGGGCACACCCCCTTTGGCCACGCCGGTCAGGAAGCGCTGAACGAATGCATGAAACAGTACGGCGGTTTCGAACACAACCTCCAGTCACTGCGCGTGGTGGACGAACTGGAGGAGAAATACGCCGACTTTCCCGGCCTGAACCTGACCTTTGAAACCCGCGAAGGAATCCTCAAGCACTGTTCAGCCAAAAACGCCGCCGAACTCGGCGATGTCGGCGAACGTTTTCTGCACAAGCAGCAGCCCGGCCTCGAAGCCCAGCTGACCAACCTGGCCGACGAAATCGCCTATAACAGTCACGATGTCGATGACGGACTGCGCGCCGGACTGATCGCGGTCGAGCAACTGAACGAGGTGCCGCTGTTCGCCGAACAGTACGCTGAAGTCACCCGCCGCTACCCCGCGCTGTCACAGCGCCGCGTCATCCACGAAGTGGTCAGGCGACTGATCAACTGCCAGGTCGTGGACCTGATCGAAACCAGCAGCGCACAACTCGCCGACACAAAGCCCGCCGACCTCGACGCGGTACGTCGGCAACCACAGCCACTGATTGCCTTCAGCGACGCCATGCGCGAGCGCAACCTGGAACTGAAACGTTTTCTGCGCAATCATCTGTACCGGCACTATCGTGTTCATCGCATGAGCGCCAAGGCAACCCGGGTGGTGCGCGACCTGTTCGTTGCGTTCAATGACGACCCACGGCTGTTGCCGGAAGAAGCGCAGGCGCACGTCGCCGACCTGCGTGCCGACAACGGTGAAACCGGCCAGGCGCGCGCGGTCGCCGACTATATCGCGGGCATGACCGACCGCTACGCCATCAGCGAACATCACCGGGTCTACAACCCGGGAGAGCTGACTTGAACGCGGCTTGCCTGCCAGAGACCCGACATGCGCATTTATATGCAGATTCCACCCAGCGACGCCGGACCGCCACGGTTCTACCACCTGCACCTGCAGGAGGATCTGATCGATGGCTGGACACTGATACGCGAGTGGGGCTACCAGGGCGCGGGCGGACGCGTGGTCAAGGATCACTATGCTGATCGCGAACACGCGGAACAGGCCATGATGTCGATTCGGGATGCCCAGTTGAAAAAAGGTTATCAGGTCGTATTTATGCAGGCACAGACATGAACGCACACGCCGCGCCGGAACAGCCCGAGTACCTGGAGAGCTGGTCGCTGCGCTGTCACCCGTTCGAACAACGGCTCGACCCGCAGTTTTTCTATGCCGGCAGCGCGCTGATGCAACGCCTGGATCTACTCACCCACCTGGTTCAGTTCGGCGAATCCATCGTCGTCGTCAGCGGCCCGCCGGGCAGCGGCAAGAGCACCCTGCTGGGGCAGTTTCTCGGCCACATCAGTCCGCAATGGGTCGTCTGCACACTGGACGGTGAACAGGCCGACCAGCTGGCCGAGCGACTGGCGGAAACAGTTGGTGGCAACCCGGATGACGGCGAACAGGCCCTGCTGGCCCGCTGGGCGTCACAAAGCGATACCTCACAGCACCTGGTGCTGGTGATCGACAATGCCGAACGACTCGATGAAGCCGCCTGCAAGCGACTCTGCGAGCTCACCAGCCTGCCCGACAGCGAACGCGTGCGCATCGTGTTGTTCGGTACCGCAGACGCCCAGCAGCGCGTGCGTGAAACACTGGAAGGACTCGCCAGCAAACGCACCAGCCAGATGCTGGAAATCCCCCGGCTTACCGAGGAAGAAACTGCTTCCTATTTAATGTACCGGCTGGCGGTCGCCGGCTACAGCGGCGAGAGTCCCTTTACCCCGACTGAAGTGCGCGCCATCTGCAAGGCTGCCGACGGTCGACCGGGCGCAATCAACCGCCTGGCACACGAAGCACTGGCCGAACACCACGCTCGTGCCAGGCACAAGAAGCGCTCACCGGTAAAGCGCAGCGCAAAGCGCA
>CAYSRA010000005.1:0-37390 GCA_964433205.1 uncultured Thiohalobacter sp. | reverse complement strand
GCCTCGGTCGCCATCGCAGCCGCGGCGGGCTACCTGGGCTGGCAGCGCCTCGCCCCGACTTCCGGGCCAGAACAGGAAAGCGTGCCGCCGCTGGCCGTCACGGAGTTGCCGCTGACGCTGCCGAAGGCGCATCCCGCGCTTGATGAAACTGACAAGAGCGCGGCGACCACAACACAACAACCGGTTTCACCGCCCCGGCAGGTCGCGACCGGCATGGAAGACACTGAGGGGAAATCTGCGCCGATCGCTGTCGAGGCAACAGTGGGTACTGCGACAGCCCCCCCTGAAACAGCTGCCCCGCTGCCCCCGGCGGCTGCACCAACGACACCGCAAGACAACGCGCCGCCTTCAGATGTTGCCGAAACAACAGCCACTGAAAACCGGCCACAACGCGCGCAAACGCCGGCGGCGGTCGCCGACAACGCGGCGAAAACACCAACACCGCCGCCATCAGTCGATAGTGCCGCTGTCACCCGCCCCGCGGCGGCACCCGAACCGGCGCCCGGCGCACAAAAACCGGCCGATACCGCCCGGGCCGTGCCACAACGTCCTGCATCGACACCCGGACAACCCCACCGCGAAGACTGGCTGCTGCAGCAGCCGCCCGGGACATTCACCCTGCAATTGCTCGGCTCGCGCGATGAAGCGTCCATTACCCGTTTTATCCAGCGCTACGCGCTGGACCCGGACAAAACCGCTTATTACCGCGGTCGCTACAAAAATGCCGAATGGTATGTGCTGCTGTATGGCATCTACCCCGACAAGGCTGCTGCGCTGGCGGCACGCAGCGCCCTGCCGGACAAGGTACGGAAAGGGAACCCCTGGCCGCGCAGCCTGAAATCCGTGCAGGACAGTATTCGCGAGGTTCGCTGACACCGATCGGGTATTCCGCAGAAAAAACAAGGTTTAACCCGGAAAAACGCTGGCGTCAGACAGCTATCTCCATTATTCTTTTCGGCCCAAATTTTTACGTTCGGGTGACACCGCCCCGCCGCCATGGGCGAAGGGCGGTTTTGTGCGCGCATGCGCACAATTTCCCGGGAATTTAGACAGTTATAACCAGAGGTCGGACATGAGTCACGGGGCTTTTCCGGAAAAGCAGGGTCTGTATGACCGTGAAAACGAGCACGATGCCTGCGGCGTCGGCTTTGTCGCCCACATCAAAGGCGAACAGAGTCATGCCATCGTCAGGCAGGGTCTGCAGATTCTCGAAAACCTGACTCACCGCGGAGCCGTGGGCGCCGACCCGCTGGCCGGCGACGGCGCGGGCATCCTGATCCAGACGCCGGATACCTTCCTGCGCGAAGAATGCGCAGCGCTGGGCTTCGAGCTGCCGGCGCCCGGCACCTACGCCGTGGGCATGATTTTCCTGCCCCGGCCGACTCGCAGCCGCACCGAGTGTGAAGCGCTGATCGAGCGCACCGTGCGCGAGGAAGGCCAGGAATTTCTCGGCTGGCGTGATGTGCCCGTCGACAACAGCGGCCTCGGTCAGAGCGTCAAGGACGTAGAACCCGTTGTACGTCAAGCCTTTATAAGCTGCGGCGACAACTGTCCGACACAGGACGAGTTCGAACGTCGATTGTTCATCATCCGCAAGGTGATCGAGAACACGGTGCGCGATTCCGACTGGGAAGGCCGCGAGAATTTTTATATCCCGTCGTTCTCCAGCCGCACCCTGCTGTACAAGGGCATGCTGCTGGCCAACCAGGTCGACACCTATTTCAAGGACCTGCGCGACGAGCGCATGGTGTCCGCACTGGCGCTGGTGCACCAGCGTTTCTCCACCAATACTTTCCCGTCGTGGGACCTGGCGCACCCGTTCCGCATGATCGCCCACAACGGCGAGATCAACACTCTGCGCGGCAACGTCAACTGGATGCGCGCGCGCCGCCACTCGATGGCCTCCGAACTGTTTGGCGCCGACCTGGAAAAGATCTGGCCGCTGATCCCGGAAGGCCAGAGCGATTCCGCCTGTTTTGACAACGCGCTGGAACTGCTGGTCGCCGGCGGCTACTCCATGGCGCACGCCATGATGATGCTGATCCCGGAAGCCTGGGCCGGCAACCCGCTGATGGACGACCAGCGCAAGGCGTTCTACGAATACCATGCCGCGCTGATGGAGCCCTGGGACGGTCCCGCTGCCGTGGCCTTCACCGACGGCCGCCAGATCGGCGCTACCCTCGACCGTAACGGCCTGCGCCCGGCGCGTTACCTCATCACCGACGACGATCTGGTGGTGATGGCCTCGGAAATGGGCGTGCTGAACATCCCTGATGAAAAGATCGTCAAGAAGTGGCGCCTGCAGCCCGGCAAGATGTTCCTGATCGACATGGAACAGGGCCGCATCATCGACGATGCCGAACTGAAGGCGTCCCTGTCTTCCAGCCATCCCTACAAGGCGTGGCTGGACAAAACCCAGATTCACCTGAAAAACCTGCCCACGCTGGCCAATGGCGTGAACGGCGATCCAGACACACTGCTCGACCGCCAGCAGGCGTTCGGCTTCACCCAGGAGGATCTCAAGATCCTCATGAAGCCCATGGCCGCCACCGGCCAGGAAGGCATTGGCTCGATGGGTGCCGACAACCCGGTTGCCGTACTATCGAACAAGGCCAAGCCGCTGGCGAACTATTTCCAGCAGAACTTTGCCCAGGTGACCAACCCGCCCATCGACCCGATCCGCGAGGAACTGGTGATGTCGCTGGTGTCACTGATCGGCCCGCGCCCCAACCTGCTGGGGCTGGACTCCGGTGGCGAACACATGCGCCTGGAAGTCGCCCAGCCGATCCTCACCGACAAGGATCTGCAGCGCATCCGCGATATCGAAAAAGCCACCAACGGTGCTTTCAGGACCTGCACCCTGGACATCTGCTATCCCGCCGAGCTCGGCGCCGCCGGTATGGAGGGCGCCGTTGACACGCTTTGCCAGGCGGCCGAAAAGGCAGTCCGCGACGGCTACAACATTCTGATTCTGTCCGACCGCTCCGTCGATGCAAGGCGCATCCCGATCCCGGCACTGCTGGCCACCTCGGCCGTACACCACCACCTGGTGCGCGAAGGCCTGCGCACGGAGTCCGGACTTGTTGTTGAAACCGGCGCGGCGCGCGAGGTTCACCAGTTCGCCACGCTGGCCGGCTATGGCGCGGAAGCCATCAACCCCTACCTGGCTTTCGAGACGCTGGCGGTCATGAAGGACGACCTGCCGGAAGATCTCGACCAGAAAGAGATCAACAAGCGCTACATCAAGGCGGTTGGCAAGGGGTTGCTGAAAGTCTTCTCCAAGATGGGCATTTCCACCTATCAGTCCTACTGCGGCGCACAGATCTTTGACGCCGTGGGTCTGAAGCAATCGTTCATCGACAAGTATTTCACCGGCACCGCGAGCATGATCGAGGGCGTTGGCATCGAGGAGATCGCCGAGGAAGCCGTGCGCTGGCACCACGACGCCTACAGCAACAACCCGGTATTCGAGGACGCGCTGGACGTCGGCGGCGACTACGCATGGCGAGTGCGCGGCGAAGACCACGTGTGGACGCCGCAGACCATCGCCAAGCTGCAGCACGCCACGCGCGCCAACGACGCGAAAACGTTTTCCGAGTTCTCGAAACTGGTCGATGAACAGAATGAACACCTGAAGACCCTGCGCGGCCTGTTCGAGTTCAAGTTCGCCAACGAACCGGTTCCGCTCGACGAAGTGGAACCGGCAAAAGAAATCGTCAAGCGTTTCGCCACAGGCGCCATGTCGTTCGGTTCCATTTCCTGGGAAGCGCACACCACGCTGGCCATCGCCATGAACCGCATCGGCGGCAAGTCCAACACCGGCGAAGGGGGCGAGGAGCGTTCGCGCTTCAAGCCGATGGAAAACGGCGACTCCATGCGCTCGGCCATCAAGCAGGTGGCATCCGGACGCTTCGGTGTCACCACCGAATACCTGGTGAACTCCGACGACATCCAGATCAAGATGGCGCAGGGCGCCAAGCCCGGTGAGGGCGGTCAGCTGCCCGGCCACAAGGTCAACGACTGGATCGCGAAGGTGCGTCACTCCACGCCGGGTGTCGGTCTGATTTCACCGCCGCCGCACCACGACATCTATTCGATCGAGGATCTGGCACAGCTGATCCACGACCTGAAGAATGTCAATCCGAAAGCGCGTATCAGCGTCAAGCTGGTATCTGAAGTTGGCGTCGGCACGGTCGCGGCCGGTGTGTCCAAGGCGCACGCCGACCACGTGACCATCGCCGGTTACGATGGCGGCACCGGCGCCTCGCCGCTGACCTCAATCCGTCACGCCGGCAGCCCGTGGGAACTGGGGCTCGCCGAAACCCACCAGACGCTGGTGCTGAACAAGCTGCGCGGGCGTATCTGCGTACAGGTCGACGGCGGTATGCGCACCGGCCGTGACGTGGTCATCGGCGCGCTGCTGGGCGCCGACGAGTTTGGCTTCGCCACCGCGCCGCTGATCGTGGAAGGCTGCATCATGATGCGCAAGTGTCACCTCAACACCTGCCCGGTCGGTGTCGCTACCCAGGACGAGACACTACGCAAACGCTTTGTCGGCCAGCCGGAACACGTGGTCAACTACTTCTTCTTCATCGCCGAGGAAATCCGCCAGTTGATGGCGAAACTCGGCTTCCGCACCATGAACGAGATGATCGGCCGCTCCGACAAGCTGGACATGCGCAAGTGCATCGATCACTGGAAGGCGCACGGACTCGACTACTCGCGCATTCTGTACATGCCCAACGTTCCGGACGCCGCCGTGTACAACTGCGAAGGGCAGGACCACGGCCTCGACAAGGCGCTCGACAACAAGCTCATTGAGCAGGCCAAACCGGCACTGGAACGCGGCGAGTCGGTACGCATCGAAACACCGGTATGCAACGTCAACCGTACTGTTGGCACCATGTTGTCGGGACGGGTCGCGGAACGCTACGGCCACGAAGGGCTGCCGGATGACACCATCCACATCAAACTGAACGGCGTGGCCGGACAAAGCTTTGGCGCCTGGGCCACCCACGGCGTCACGCTGGAACTGGAAGGTGAAGGCAACGACTACGTCGGCAAGGGTCTGTCCGGTGGACGGCTGGTGATCTACCCGCCCGCCAAATGCCCGATCGTGCCGGAAGAGAACATCATTGTTGGTAACACCACACTGTACGGTGCCATCGCCGGCGAATGTTACTTCCGCGGCGTCGGCGGCGAGCGCTTCGCGGTGCGCAACTCCGGCGCATCGGCCGTTGTCGAAGGCGTCGGCGACCACGGTTGTGAATACATGACCGGTGGTGTCGTCGTGGTACTGGGTGAAACCGGGCGCAACTTCGCGGCCGGCATGAGCGGCGGTATCGCCTACGTACTGGACGAAAGCGGCGATTTCGAATCACGCTGCAACCTCGCCATGGTGGACCTGGAGCCGGTGCCGGAAGAAGACGAGGCACTGGAAACGCTGGAGCACCAGGGCGGTGACCTGGAAACCCACGGCAAGGTCGACATCAGTACCGACATGACGCGCTATGACGCACTGCGTCTGCGTCGCCTGATCGAGAAGCACCTGCAATACACCAACAGCAGCGTGGCGAAGAACGTTCTCGACAACTGGAACAGCATGCTGCCGAAATTCGTCAAGGTGATGCCGGTCGACTACCGCCGTGCGCTGGAAGAAATGAAGCAGGCACAGGCCGCCGAACTGGCGGCTGCAAGTTAAACCTCAGGACTGAATTTACACTATGGGCAAACCAACCGGATTCCTGGAGTATCCGCGCAAAGACCGCGGCTACAAACCTGTTGAAGAACGCATCAAGCACTTCAATGAATTTGTCATTCCGCTCGATGAGCAGGAACTCGCCACTCAGGGCGCGCGCTGCATGGACTGCGGAATTCCCTTCTGCCACGATGGCTGCCCGGTCAACAACCTCATTCCTGACTGGAATGACCTGGTGTACAAGGGCAAGTGGGAGAAAGCCAGCAAGGTGCTGCACTCCACCAATAACTTTCCGGAGTTCACCGGCCGCATCTGCCCGGCGCCCTGCCAGGAGTCCTGCACCCTGAACCTGGTCGACGACCCGGTCACTATCAAGACCATTGAGTGTGCCATCGTCGACACGGCATGGGAGAACGACTGGCTCCCGCCCAAGATCAACCCGCAAAAGACCGGCAGGAAAATCGCCGTCGTCGGTGGAGGGCCGGCCGGCATGGCCTGCGCCCAGCAACTGGTCCGCGCCGGTCACGAAGTAACCCTGTTCGAAAAGAACGACCGCTTCGGTGGCCTGCTGCGCTACGGCATCCCCGATTTCAAACTGGAAAAGCGTCACATCGACCGACGCATGCAGCAGATGGAAGCCGAAGGCATCACCTTCAAACCCAACACCAACGTCGGTGTCGACATCAGCGCCAAAGACCTGCTCAAGGATTTCGATGCCGTGGCACTGACCGGAGGCTCCGAAAAGCCACGCGACCTGCCGGTACCCGGCCGCGACCTTGACGGCGTGCACTTCGCCATGGAATTTCTACCGCAGCAGAACCGGCGCGTTGCCGGCGATGAAGTACCGGAAGACGTTTCCATCATAGCCACCGGCAAGAAAGTGGTAGTGATTGGCGGTGGCGATACCGGCTCCGACTGCATCGGCACGTCGATCCGCCAGGGCTGTGAATCGGTCGTGCAGATTGAAATTCTGCCCAGGCCGCCGGAAAAGGAAGACAAGCTGCTGACCTGGCCCGAGTGGCCGAACAAGCTGCGCACCTCCACCTCGCAGGAAGAAGGTGTGGCGCGCGAGTGGAGCGTGGCCACCAAGGAATTCATCGGCGAGAACGGCAAGCTGAAAAAACTGCACTGCGTACGGGTCGAATGGAACAGGGACGAGGACGGCAACTGGAAAATGACCGAGATCGAAGGCAGCGACTTCGAGATCGAGGCCGACCTGGCACTACTGGCCATGGGCTTCGTGCACCCCGTTCATGAAGGACTGCTCGATGAACTGGGCGTGGAATACGACCCGCGCGGCAACGTGAAGGGCGACACCGAGGGCGAGAATGCCTACAAGACCTCCATCGACAAGGTGTTCGCCGCCGGCGACATGCGCCGCGGCCAGTCCCTGGTGGTCTGGGCCATCCGCGAAGGCCGCCAGTGCGCGCGCGCCATCGACGAATTCCTCATGGGCACCTCCCTCCTCCCCCGCTAACTTTTAATCGTTTCAATGGGGTCAGACTCCATTGATCCGCTAACCCCCAAAAGGGGATGGTGGGACTAAATTTTAATCCACCGCCCCCCTTTTTTCTGGTTCAAAAAAACAGGATGACAGGTATCCTCCCAGCCGGTTTAATAGCGCCCCATGACTGAATTAAAAAACGACCGATTTATCCGTGCCCTGCGGCGCCAGCCCGTCGATGTCACCCCCGTGTGGATGATGCGCCAGGCCGGGCGCTACCTGCCGGAGTACCGCGAGACACGCAAAAAAGCCGGCAGTTTCATGGACCTTTGCATGAACCCGGAACTGGCCTGCGAGGTCACCCTGCAACCGCTGGAACGCTTCCCGCTCGATGCTGCCATTCTGTTTTCGGACATTCTCACCATTCCGGATGCGATGGGGCTGGGGCTGTATTTCGAGGAAGGTGAAGGCCCGCGCTTCAAGACTCCGATCCGTGACGAAAAACAGATTGCAGCGCTCGGTGTGCCGGACCCGGAACAGGAGTTACGCTATGTGATGGACGCGGTACGGACCATCCGCCGCGAACTGAACGGCCGCGTGCCACTGATCGGTTTTTCCGGCAGTCCATGGACGCTGGCGACCTATATGGTGGAAGGCGGATCGAGCAAGGACTTCCGCACCATCAAGGCGATGATGTTCGAGCGCCCGGAACTGCTCGACCAGTTGCTCGAAACCGTCGCACAATCGGTGGCGCTGTATCTGGAGGCCCAGATCAGGGCCGGCGCACAAACGGTCATGATCTTTGATACCTGGGGCGGCGCGCTGACGCCCGCCGACTATTTGCGCTTTTCGCTCAAGCCCATGGAGCGCATCATCCGCAGCCTGCGGGAAAAGACGGGGGAGCAAATGGTGCCGGTCATCCTGTTCACCAAGAACGGCGGCCAGTGGCTGGAAGCGATGGCCGATACCGGCGCCGATGCACTGGGCCTCGACTGGACCACCGACCTGGCCGATGCGCGCCGTCGTGTCGGCGACCGCATTGCACTGCAGGGCAACCTCGATCCCTCCGTACTGTACGCTTCACCGGCAACCATACGCGAACAGGTCGGCAAGGTACTGGCCAGCTTCGGCAAAGGCAGCGGCCACGTCTTCAATCTCGGCCACGGCATCCACCCCGGCATCGACCCCGAACACGCCAGCGCCATGATAGAGGCTGTCCACGACCTCAGCCGTCCCTACCACCAGGAATAAACCGCTTACCTCCCTCGCCAGCACGGCCGAGGGAAAAAGGGGGAAAAGGGGACGGAGGGATTAAAATTTAATCCCTCCGTCCCCTTTTTCGTTCAGGCGCGGGCTTCACTCAGGAGGCGGTCGATCATGTGCTGCGCCTGCGACAGGTAGCCGCCGCCGAACAGGTTGTAGTGGTTGAGGACATGATAGAGGTTGTACAGCGTCTTGCGCACAGCGTATCCCTCGTCCATTGGCCAGGCATTGTTGTAGGCGGCGTAGAAATCCGCGCTGAAGCCGCCGAACAGTTCTGTCATGGCAAGGTCGGCTTCGCGGTCACCATAGTATACGGCCGGGTCGAAAATCGTCGGCTCGCCATCGAGGGTAAAGGCATAGTTCCCGGACCAGAGATCCCCGTGCAGTAACGAGGCTTCGGGTTCGCGGCCATTCATGAAAGCGGGCAGGCATTCGATCAGTTCACCGCCACGCGTGTCCAGCGTGCGACCGGCACCGGCCTCGACGGCCAGCGTTATCTGAAACCCCAGCCGCTGTTCCGCCCAGAAATCCACCCAGTTGTCTGCCTGCGTGTTGGGCTGTGGTGTGGAACCGATGGTGTTGTCACGGTGCCAGCCGAATTGCGGTGCAGTGATCCGGTGCAGGGCGGCGAGACCCTCACCCAGTTCAGCCGCCGAGCCACGGCCACCGAGCGACAGGTGCTCCATGACCAGGAATGCCCTGTTGCCCGACACGCCCCACACCAGCGGCTCGGGAACGCGCAGCCGGTCAGCCTGGCGCAGCGCCTGAAGACCTTCCGCTTCGGCCTCGAACATATCCAGCCCCCGGGCGTGGTTCAGCTTGACGAAGAAGGTGCGGCCGTCGTCACTTTTGACCCGGCACGCCTCGTTGATCGAACCACCGCCCACCGTGACGGGGGTGCCCAGCGTCAGCGGGCGGCCCGTCTGTGACTCAAGCTGTTGGGCGATATCTTTCCAGAGATTCATGTTTCAATGTGTGACGGTCACGCCAACGCAGACCGGCATCCTGTGCAACGAATTCCCGGATCCCGGCCCTGCGCGAAACGCGCGCTATACGCCGAGCAGTTTCAGCCGCTCGTGCATGAGGCTGGTGCGCGGGAAATGCGCACGCAGGAATTCCATCTGATCGGCCAGCACCCGCTTGCCCTGCAGATAGATATATTCCGCATGGGTCGGTGTAAACGGCACCGCGAGCAATTCCATGCTGGCCTGTTCGGGGCTGCGCCCGGCCTTGTGGTTATTGCAGCGTCGGCAGGCTGTCACCACGTTGGTCCACACGTCGGCGCCGTTCTGGCTGATGGGCGTCACGTGGTCGCGCGACAGATCACGCACCTGGAAGCGCTCCCCGCAGTACATGCACAGGTGTGCATCACGGCGGAACAGCGCCGGGTTGTTCAGCGGCGGAACATAGTGACCGCGGTTGCGCAGCAACACCCGGTTACTGCCGTGGGTGGCGATAATGGAATTGACCCGGATCAGGCTGCGTCGCCCGGTGCGCGCGCAGATACCGCCGTGAACGGTATAGAGATGCGTACCACAGCTGTAGGCGACCTGCCCAAGGTGGTAAAGACGTACGGCGTCCTGGTAGTTCACCCATTCCAGCGGCATGCCGGAGGCGTCGGTTCTCAGGACCTGCTGTCGTAAATCGTACACACAAACCTCCCGATTCGGGTTTCCCGTATCTTACCGCAGAAATCCCGCGTCTTGTAAGCGGTTTGCCCGCACAATTCACCGGTTTGTCATGTTCCGCAGACATTACATCGCCGCCGCGAATCCGCTATCATTCCGCTCTTTATGCGTCGGGGCGGCTTTTCCCCGCGCACAGCCGCCGTACAGAACAAAAACCGGCCGATCAGCCCGACCGGCCCGAGCTGGAGTATAGACAGATGCCGATACGCCTGGGCGTGCCCAAAGAAATCGAGGCCGGTGAGCGACGGGTAGCGCTGGTGCCGGCCATTGCCGACCGTTTCGTCAAGCTTGGCGTCGAAATTCTGATGCAACGTGGCGCTGGTACCGCCAGCCACTACCCGGACAAAGCCTACAAAAACATCACCTTTGTCGATGACGCCGCCGCGCTGTACCAGCAGGCCGACCTTATCCTCAAGGTTCAGCCACCGAACGAATCTGAAATCGAGCAGATGAAGGAAGGTGCGGTGGTCATCGGCATGATGCAGCCGCACCGTTACCCGCAACGCGTCGCGAAAATGCGCGACCGCAAGCTGCTGGTGTTCGCCATGGAACTGGTGCCGCGTATTTCCCGCGCACAGAGCATGGACGTACTGTCCTCTCAGGCCGCAGTGGCCGGCTACAAGGCCGCGTTGCTGGCCGCCAACTATGCGAGTGGCTTCTTCCCCATGCTGACCACCGCCGCCGGCACCATCCGCCCGGCCAAGGTACTGGTGATCGGCGCCGGCGTCGCCGGCCTGCAGGCCATCGCCACCGCCAAGCGGCTGGGCGCGATGGTCGAAGGCTACGACGTGCGCAGCGCCACCCGCGAGCAGGTCGAATCGCTGGGCGCCAAGTTTGTCGATACCGGCGTATCGGCGGAAGGCGAAGGCGGCTACGCGCGCGAACTCACCGACGAGGAAAAGGCCCAGCAGCAGGAAGTGCTGGAGAAACGTCTGGTCGCTGCGGATGCCGTCATCACCACCGCAGCGATCCCGGGACGCCCGTCGCCGAAGATCATCCGCAAGGTGATCGTCGAGCAAATGAAACCCGGCGCGGTCATTATCGATCTGGCCGCGGAGGGTGGGGGCAACTGCGAGGTCACCGAGCCCGGCAAGCCCATCGAGCACAACGGCGTGGTGGTCTACGGCCCGCTCAACGTACCCAGCGAACTGCCGGTGCATGCCTCGGAGATGTACTCGCGCAACCTGCTGAACTTCCTGACACCCATGATCGAGGACGGTGAGTTCAGGCCCGACTTCGACGACGAGGTCATCGCCGACAGCACGCTGACCCGCGATGGTGAAATCAAACACGCCCCCAGCCGTGAGCTGGTGGAGGGAGGCGCATCATGATCGAAGGCTTCACGGCACTCTATATCTTCATGCTGGCCGGCTTTACCGGCTACGAAGTCATCGCGCGCGTGCCGGTCATCCTGCACACACCGCTGATGTCCGGTTCCAACTTCGTGCACGGCATCGTGCTGGTCGGCGCCATGGTCGCCATGGGCCACGCCGAGACCGACATCGAAAAACTGATCGGTTTCATCGGCGTGATGCTGGCCGCCGGCAACGCGGTGGGCGGTTACGTGGTCACCGAACGCATGCTGGAAATGTTCAAGAGCAGCAAGGAGACCAAATAGATGGATTTCCTGATTAACGTCAGCTACTTCGTAGCGGCTGCGCTGTTCATTCTTGGCCTCAAGCGGATGAGCTCGCCGACCACTGCGCGCGGCGGTATCGTGTGGGCCGGCGCCGGCATGCTGGTCGCTACGGTGATCACCTTTGCCACCCCGGGCATGCACAACTATGGCTGGATGACACTGGCCCTCGCTATCGGTGGCGGCCTGGCCTGGTACAGCGGCAAGAAGGTCGCCATGACCGACATGCCACAGATGATCGCCATCTACAACGGCATGGGTGGTGGCGCCGCCGCGGCCATTGCGGCAGTTGAACTGCTGCGCGGCACCTTCCCCTCCACCACCTTCCAGGTGCTGGCGGTGATCGGCGCCATGATCGGCTCAGTGGCATTCTCGGGTTCGATGATCGCTTTCGCCAAGCTGCAGGGGCTGATGAAGCGCTCGCTGATTTTCCCCAACCAGCAACTCATCAACCTGCTGGTATTTGGCGGACTGCTGGTCATGGGCTTCATGCTGATGGGCGCCGACGAGCCATCCAGTCTCGGCATTCTGGTCTTTTTCGCGCTGGCCCTGGCCTTCGGCATCATGATGACCCTGCCCATCGGCGGCGCCGACATGCCGGTGGTTATTTCCCTGTACAACGCATTGACCGGTCTGGCGGTAGCATTTGAAGGGTTCGTGCTGGGCAACGCGGCAATGATCATCGCCGGCACGGTGGTCGGTTCCGCCGGTACGCTGCTTACCCAGCTAATGGCGAAAGCCATGAACCGGCCGATCTCCAACGTGCTGTTCTCGGGGTTCGGTTCGGGTGGCGGCGGTGAAGCTGCCGCCGAGGGCGACCAGGGCACCATGAAGGAAATCGACGCCACCGACGCGGCGGTGATGATGGCCTACGCCGACAAGGTCATCATCGTGCCCGGCTACGGCATGGCGGTTGCCCAGGCGCAGCACAAGGTGTGGGAGCTCACCCAGCTGTTGCAACAACGCGGCGTGACCGTGAAGTTCGCCATCCACCCGGTGGCCGGTCGCATGCCGGGACATATGAACGTGCTGCTGGCCGAAGCCGGCGTACCCTACGACCTGATCTATGACCTGGAAGAAATCAACAACGAGTTTGCCCAGGCCGACGTGGCGCTGGTGATCGGCGCCAACGACGTGGTCAACCCGGCAGCGCGCAACAATCCCGACAGCCCGATCTACGGCATGCCGATACTCGACGCCGACAAGGCCAAGAACGTTATTGTGGTCAAGCGCGGACGCGGCAAGGGATTCTCCGGCATCGAGAACGCCCTGTTCTTCCTCGACAACACACGCATGCTGTACGGCGATGGCCAGGAAGTTGCGGGCAAGCTGATTGCCGAGATCAAACAGCTGTAGTTTTTCTGCCGGGCGTGCAGGGTGCACTGCACGCCCGCCTGCTCACGGCCGCTGGAGCCTGTCGCGCAACCGCTGGCGTTGCTCCGGTGTCATCTGCTGCCAACGTTTGCGCTGCTTTTCACGAAACGCCCTGCGTTCCTCAGGCGACATGGACTGCCACTTTTCACGCAGCGCCTGACGCCGTTCCGGCGGCAACTGCTGGAACCACTGGCGGCGCTTGCGCAAGCGCTCCTGCTGTTCCGGCGGCAGTTTCCTGAACCGCTCGTGCCGTTCCCGCAACGCCTGGCGCTGTTCCGGGGCCATGGCCTGCCAGCGCCTGAAGCGCTGTTTCGCTTTGGCCTTCTGCTCGGGGGTCATGTGCTGCCAGCGCTCGACGCCCTTGCGCAGTTTCTGCTGACGCTGCGGCGGCAGACTGTCCCAGCGTTCGGCGAAGGGCTCGAGCACCTTCTGCTCCGATGCACTGAGCGCGTCCCACGGAATGCCCTCCTCGTTCGCCACTACGGAGAACGGCAGGCTGCTGAGCGCCAGCATGATCAGCGCTATACGGCTAGCGTGCTTCATCGTTCTGCTCCACGTTGCTACCCGAAACCTGCCTGTTCAGGCTGTCTTCCGGGGTTTCATATTCAAGAGGGTCCTGCCAGTTGCCCTGCTCGTCTTCCCACTCACCGAGGAATTCGAGGAAATCCTGTGACAGCAACTGGTTCCGGTCGTCCTCTGTCGCCAGCGTCAGCGGCGCAATCAGTAACAGGCACAGCCCGCACCCCGCGACACCCCGGTTAACCAGTGTCCGCTTCAACTGCTCGCCTGCGTGGTATCGAGCCAGTCATAGAAATCCAGTTCCTCGATCAGTTCCAGATCTTCGGACTGCGCCACCAGATCCAGCGCATCCGGGTCGATGCCCGGCAGGTCGCCACCCTGATTCAGTAACAGCGCGACGGTCAGCACCGAGGCCGCCACGGCGGAAAATGCCGCCACCGGCAACCAGTGCGCGCGGCGCGGCCGGGCGTCCAGCGCATTGTGGCGAATCGCGGCGAGGCGCGCCGCCGTCACCTCATCAAGCGCATCGGCGTGCCGGTCCAGTGTGTGCAGGACCTGGTCGACGAACGGCTTGTTGTCACTCATGGCCAGTGGCCCTCCAGTTGTTCACGCAGCCGATGCACGGCGCGCGAATAATGTGTCTTGACGCTGCCTTCGCTGCAACCCATGGCAAATGCGGTTGCAGAAACATCCATCCCTTCCCAGGCACGCAAAAGAAAGGCCTGTTGCTGACGCAGCGGCAAATCCTGCAGGGCGTCCTGCAACTGCGCCATGGCATCCTCGCCGATGGCCTGCCGTTCCACGCCCGGGCGCGTATCGGGCAGGGCCTGGATCGCATCCGTGCGACCCTCGTCATCGTCACCGCGCAAGCCGCCCAGCCAGACCCGAAAGCGGTTGCGCACCCGGTTGCGCCGGTACCAGTCGCGAATACGGCTCTGCAGTATCCGGTAGAACAGCGGCGGCCAGTCGGCAGCGTCGCGGTTTCCGTAGGACTTTACCAGTCCCAGCATGGCATCCTGCACCAGGTCGAGGGCGTCCTCGCGGTTTCCCGTGGCGATCTCCGCCATGCGGAAGGCACGTCGTTCGATCGCCGCAAGAAAACCCTCGATTGACTGTCCGGAATCCAGACCACCGTCCCCCTGTATCGGTTGCCACGCCGCATTCTACGCGTTTACCGGCACATCATCTGCCTGTGGTCAGTGTGACCCGCGCCGATCGTGACGTACTGCCGCACGATCGAGGCGATGATTGATGCGATCTCCCCTGCGATCCAGCCGGCGGTCGATGCGATCGCCGCGGCGATCCAGACGGTAGGCCAGGCCGGGCTTGCCATGGGCCGCCGCCCGGTCGGAGGCACGGTCCAGGCGGCGGTCGATACGGTCGCCCTTGCGATCCAGCCGGTGCTCGATGCGGTCGCCCTTGCGATCCAGGTAGCGGGAGTGTGCGTCACTGGCATTGGCCAGTCCGTTGCCCAGCAGGGCTGCGCCCGCCACCAGCAGTGTCATCATGGTCTTGTTCATCCTGGTATCCTCGTTGTTGATGGAATCAATTGCCTTGTACACCCCCTTCAACGCACAATGTCGCGGGCGGTTGACCCGGGTGACGAAAAAAAATTCCGAGACCTCACACCGCACCTGTCAGAACAACCCGAATGAGCCACAACCCATTGATTAAACAACGGTTATCACCAACCCCCGGCGCGCATGGCCGATAGCCCCGTGATCCTGGAGGTGGCGGTACCCTCGCCGCTGCTACGCCGCTTCGACTACCTCGCCCCGGCCGGCGCCGCCGCACAGCCCGGTATGCGGGTGGTGGTGACATTCGGCCAGCGCAAGGTGGTGGGCGTGGTGATGGCGGTGCGGAACCACACCGAGGTGCCGGCCGGGCGGCTGAAAACGGCAATCCTGCTGCCCGACGCCGGACCGGTGCTCGACACCGACATGATGGCGCTGCTGGGCTGGGCGGCGCGCTATTACCATCACCCGATCGGGGAAGCGCTGACCACCGCACTACCGGTACTGTTACGCAAACCGGAACCAGCGCCCGAACCCGACCGACGGAGATGGCGACTCACCAACACCGGCCGCGAGCAGTCAGCTGCCGCACCCGGCCGCGCCGTTCGCCAGCGGCAGGTACTCGGCGAACTGGCGCAGCACCCGCAGGGACTGCCGCGCGAGGCGCTGCCCGCACCGCGTTCGGTACTGGATGCACTGGAGAAAAAAGGCTGGATCGCGTGCTTCGAAACGAGCGGCGACGTGCTGCCGCCAGCCCACGCCCTGTGCGCCGAGCCGCACCCGCTCAATGCCGCGCAACAACAGGCCGTCGACACCATTATCGGCACTGCCAATCAATACAGCGCGTTCCTGCTCGAAGGCGTGACCGGCAGCGGCAAGACCGAAGTCTACCTGCAGGCCATCACCCCGTTACTGGAAGCCGGCCGCCAGGTACTGATACTGGTCCCCGAGATCGGCCTGACGCCACAGTTGGTGGAACGCTTCAGCACCCGCTTTGCCGCCGACATCGCGGTACTGCATTCCGGACTGAACGACCGCGAACGACTGGATGCCTGGCGCGCCGCAGCCAGCGGCCAGGCCGGTATCGTCATCGGTACGCGCTCGGCCATCTTCACACCGCTGGCGCGACCCGGCCTGATCATTGTCGACGAAGAGCACGATGCCTCGCTCAAACAGCAGGACGGCTTTCGCTACTCGGCGCGTGACCTCGCAGTCTGGCGCGCGCGCCGGCAGAACATACCGGTAGTACTCGGCTCTGCCACACCGTCACTGGAAAGCCTGTTGAATGTAAAGCAGCAGCGCTACCAGCGACTGCACCTGCCGGAACGCGCCGGCAGTGCCGCGTCACCGCCACTGAAAATTCTCGACCTGCGCGGCCAGCCGATGCGCAGCCTGCTCAGCGCAGCGCTGCTGGATGCCATGCGCCAGCACCTGGCGAACGACGGCCAGGTGCTGCTGTTCCTCAACCGGCGCGGCTTTGCGCCGGTACTGCTGTGCCATGACTGCGGCTGGATCGCAGAGTGCCGGCGCTGCGACGCGCGCATGACCCTGCACCGCCACAGTGGTGAGCTGCGTTGCCATCACTGCGGCAGCCAGCGGCGTGCCGAAACGGTCTGTCCAACCTGCGACAACGATGACCTGCTGGCTGTGGGCGAAGGCACCGAACGGATCGAGCAGGCACTGCAGGGCTATTTTCCGGATGAAACCGTGCTGCGCATCGACCGCGATACCACCCGCCGCAAGGGCTCACTGGAAGCGGCACTGGCCGATGCACAGTCGGGCCGGGCGCGCATTCTGCTCGGCACCCAGATGCTGGCCAAGGGCCACCACTTCCCGCACGTCACGCTGGCCGCCATTCTCGACGCCGATCAAGGCCTGTTCAGCGCTGACTTCCGTGCCAGCGAGCGCATGGCACAACTGATCGTGCAGGTAGCGGGACGCGCCGGGCGCGCTGATAAGCCCGGTGAGGTGGTGATCCAGACCCATCATCCCGAACATCCGCTGCTGCACCAGCTGATCAGCGGCGGCTACCCGGCTTTCGCAGAAGCCGCGCTGCGCGAACGCGAGGACGCGTGGCTTCCGCCCTTCGCCAGCCTGGCGCTGCTGCGCGCGGAAGCCACGCGCGCCGACTGTCCGCGCAATTTCCTGCAGCGGGCACGCGAACTCGCCGAACCCGTTTGTGGCGACCAGGTGCAGCTGTGGGGCCCGGTGGCCGCACCGATGGAGCGGCGCGCCGGCCGCTACCGTGCCCAGCTGATGGTGCAAGCGCAAAAACGCGCCGACCTGCAACAACTGCTCACGCGCTGGATACCGCTGCTGGAAGGAGAGAAATCCGCGCGTCAGGTGCGCTGGTCAATCGATGTCGACCCGATGGATATGTTCTAGGAATAGAAAAGGCGGCTTGCGCCGCCTTTTCCGGGACCGGCATTACCGGTCAGAACGCGTAGTTCACACCGATGCTATAGAAATCGAGATCTTCTTCCACCAGGGTGTATTCGGCCTCGATGGCCAGCTGCTCGTTGACCTGCCAGCCACCGCCGAGCCCTCCCGAAAAACCGGTGTCATCGCCACCGATTGAGACACCGGCAATACTGACCGAAACGTCCTCGCGAAGGTAACCTGCACGCAGTTTGCCGTACAGGTCACCGCCCACGCGAAGCACCGCGTACAGCGCCTGGGTATCAACATCCCAGTCACCGTTAAGACCCAGGACATCGACGTCGCCGTCGGAAATGGTGGTGGTGAATTCAGCCTCCAGCGCCCAGCTTATGCCGTCGCCGAGTTCGCCAAAATTGTAGCCTGCGAACAGCCCGACGTTGGTGGCATCATCCAGACCGCTGACATCAGCGTCCATGATGCCGAGTTTGGCGCCGAGGTACGGTCCTTCCGCCATCGCCGCACTGCTGAACAGGCACAGCACCGGAAGTAATCCAGCCATTTTTCTGTTATTCATGATTTCCCTCCAAATGTTTATCCGTTAATTTTAAGTGCGGCCTTCTTCTCAACGCCCCCGAAATACCGCGCGAAAAGGCTAGCACAGCCGGTTTCATCCGGAAACACCCTGCCGGGTCGGCAGGTATCCGGTATTTCCGGCCGCTGGCGGTTGAACTCCCCCCGCCTTCGGGGATAATGGGCGCCTTTCCAGACTGTCCGGAACCCATGAAACAGCAGCTTGCCCAGTTATTGTCCGCCGCCGCCGCAACGCTCCAGGACGACGGCGTCCTGCCCGCCGACCAGCCCGTCGATATCCAGCTCGAACGCACCCGCGACCGCAAGCACGGCGATTTCGCCAGCAACCTGGCGATGGTGCTGTGCAAGGCCGCGCGCAGCAAGCCGCGCGAGTTGGCGGAAAAACTGGTCGCAGCGCTGCCTGACTCCGGACTCGTCACCCGGGTCGAAATCGCCGGGCCCGGCTTCATCAACTTTTTTCTCGCTCCGGCGGCGTATCACGCCGTGCTGCGGCAGATCCTGGCAGATGGAGAACAGTTCGGACGCAGCGACATCGGTGCCGGCAAAAGTGTGCAGGTAGAGTTCGTGTCGGCCAATCCAACCGGGCCGCTGCACGTTGGCCACGGGCGCGGCGCAGCCTACGGCGCCACCGTCGCCGACCTGCTGGAAGCCGTCGGCCACAAGGTACACCGCGAGTATTACGTCAACGACGCCGGCCGGCAGATGGATATCCTCGCCGCCAGCGTATACCTGCGCTACCTCGACCTGTGCGGCGAGACTCTCACCTTTCCCAGTAACGGCTACAAGGGCGACTACGTGTGGGACATCGCCGCCAGCCTGCACCGCAAGCACGCCGAGGCATTGCGCCACAGCGCCGAAGAAGTCTTCCGCGATGTGCCGACCGACGAACCACAGGGCGGCGACAAGGAAGCACACATCGACGGCGTGATTGTGCGCGTCAAGACACTGCTGGGCGAGCAACGCTACCGTGAAGTGTTCGACCTCGGGCTGAATTCCATCCTCGACAACATTCGCCGCGACCTCGAAGAGTTCGGCGTGTACTACGACGAATGGTTCTCGGAGCGCTCGCTGACCGAGAGCGGCGCGGTAGAGCGCGCGGTAGAACGTCTGAAGGCTTCCGGCCATGTGTACGAAAAGGATGGCGCCCTGTGGTTCCGCTCCACCGACTTCGGCGACGAGAAGGACCGCGTGGTAGTGCGCGAAAACGGCCAGACCACTTACTTCGCCTCCGACATCGCCTACCACATGAACAAGCTGGAACGCGGTTATGATCGCGTTATCGACATCTGGGGTGCCGACCACCACGGCTACGTGCCGCGCGTGAAGGCCGCACTGACCGCTCTTGGCGACGACGCCAGCAAACTCGACGTGCTGCTGGTGCAGTTTGCCATCCTGTACCGGGGCGGCAAGAAGATGCAGATGTCCACGCGCTCGGGCGAATTTGTTACGCTGCGCGAACTGCGCAACGAAGTCGGCAACGACGCCGCGCGGTTCTTCTACGTGATGCGCAAGTGCGAACAGCACATGGATTTTGACCTGGACCTCGCCAAGTCGCGCTCGAACGAAAACCCGATCTATTACATCCAGTACGCGCACGCGCGCGTCGCCAGCGTATTCCGCCAGTTGCCGGAAAAGGGTTTCGAGTGGAACGCCGAAAACGGCGCACAGCACCTTGACCGGCTCACCGAGCCACACGAAGACGAACTGATCGTGGCGCTGTCGCGCTACCCCGAGGTCGTCGAAGCGGCAGCACTCAATCACGAACCGCACCAGCTCGCCCACTTCCTGCGTGAACTGGCCAACGAGTTCCATACCTATTACAACGCCCACCAGTTCCTGGTCGACGACGCTGATCTCAGGGACGCACGCCTGAACCTGATCCAGGCGACAAAACAGGTGATCGCCAACGGCCTCGGCCTGCTGGGTGTGTCTGCACCCGACAGTATGTAGGTCGACGATAACGCATGGCACGTGCACGCAGGAGAACGCCCCGGCACCGCAATAAAGGCGCACCCGCATGGTTGTGGGCGCTGGTCGGTCTGCTCGGCGGACTGTCGATTGCTGTCGTTATCTACCTGCTGACGCGGCCGACAGACACTGCGGCGCCGCGCGAAATCAGCGCGCCCCTTGAAAAACCGGCGCCACGAGACACCCGCGACGTACGCAAGAAAACCACGGCCTCGATACCGCCGCCACCCAAACCCCGTTTCGATTTTTACAACCTGCTACCGGAAATGGAAGTCATCGTCCCGGAGCAGGAAATTCGCGGCACGCCGACGCGTGAAGGTGTCAAGCGCGTGGAACAGCCAGGCACCTACCTGTTACAGGCCGGCTCCTTCCCCAGCCACCAGCGCGCCGACCGCCTGCGCGCCAGGCTGGCACTGCTGGGACTGGAAACACATATCCAGACCGTCAACATCGACGGCAGCAAGACCTGGCACCGGGTGCGTGTCGGGCCGTTCAAAAACCTGACCGAACTGAACGAGGCACGTGCGCTGTTAAAACAGAATGGCATCGACGCCGTGCTGATCCGGCTGAAAAAGTAGTTGCCCCCGGAACGTCTGATCGACTCCACCATGCCGACGCAGGTGCAGTAGCCGGCGCACAGCAATTGGCCAATGCGGACTCCCTCTCAGGTTTCGAGATAGGTGTAGCCGGTCAGGCCATTTTCCAGTTCACTGAGGAACTGCGCCGCCTCGGTCTCATCCAGCCCTGCCTTTTCGATCAGGCCGCGGTACGCGTCACGCAGGCACTGCGGGTCAAAGTGCACATAACGCAATAACTCATCCACGCGATCACCCTTCTCTGCATGACTAAGGCGGTAAGAACCATCTTCCTGTATCTCGATATCCACCGCATCAGTATCGCCGAAAAGGTTATGCATATCGCCAAGAATTTCCTGGTAGGCGCCGACCATGAAAATGCCCAGCAGGTATTCCTCGCCAGGCTCGATGGCGTGCACCGGCAGGCTGCGTTCCACACCTTCGCCATCGACGTAGTAGTCGATGCGCCCGTCGGAATCACAAGTGAGATCTTCCAGCGTGGTGCGACGCGTCGGTTCCTCGTCCAGTCGGTGCAATGGAACGATGGGGAATATCTGCTCCAGCGCCCACACATCGGGCAATGACTGGAACACCGACAGGTTGCAGAAATACTTGTCGGCCAGCATTTCGTTGAGCTGGTCGAGCACTTCGCGGTGCTCGCGGCGCTCCACCTGCAGCAGGCTGCGCAGGCGCTGCAATACCGCGTAATAATATTGCTCGCCAAGCGCACGCTGCCTGAGTGTCAGGTAACCGCGATTATAGGCGGCGAGGATATCGTCCATGGCTCGACTGACTTCGTGCCAGGTCTCCAGCGGCGCATTGTGCTCTATACCGGCGTACAGGTCGGCGACTTCGCGCAGCACGTCCGGAACCGGTTCCGGAAGGGGCTCCGGCTGCTCAACACCGGGAGAATGTTCCGTATCGATGACATTGGTGATCATGAAGGCATGGTGGGCGGTCATGGCACGGCCGGACTCGGTCACCAGCGACGGGCTCGGCAGTTCGTTTTCCAGGCAGACTTCGCCGACGCCGTGCACAATGGCTTCGGCGTACTGATCAAGCGTGTAGTTCACGGAACAGAAACTGCGTGACGCCGTACCTTCGTAGTCCACGCCCAGCCCGCCGCCGACATCCAGCGTGTCAACGGGCGCGCCGAGGGCGCGCAAGTCAGCGTATACACGTGCAGCCTCGCGCACGCCGGTACGGATATCCGCGATATTGGCCAACTGGGAGCCAAGGTGGAAATGCATCATCCGCAGCCTGTCCAGCAGACCGGCTTCGCGCAGACGTTCGACCATCTCCAGCACCTGAGCGATGCGCAGGCCGAACTTGGACTTGGCGCCGCCGGTGTTCTGCCAGTTGCCTGCACCGATGGACGCCATGCGGATACGCACGCCGAGCAGCGGCTGCACGTTCAGCGCTGCCGCCTCCTCGATAATCTGGTCCAGTTCAGAGAGTTTTTCCACCACCAGATAGACTCGCAGACCGAGCCGGCGGCCCATCAGCGCCAGGCGGATATACCCGCGATCCTTGTAGCCGTTACAGACCACGACGCTGCCGGGCTCCGATAACCCCAGCACCGCCATCAGTTCCGGTTTGCTGCCCGCCTCCAGCCCGACCCGCGCCACCTCGGTATCGACAATCTGGCGCACCACGCTGAACTGCTGGTTGACCTTGATCGGATACACCGGCGTGTAGGCGGCCCGGTAGTCGTGGCTGCGCATGGCACGCTCAAACGCCGAGCACAGGCTGGCAACGCGGTGGTGCAGCAGGTCCGTACAGCGCACCAGCACCGGCAGGCGCAGGCCGGCCGCCCGGATCTCCCGCGACAACTCGTACAGGTCCACCTCGGCCTCGCGGCACCGGTACGGAATGCGCGCGAACAGGTGGCCGCGTTCGTTGACATCAAAATAGCCGCTGCTCCAGCCCGGCAGGTTGTAGCGCCGGCGCGCGGCGTCGACAGGTGACTCATTCATGGCGCACAGCGTACCAGAATCTGCTATCTTTGCCGCCCATGAATACGCTCGACGACACACAATGGTTTACCGAAGTGTGCGAGGAAGGCGGCTCCGCCCTCTCCTTCCGCATCCGCGGCAAACTCCACGAAGAAACAACGCCCTACCAGCGCATCGAGATCTACGACACCACCGACTTCGGCAAGCTGATGGTGATCGACGGCTTCGTCATGCTCACCAGCCGCGACAACTTCCTGTACCACGAGATGATGTCGCACCCGGCGCTGTTCACCCACCCTGACCCCAGGCGCGTTGTTATCATCGGCGGCGGCGACTGCGGCACGCTGCGTGAAGTCCTCAGGCACAAGGATGTCGAACACGTCCTGCAGGTGGAAATCGACGAACGCGTCACCCGCCTGTCGGAACAGTATTTTCCCGAACTGTGCGAATCCAACAACGATCCGCGTACGGAGTTTTTCTTCGGCGACGGCATTCAGTGGATGAAGGACGCCGAACCCGGCAGCGTGGACGTCGTCATCGTGGACAGCACCGACCCCATCGGTCCCGCCGAGGGACTGTTCACCAAAGACTTCTACCGAAGCTGCCACCGCGCACTCGGCAGCAACGGCCTGATCGTGCAGCAAAGCGAATCGCCGCTGCTGCACCTGGACAGCATCATTCAACCAATGCACAAGGCCATGCGTGCGGCCGGTTTTACGCACACCCACACCCTGCCGTTCCCGCAGCCCTGTTACCCGTCCGGCTGGTGGTCGGCAACGCTGGCGGGCAAGCACACAGTGAAACGCTTCCGGGAACAGGACGCCGGGCGACCCGGCTTCGAGACGCGCTATTACAACCGTGGCATCCACCTTGGCGCGCTGGCTTCCCCGGAATTCTTTAACCGCTAGACACAGTGCCAGGCCATGGCACCAGGCTTGCCAAACTCCGAAAATCCCTATATCTTGTGATCAAGCTACGGCTCACCCCCTACATATAGGGGGTTGAGGCAAGAGGGAACCCGGTGAGAATCCGGGACTGTCGCGCAGCGGTATAGGGGAACGAAATCCACAGGGCGCTCAGGCGCCAGGCACTGTCCGGCAAACGGACGGGAAGCCGTGGACAGAGGTGGCTGTTATCGGCCGAACCCCCAAGTCCGAACACCTGCCGTAGCCACAAGCATCCACAGGACGCTTGTTCTCTGGGCCTTCGCGTCAAAGGCACCGGGGCGGATCTGTTTTTCCTCCTCGCTCCCTGTGCGCTGGCCCCCCCTGTTTTCGCGCTATGGAACAAGGAGAAACCGATGAGTCGCCAGCCCGCCACGACCGATGCCCGACGTGGACCACGTTCGGTCGCCCTGCCCGATCATATTTTCAAACGCAATAACGAACGGGTCGCTTTCGACGCGGAAAAAATCGTTTCTGCCATTCACCGCGCCGGCGCCGCCGCCGGCGAGTTCGAGGAAGACGAGGCCCGCCTGCTGGCGGCCCAGGTGCTGAAGGTGATACGCCACCGCTTCGGTGGCGAGATTCCGCACATCGAGCAGATTCAGGATGTGGTGGAGCAGGTACTGATCAGCTCCAACTACTACCGCACCGCGCGCGCTTATATCGTCTACCGCGAACAGCACGGCCGCCTGCGTCAGGACCGGCGCACGCTGGTCGATGTTGGCTCCGCCATGGACGAATACCTCGACCGGCTCGACTGGCGGGTCAACGCCAACGCCAACCAGGGCTATTCGCTGGGCGGACTGATCCTCAACACCGCCGGCAAGGTCACGGCCAATTACTGGCTCAGCCACGTTTATCCGCCCGAAGTGGGCGAGGCGCACCGCAATGCGGATCTGCATATTCATGACCTGGACATGCTGGCCGGTTACTGCGCCGGCTGGTCGCTACGAACCTTGCTGGTCGAGGGGTTGAACGGCGTACCGGGCAAGGTGGAGGCCGGGCCGCCGGCACATTTCTCCAGTGCGCTGGGGCAAATGGTCAACTTCCTCGGCACCCTGCAAAACGAATGGGCGGGCGCACAGGCCTTCAGTTCCTTCGACACCTGCCTGGCGCCGTACGTGCGCAATGACCGGCTGAGCTACGAACAGGTACGTCAGGGAATCCAGGAGTTTGTTTATAACCTCAATGTCCCTTCGCGGTGGGGCACCCAGACACCATTTACCAACCTGACCTTCGACTGGGTATGCCCCGAAGACCTGCGCGAGCAGATCCCGATGATCGCCGGTGAGGAAATGCCGTTTACCTATGCTGACCTGCAAGCGGAAATGGATCTGATCAACCGCGCCTATATCGAAGTCATGAGCAAAGGTGATGCGCGCGGACGGGTGTTCACTTTCCCCATTCCCACCTACAACATCACTGACGATTTTCCCTGGGACAGCCAAAACGCCCGCTACCTGTTCGAGATGACAGCCAAATACGGACTGCCGTATTTCCAGAACTTCATCAATTCCGAACTCAACCCCGGCCAGATCCGCTCCATGTGCTGCCGCCTGCAACTGGATCTGCGCGAACTGCTCAAGCGTGGTAACGGCCTGTTCGGCTCGGCCGAGCAGACCGGCTCGATTGGTGTGGTCACCATCAACTGCGCCCGCCTGGGTTACCTGTACCGCGACGATGAGGAAGGGCTGTTGCGGCGCCTGGACGAGTTGATGGAGCTGGCGCGCACCAGCCTGGAGATCAAGCGCAAGGTAATCCAGCGCTACATGGACAACGGCCTGTTCCCCTACACCAAACGCTACCTGGGCACCCTGCGCAATCATTTCTCCACCATCGGTGTCAACGGCATTAACGAAATGATCCGCAACTTCAGCGGTGACCGCAGTGACATCGCGGACGACACAGGACGCAAGCTCGCGGGGCGCCTGCTCGACCATGTACGTGAGCGCATGCTGGCGTTTCAGCAGCAGACCGGACACATGTACAACCTGGAAGCGACGCCCGCCGAGGGCACAACCTACCGCTTCGCCAAAGAGGACCGAAAACGCTATCCCGACATCCTGCAGGCCGGGACCGATGAGGCGCCGTATTACACCAATTCCTCCCAGCTTCCCGTGGGCTATACCGACGATCCCTTCGAGGCGCTGATGTTGCAGGATGATTTGCAGACCCGCTATACCGGCGGCACGGTGCTGCACCTGTATATGAGCGAGCGGCTTTCCAGCGCCGACGCCTGCGCCCGGCTGGTGCGGCGGACGCTGGAGCGCTTCCGACTACCCTACGTAACCATCACCCCGACCTTTTCCATCTGCCCGGTGCACGGCTACCTCGCCGGCGAGCAGGCGTTCTGCCCGCACTGCGACGAGGAGAAGCTGGCTGAAAAACGCCGGGCGGCAACCAACCACTGAAACAAGGGAGAAACCAAGATGCAGACAGCGACACCACAAACCCTGACACTGAACGACGACGAACGCCAGCGCTGCGAAATCTGGACACGGGTTATGGGTTATCACCGCCCGGTGACCTCGTTCAATCCCGGCAAACGCAGTGAACACAGCGAGCGGCGTCACTTCCTTGAAAAACGTGCCCGCTGAAGTCCACCTGGCCATTGGCGGGATTGAGCCATTCACCGTCATTGATTTTCCAGGCAAGCTGGCAGCCGTGGCGTTTTGCCGCGGCTGCAACTGGCGCTGCCGCTATTGCCACAACCCGCACCTGCTGCCGATTGTGCCCGGCAACGACTGGGCTGCGCTGGAAACCTTCCTGGACAGCCGCCGGGGTCTGCTCGAAGCCGTGGTGTTCAGTGGCGGCGAACCACTGTTGCAGTCAGGGCTGGGCGGGGCACTGGCGCGCTGCCGGGAAATGGGTTTCGCCACCGGCCTGCATACGGGGGGCGGCACACCGGCACGGTTGCAACAGGTTTTGCCGTTGCTCGACTGGGTCGGATTCGACGTCAAGGCGCCGTTTGATGCCTACGCCGACGTGACCGGTGTGCCCGGCAGCGGCGCCAGGGCACGTGACAGTCTGCACCGCTTGCTCGGCAGTGGCGTGGACTACGAGGTGCGCACCACCGTAGATCCAACGCTGCTGGGCCGGGAGCAGCTGTGGGCGCTGGCACTCGAACTCAGAACGCTGGAGGTATCCCGCTTTGTGCTCCAGGTATGCCGCAGCGAAGTCCCGGCAACAGGCGGCGACCCGCTGACCGATCGGGAACTGATGCGGCAGATCTCGACCCTGTTTGAAGATTTCGAGCTGCGGGGCGCCCCGGGCTGAACAACCACTCAATCCGTCTTGTGCAAACGATCCAGCCGCAGCCGCAAGCGCTCATCGAACAGCCGCTTGACCCCGAAGTGCATCGCCGCCAGCGTGCCGAAGCCCGCACCACCCGCAATCAGGAACATGATCAGGATCTGGTACTTTACCGCCTCGACGGGTGGCGCACCGGCGAGTATCTGGCCGGTCATCATGCCCGGCAGGCTGACGACGCCGGCCGCGGCCATGGCGTTGATGATCGGGATCAGGCCGGTGCGAAATACCTGCCGGCGGATTTCTGCAATCGCATCGCTCTGACTGTGGCCGAGCATGAGACGCGCTTCGATTACGTCGCGCTGTTCGCTGGCGGCGCCGGTCAGACGGTCGAGGGCAAGCGCGATGCCGTTCATGGTGTTGCCGAGTAACATGCCCAGCAGCGGGATAGAATATTGCGGTTCATACCAGGGCTGGTTGCCAATCACGATGATCAGCGCAAACAACGCCACCGAGAACGACGAGATAAACATCGATAGCGCGCCGATCCCGTAACCCCACCAGCCGGAAAAACGCCGGTGCTGTCGTGCCATCACTTCGCGACCGGCAACGGCGAGCATAAACAGTGACAACAACGCGACCCAGAGTATGTGGCTGTTGGCAAACAGCACTTTCAGCACCAGACCGATCAGCGTCAACTGGATAGCGGTACGCACGGCGGCGATGGTCAGTTGCCCGGCGATCTGCGGATAAATACGCAGCGAACTCAGCGCCAGTGCAACCACCAGCAGGGCCGCCAGCGAAAGATCCAGCAGGCTCAGCGTAATCATGCGGCTTCCACCATAGCAAGCGCGCCGCCCACCAGTTCCAGGCGGCGGCTGGCAATACGCGAGATCTGGTCGGTCGCATGCGTGACCCACAGGCAACCCGCTCTGGCTTCGCTGATGTAATCGCAGATCAGCGCTTCGACGCGTTCGGTACTTTGTGGATCGAGGTTTGCGGTGGGCTCATCGAGCAACAGCACACGCGGCCGGTTTTCCAGCAGGCGCAGAATTGCGAGGCGCTGGCGTTCCCCGCTGGACAAGCGTTCGACGTGCCAGCCGATAACAGCCTGGTCCAGGCCAAGTCGTTCGAACGGTATGGCTTCAGGGTTGAGGAAATGTTCGCCGACGGTCCCGGCCCACCAGCGGCTTTCGGTGGGCAGGTAGGCAACCCGCCTGCGCCACAACCGGGGGTCCATGTCCTCGCGCTTCACGCCATCGAGAACCACCGTACCGGTATTCAGGTCGAGATCTGCGATGGCCCGCAACAACCGCGTCTTGCCCGAACCGCTGGGGCCGGAGAGGGCAACCAGTTCGGCGTCATTCAGTTCGAAGGAGACGTCCTTCAACACGGCGCAGGAAAGATGTTCAACGATAAGCAATGCACGGTCTCGGTGGGGATGGCCGGGCCATTGTACCCGCCCCGTCCCGCACGATAAACGGCGATAAAAAACGGGCGCCGAAGCGCCCGTTCCGTAACGACAAACCTTGTTGGGACGGTAGCTATAGCCGCCCCGTCAGGCTTCAGATACCGGAGCCGCGGCTGCCGGTGAACTCGGGGTAGGCTTCCATACCGCACTCGGTAAGGTCGACACCCTCGAACTCTTCTTCTTCAGTGACACGAATGCCCATGACCATCTTGATGATGTACCAGGTGACGAAGCTGACACCGAACACCCAGACAAAGATAGTGATGAGACCCATGAACTGGCCACCGAAGCTTGCGCCGTCATTGGTCAGCGGCACGGCCATCAGGCCCCACATACCGACCACACCGTGCACCGAGATGGCACCGACCGGGTCGTCGATCTTCAGCTTGTCGAGGAAGATAATGGAGAACACCACCAGCGCGCCACCGACGCCGCCGATCAGCGTTGCCGCCAGTGCGGTAGGCGTGGAAGGTTCAGCGGTAATGGCCACCAGGCCGGCCAGTGCGCCGTTGAGCGCCATGGTCAGATCCGCCTTGCCAAACAGGATGCGTGCCACGACCAGTGCCACGAGCACGCCGCCCGCCGCAGCCGCATTGGTGTTCAGGAACACCATGGCAACCGAGTTGGAGTTGGCGATGTCGCCCAGCTTCAGCACCGAACCACCGTTGAACCCGAACCAGCCCATCCACAGGATGAACGTGCCCAGTGTCGCCAGCGGCAGGTTGGCGCCCGGGATCGGGTGCACTTCACCGTTGGGGCCGTACTTGCCCTTGCGTGCGCCCAGCAGCAACACACCGGCAAGCGCGGCAGCCGCACCCGCGAGGTGAACGATGCCGGAACCGGCAAAGTCGGAGAAGCCGTAGTCGTCACCGAGATTGAACATGCCAAACACGGACTTGCCACCCCAGGTCCAGGAACCTTCCATCGGGTAGATGTAGGCGGTCATGACAACCGCGAACAGCGCGAAGGCCCACAGCTTCATGCGTTCGGCAACCGCACCGGACACAATCGACATGGCGGTCGCAACAAACACCACCTGGAAGAAGAAGTCAGAGGCGTCGGAGTACACGGAGTCTCCGTTGAAACCTGCTTCCTTCGAGGCGGCCAGTGCAGCAGCGACCATGGCATCGGTATTGGCCGCGCCTTCGGTTGCAATGCCTTTAAGGAACATACCACCGTCGTACATGATGTCGTAACCGACAACCAGGTAGGCAGTACAGGCAATGGCAAACAGCATGACGTTCTTGGTCAGAATTTCCGTGGTGTTCTTGGCTCGCACCAGACCGGCTTCCAGCATGGCAAAGCCCGCGGCCATCCACATAACCAGCGCACCCATTACCAGGAAGTAAAAGGTGTCGATGGCGTATTGCAGTTGAAAAATTTGATCTTCCATCTTTTTATCCTCCCGTTGGGCTACAGTGCGTCAGGACCGGTCTCGCCGGTACGAATGCGGACTGCCTGCTCTAACGGATATACGAAGATTTTTCCGTCACCGATCTTGCCAGTGTTGGCCGCTTTGGAAATCGCCTCGATCACCTGATCGGTCAAGTCGTCGTTAATAGCAACTTCGATTTTGACCTTGGGCAGAAAATCGACCACGTATTCCGCTCCGCGGTACAACTCCGTGTGTCCTTTCTGGCGTCCAAATCCCTTTACTTCAGTGACCGTGATGCCCGTTACGCCAATCTCGGACAACGACTCGCGTACATCGTCGAGCTTGAAGGGCTTGATGATTGCAGATACCAGCTTCATCAGAAGGTCTCCCAGGTTAGTGCCCGCCCCGGAGGGGCGGTCTTGTCAAATACAGGGGTCAAAGAACTCAGAATTCTTTTGACCAGCCCAGCCAGATCTTGGCGCTATCGTCTACAGCAACTGTGTCAGATTCACCACCGTTGTTCTGCTCGTAGTTCAGGCTCAACGAACCGAACTCGCCGACGTCCTTGCCAAGCGAAGCACCCCAGTAGGTGTAATCATCCGCTTTGGAATCGAAATTGGCACCGGCAACGAATGCGCCAACGCTGAAGTCCTCGGGCAGCGGCAACTCTGCGCTGACGGTCCAGAAGTAGTCACCCTTGTCGTTGACCTGCGTGTCGGTCAGGTTCTTCTCGACTTCGCCCCACACGTTGTAATAGAAGCTGGCACTGAACATGCCCATGCTGGCGCCAACGTAGAGCTCCGTGTAGTCGAGATCGCCACCCTGGGCGTCACCACCGGCACCCGGATAAGCGTAATAGATCGCACCCAGGTCATAGCTGACACCGCTGTCCCCGACATCACCGCCGAAGCCTGCATACAAATCAACTTCCGTGGACTCCTTGCCGCCAAAATCGACATTGGAACCCCACACACCGGCGTAAAAACCCGATTCCTGACTGTAATCGAAACCACCCTGAACGGCGGCCCCGTCGTCTGTCTGGGTGATACCGCGGAAATAGTAGTTGGATACTGCGCTCACGTTGGCGGTGAGCTCAGCCTGAGCTACGCCTGCCGATGCAACCAGCGCAGTCGCGATCACTGTTTTTGCAAATCTCATGTTTAGGACTCCTGTATCCATCGTTAATTGTCTTTGCTATCTAGGAAAACAATCTTTTCGCTCACCATTGTTATCGTAGGAACGGCTTCGAGCGTAGCCATGCGATTGCAGTTCCTGTGCCAGACTTAAATTTAACTTAGTATCAACAAGTTACACGCATGCCCGGGACAGTACCCGCCCTTACGCGCACCAACTCGGGGCGCCATTGCGGTGCGCACTTCTTTGGTGCACATATTTAGTGCATTTTGCATGGGTGTCTGGACGTAGCATCCCGCCCTGGTTTAAGGTGCACTCATGCTGGATCCCAAATTCATCGATGACCTGACCCGACGCCTGTCCGGCGCCATGCCCGCCGCCGCCAAAGCGATGCAGGCCGACCTGGAAAAAAACATGCGCGCCGCGGTGCAGGCCGCGTTGTCGAAGCTCGACCTGGTAACCCGTGAAGAGTTCGACGTGCAGAGCAAAGTACTGGCGCGGTCACGGGCCAAGATCGAGCAACTGGAAAAACAGGTCGCCGCGCTGGAGGAACAACTGTTGAAAAACAGGCCGGGCGGAAGCCACAGCGCGGACTAGTCAGCGCCCCTCAACATTAGTAACGAATGGCACGGATGCCATTCAGTTTGCCAATACGACGCACTACCAGGGATGGAACCATGTCGCTTGCCGTTGTTTTCAGCCGCGCCCAGCTGGGTGTGGACGCACCATTAGTTACCGTCGAAGTTCACCTGACCAACGGACTGCCGGCGCTGGCGATTGTCGGCCTGCCGGAAACCGCCGTGCGCGAAAGCCGCGAACGGGTACGCAGCGCCCTGCTGCACAGCGGCTTCGATTTCCCGGCAAAACGCATCACCGTGAACCTGGCACCGGCCGACCTGCCCAAACAGGGCGGTCGCTACGACCTGGCAATTGCCATCGGCGTTCTGGCAGCGTCCGGACAGATCCCCGAAGCGTCCCCGGCGGACTATGAGTTTGTTGCGGAACTGGCGCTCGGCGGCGGGTTGCGGCCGGTATACGGGGTGTTGCCGGGCGTGCTCGCCAGCCGCGAGGCGAAACGCCAGCTGATCTGCGCGCACGCCAACGCGCCGGAGGCCACGCTGGCCGGACCCGCCCACAGCCTGTTGGCCGGCCACCTTCTGGAGGTCTGCCAGCACCTGCGCAAACTCGAACCCCTCCAGCATCCCGAGGCGCACCAGCCGCCCGATAATGCGGATGCCCGTCTGCCCGATCTGGTCGACGTGCGCGGCCAGGCCCGCGCGCGCCGCGCGCTGGAGATCACCGCGGCAGGCAGTCATAACCTGCTGTTGATCGGTCCACCCGGTACCGGCAAGACACTGCTCGCCAGTCGTCTGCCCGGCCTGCTGCCGCCGCTGAGCGAATCCGAGGCGCTGGAATCGGCTGCCGTACAATCGGTGTGCGGCAAACCGATCGATCCACGCCGCTGGCGCTGCCGGCCGTTCCGCGCCCCCCATCACAACGCCTCGGCGGCAGCGCTGGTGGGCGGTGGCTCGCTGCCACGCCCTGGCGAAATCTCGCTGGCCCACAATGGCGTCCTGTTCCTCGATGAGTTACCGGAGTTCCAGCGCCATGCGCTGGACATGCTGCGCGAGCCGATGGAAACCGGCCGCGTTACCGTCTCGCGCGCCGCCCGGCAGGCGGAGTTCCCGGCGCGCTTCCAGTTCGTGGCGGCGATGAACCCCTGTCCCTGCGGTTACCACGGCGACAGCGAACACGACTGCCAGTGTTCCCTGCTGCAGGTGCAACGCTACCGTGCCCGCGTGTCCGGGCCGCTGCTGGACCGCATCGACCTGCACGTGGACATGCCACGCCTGCCGTGGCGGGAACTGGAACAGGAGATAGGCGAAGACAGCGCCACGGTTCGCCAGCGCGTGATCGCCGCCCGCACCCGCCAGCAGGCGCGCGGATGCACCAATGCACAACTGACCATGACCGAGCTCGAACAGGCCTGCCAGCTCGGCGACCGCGAGAAACAACTGCTCGACAAGGTGGCAACGCATTTCCGGCTGTCGCCACGCGCAATTCATCGCATCCAGCGCGTGGCGCGTTCAATAGCTGACCTGGCCGACAGCGCCCGCGTGTCCGCCGCGCACCTGCAGGAAGCCTGTGGTTATCGCTGCCACGACAGGCACGAACACACCGACATTTCAAGCTGACGCTTTACCGACAGACCCGTTACAATGCCGGCATGCGTCGTTCCCCTGCCTGTTTCCTCCTGCGTGCCTGATCTCAATCCCCAGCAAAAAGCCGCGATGCGCGAAACCGACTGTCCGCTGCTGGTACTGGCCGGCGCAGGCAGCGGCAAGACACGCGTCATCACCCACAAGATCGCCTGGCTGATCGGCAAGTGCGGGGTGTCGGCAAAGCACATCATCGCCGTCACCTTCACCAACAAGGCCGCGCGCGAAATGCGTGAACGCGTCGGCCAGTTGCTGACCGGCGACGCAGGCAAGGGCCTGATCGTCTCGACCTTTCATAACCTCGGCATGCGTATCCTGCGACGCGAAGCGCCACGGCTCGACTACAAACCGAACTTTTCCATCTTCGACAGCCAGGACAGCCTGCACCTGATCGATGAACTGATGCGCAAGAACGCCGGCGCCTTCGACAGCGACGCCCTGCGCAACCGCATCTCCGACTGGAAGAACGAACTGCTGCTGCCGGCGCAGGCACTCAAGCAGGCCGCCGACGAGTTCGAACAGGTCGCCGCGTTGCTGTATGCCGAGTACCAGCGCAGCCTCAAGGCCTACAACGCTTTCGACTTCGACGACCTCATCATGCAACCGGTGCTGGCATTGCAACAGCACGACGCCACCCGCGACTACTGGCAGGGACGCATCCGCCACCTGCTGATGGACGAATACCAGGACACCAACACCGCCCAGTATGAACTGGTGCGCCTGCTGGTCGGCAAAACCACGCCGTTCACCGCGGTGGGCGACGACGACCAGTCGATCTACGCCTGGCGTGGCGCCAACCCGGAAAACCTGAAACGGCTGCAGGACGATTTCCCGCGCCTGAAAGTCGTCAAGCTGGAACAGAACTACCGCTCCGCCGGCTGCATCCTGAAGTGCGCCAACACGCTGATTGCAAAAAACCCGCACGTGTTCGAAAAGCAGTTATGGAGCACGCTGGGTTACGGCACGCCGCTGAAGATACTCGCCTGCCGTGACGCGGAACACGAAGCGGAACGCGTGGTATCGGAGATTCTGCACCACCAGTTCACCCACAGCGCGCGGCATGGAGACTATGCCATTCTCTATCGCGGCAACCACCAGTCACGCGCTTTTGAAAAGGTGTTGCGCGAACACAGCATCAGCTACCACCTGAGCGGCGGCACCTCGTTTTTCGAGTATCGCGAGGTAAAGGACCTGATCGCCTACCTGCGCCTGCTGGTCAATGACGCCGACGACCGCGCCTTTCTGCGCGTGGTCAACACGCCGCGCCGCGAACTGGGCGCCGCCACCCTGGAAAAACTCGGCGGCTTCGCCTCGCAGCGCGAAATGAGTCTGCTTGAAGCCTGTTTTGAAGATGAGTTGTCCGAAGTACTCAACACACGCGCGCTGACGCGCCTGCGCGAGTTCGCCCAATGGATCGTGGATCTGGGCGACGAAGCCGCACGTGGCGAAGCCATGCCGGTTGTCCACCGACTGATCCGTGACATCGATTACAACGACTGGCTGTTCGACAGCGCAAAAGATCCCAACGAGGGCGAGCGCCGACTGCAGAACGTCAACGAACTGGTCAGCTGGCTGGAACGCATGGGCGAAAAGAGCGACACCGACATGACGCTCGCCGACCGGGTCAACCGCATCGCCCTGCTCGACCGGCTGGACCGAGACGACCAGGGCAACGACAACTGCGTACGCCTGATGACGCTGCACGCGGCCAAGGGCCTGGAGTTTCCCCACGTATTCATGGTGGGCATGGAAGAAAACCTGCTGCCGCACCGCAGCGCCATCGAGGCAGATGACTTCGACGAGGAGCGCCGGCTGGCCTACGTCGGCATTACCCGCGCGCAGAAAACCCTGATGCTCACCTACGCGGTCAAACGCCGCCGCGCCGGCGAATGGGAAAGCCGCGAACCCAGCCGCTTCCTGTACGAGTTACCGGAAGACGATGTGCAGTGGGACAAGCCCGGCGTGCGCAAGAGCCCGGAAGAACAGAAGCAGCGCGGCCAGGCGCACCTCGCGCAACTGCGCGGCATGCTGTCCTGAACGCGCCACCGGCGCACCACAAAAAAGGCCGCTTGCGCGGCCTTTTTTCATCCCGTTGGGAAACGCCTTACAGGCCGGTTTCCTTCAGCATGTACTCGATGGCGGCCTTCAACTCTTCGTCCGAACAGGCCGCACAGGTACCCCTGGGCGGCATCGCCCGCAGACCGTTGATCGCCGAGGACAGCAGACCATCGACGCCCTTGGCCGCGCGCGGACTCCACGCCGCCTTGTCGCCAACCTTGGGCGCACCCGCCACGCCGGTGCCGTGACAGGCCATACAGGTGCTGTCAAAGATATCCTTGCCGGAACGTGGGGCGGCAGCCGCCGCAGGTGCGGCCGCCGTGGCTGCCGGAACGGAACCGACATTAACCTGGCCAACCGGCTTGATATTTTCCAGGATCTTGGCCTGCATGCGGTCGTCGGTCGGATCGCCGGCGACAGCGTCCGCCACGAAGTAGAAACCGACGGCGGCAACCGCCAGCACCGCAAGCACTCCACCAAAGGTCTTTACCAGAGCCGCATCTTGTACACCCTCTTGTACACTCACATGATTCTCCTGAAATTCAGTTGGTTAGCGTCATTTTTTGATTTGGCGCGAATCGCCAGGGGCATCCGCTGCCGGGGAATCCGGGCGGAAAGTATAGCGACAACAGCCTGTTCTGGAAACAAAAACCCTTCCCCCCGGTAAAGTATTGTGAACACCCGCCGTTAACCACCCCGAGGGAACCTTAACGGCGAGCGGAATGCCCGGAGAGATCGCCATGAATGTTGACTCACAATTTCCCCAGCCGCTCACCCCCGTGCAACCCTATCGTCCGCCCGCAAAACCCGCGGAGCAGGCCACCGAACGCCCGGTCGACACCCCGAAATCTGCCGAAGCCACGGCCGACAAGCCCCGCCAGGACACCGTTCAGGCGCGCACCGAGGAACAGGAGCCGCGCGGCCGCGAAGGCGCACGCGAAGCGCGTTCCGAATCCGAACTGAGCGAAGAAGACAACGCCCGCCTGCAGGAACTGCGTAATCGTGACCGCGAAGTCCGGGCGCACGAAGCCGCGCACAAGGCAGTCGCCGGCAGCTATGCACGAGGCAGCGCACAATTTACCTTTGAAAACGGCCCGGACGGGCGGCGCTACGCCGTGGGTGGCGAAGTCAGTATCGACACCTCGAAAGTCAGCGGCGACCCCCAGGCGACGATCCAGAAAGCACAAACCATTCGCCGTGCTGCCAACGCACCCGCCCAGCCATCCGGCCAGGACCGCAGTGTGGCCGCTTCGGCAACGCAGATGGAAGCCGAAGCACGTCAGGAACTGGCGGAATCGCAAAACAGCTCATCAGCCAGAGCCGCGGGCGGATCAGCGTCACCCGCAGCCGAACGCATTCAGAACGCCAGCGCAGAACCGGCGCCGGTCGGCGAATTGCTCGATGTCATTGTCTAGAGGAACACACGAACGAAGATTGACGGCGCACTCTCACACGCCATTACCGGCATCCAGCGCGGCCTGAACAGCGCGCGCGAACACGCTTCGCAAATCGCCAGCGCCGACAGCTTCAACAGCGGCAACCCCGCTGACCTGGTCGAGCCGATGGTCGGCCTCAAACTCGACAGCCTGCAGGTTCGGGCCTCCGCCGAAGTCCTCAAGGCCGCCGATAAAATGATCGGAGCGCTGTTCGACGAGAAAGCCTGAACGCCCCCAATTCCTCTGGCGCCGGCCGCCCGGTTGGCGGTATCATTCGCCCTCGCATCGATACGCGCCCGTAGCTCAGTTGGATAGAGTATCGGTTTCCGAAACCGAGGGTCACAGGTTCGAATCCTGTCGGGCGCGCCATATTATCAATGACTTAATTAGCAAAAGATGAGAATGTAATGCTAGTGATCACCACACAGCAATCCGGCTACGCTCAGATCTTCATCCATTTCGGGCCAGTGAATACCTTCCCCATCACCCAAAAGCTCATAGTTCTCTAGCTGTGTTTTCGTGGCTTCTGTCAAACGCGGAAACCAAACTAATGGGACTGTAACCTTTCGTCTATCAACCAATGAGACAATCAGATCATCGTCTGTAAACTCGACACTCTGAGCCAGGGGATGGGTTTCAACTGCTAATGTGCTCATTCCACGCCTCCAGGAATATTTCCCTGTTTTCATCAACATATTTCTGAATCGTTCGCAATTCATGCGAAGCGTTTCGAACCAGCCAGCGCAACAGGGCTTAGCCAAAATTTAGCAAGAAATCGCTCCCCCTGCACATGGATGTGGGGCGGCTCTCCTCTTTCATTGCTGTAGAAAAAGAACCGATAGGGTCCAATTCTGAGTATTGTTGGCATACTACGTAGTCACCTCTTCATCCTTGATCGTA